>NZ_JBEXKX010000002.1:0-371887 GCF_040609695.1 Amycolatopsis sp. NPDC004625
GCGGTACGTAGTCGATCGATGTCGACGCGTCCGCGGGCCAGCGCGGCATAGCCACTGCCGTGGCCGCGACGGTGCTCACCGGCCAGGGACAGCTCCGCGATCGACCGGACCGGCCCGTCCGCGCACAACACCGCCTCGGTCAGCTCGAACAACGCGTCCGCCCGCCGGGTCAGGCATCGGTGGAACTGTTGCCGGAGCGCGGAGAGCTCCCCGGCCGCGCCGGCGTCACCGGCGTGATGCACACTGATCATTGAAGCCCTTGGTTCGATCTTCCGTCTGTCGCAAGAAGGAATGATCGACCAAGGGCTTCACTCATGATCGGCAGGGTCTCCATCGACCACGCAGACGTTAAAACTCAAGCTAGGGCCTGTCCTCAAAGCTGGTGTGGGTGATCTGCTTTGATCTTCGGCTGTGGTACGTAGGCATGAACTGACCGATGAGCAGTGGCAGGTGATCGAGCCGTTGCTTCCGGTCTCTGGTGCGAAGGGGCCGGTGTCGAATTCCGTCGGCCGGGCCCGGGTCGTCCGGCGAACCGGCCGCGCCGGGTGCTGGCCGACAAGGGTTACTCCAGCCGCGCCATCCGCACCTACCTGCGCTGATGGCATATCCCGGCGATCGTTCCCGAACGCCGTGACCAGCGAGCCAACCGGCTGCGCCGAGGCCGGGCCGGCGGCCGCCCACCGCCTTTCGACCGCACTGCCTACCGGCGCCGAAACGTTGTCGAACGCTGCTGCAACCGCCTCAAGCAGTTCCGTGCCATCGCGACCCGCTTCGACAAGACCGCCACTTCCTATCGAAGCATGATCGACCTCGCCACCCTGCTCGTCTGGCTTTGAGGACAGGTCCTAGCCCGGATGCACCCGGAAGGGCTCGCCGGCCCGGTCCACGGTCACCGTGCCCGCCTGCCCTTGATAGGTCCAGTCCAGCTCCAGTACCCACTGCACCTCGTGGGTGCTGGACGGCTTGAGGACGAACATCTCGGGGTCCAGCGGCGCCACCGTGAACGGGAAGCCGGGCGGCTCGGGCGGACGGCGGGTCAGCCGGTGGATCCAGCCGGCGTTCGAGCCCGCGGCGGCGGGCACCAGGCGAGGCGGGTTCTCGTCCAGCAGGACGTCGAAGAACCTGCGGTCCATGATCGAGCAGATGCCCCTGGAGGCGACGACCGGCCGCGCCGGTTCGCGGGACAGCACCTTCACGCGCAGGGCGCGCAGCACGACGGCACGTGCTCCGCGTGCCTCGACCAGAACCGAGACCTCCGTGCTCCCGCAGTAGGTGAACTCCACCGGCGGTGGCCCCGCCACGACCAGCCACCGGTTGGTGAACACGCTCGTCGTGACCACGATCGGTGGCTCGTCGGCGGGGGGCTCGCCGAGACCGGTGGTCAGGTGGACGTCACCGTTGACCGTTCCCGCCTGGAACACGGTGCCCCTGGTCTCCACCGCGACGTTGGTGGTCTGCCGGGGGCTGTCCACGCCGAACCCGAGCGCGGTGAGGCGAGTCGCCAGACGCTCGTCGCCGCGGATGGCGACGAGGTGGCTGATCGCCTCCAGGAACGCGCCGTGCAGCAGGTCGGCGAGCTGCTCGTCCCTGAAGTAGCTCCGGAGGAACCCGTCTTCGCGCACCACCCGTTCCACCTGGGCCGCCACCGCCTGGCGCAGGTTCGGCCCTGTCACTCCTGGTGCGAGCGCGACCAGCGGCGGGTCGGCGAAGCACCGGCGGAGATCCTGCGCCAGCTTGCCCCGCCGGTGGGGGAACGCGATCCCGACGGCCTTCACGACGGTGTGTTCAAGGCTGCGGTGCAGGAGTCGCTCGTCGTCGGCGTCGCGCACGAGGTCGATTTCCGACTCGGCGAGGGCGTTACGCAGCCAGCGGGCGATGGCCACGACCATGTCTTCGATCACCGCTGATGGTCGTGCGGGGCAGATCCCCTGTTACGCCACGCCAGGCGCCCGTTCGGCGGCGGGATTACGGCGGCCGCGCGCCCTAACCCGTGCTCCATCCGTGGGACCGGCCCGCCCGCCGGGCTTCGACAGTTTCGCTGGTCAGCTCGGGTTTGGTGGCTTTCGTCCCGGTTCGCCCCGCGCGCGGCTTCGTTGACCCGTTCGTTCCGCCGGACCTAATTTGTTGTCCCACCAGACGAACTGGGGCGGTGTCGGTGTGGACTCCTCCTTCTCGCGCAAGCCGGCGGACCAGACGGCCGTCCGGCGCAGCAACCTTTCGCTGGTGCTCCGGCACCTGCGGGACGCGGGACCGCGGTCGCGGGCCGGGATCGCCGCCGACACCGGGCTGAACAAGGGGACCGTCTCCAGCCTCGTCGCCGAACTCGTCGGACGCGGGCTGGCGCGCGAAGGCGACCGGGAACGCGCCGGTGCCGTCGGGCGGCCGGGCACGATCGTCGAGCTGGACGGGCGGGGCGTCGGCGGGGTCGGCGTCGAGATCAACGTCGACTACCTGAGCGCGCTCGCCCTCGACCTCACCGGCACCGTGCTGTTCGAACAACGCGTCGCGCTCGACGTCCAGGCGCTGCCGGTGGCCAAGGTGCTCGACGCCGGCGCCGAACTCACCGCTCGCGCCCTGCGCGAATGCCGGCGGCTCGGGGTCCGGCCCGCCGGGGTGACCGTCGGCGTCCCGGCCCTCGTCGAAGCCGGCAGCGGGACCGTGGCGCTCGCGCCGAACCTGCACTGGACCGACGTCCCGGTGGTCCGCGGCCTCACCGACCGGCTCACCCGGCGGCTCGGGCCGCCGTCGTTCCCGGTGCGCACGGCCAACGACGCCAACCTCGGCGCGCTCGGCGAATACGCGATGGGCAGCGTCGCCGGCACCGCCGACCTCGTCTACCTGACCGGCGAAATCGGCGTCGGCGGCGGGGTGATCTCCGGCGGCAGGCTGCTCGGCGGCGCCGAAGGGTTCTCCGGCGAGATCGGGCACATCCAGCTCGACCCGGCCGGCCGGGTCTGCGGCTGCGGCCGCCGCGGCTGCTGGGAGACGCTCGTCGGGCTGGCCGGGATGCTGCGGCTGGCCGCGTCGCCGAGCGATCCGGTGCACGACCCGTCGCTCGACCTCGAACAGCGGCTCGACATCGTCCGCCGCCGCGCCCAGCTCAAGGACAAGCGGACCCTCGACGCGCTCGCGGAGGTCGGCGCCGCCCTCGGCGTCGGCGCGGCCGTGCTGGTCAACGTCTTCAACCCGCGGGTGGTGCTGCTGGGCGGCTACTTCGCCCAGCTGGGCCCGTACCTGCTCGGCCCGATGCTGGCCGAGCTCGAGGCCCGGGTGGTCGCGCCGGGCATCGGCGGCTGCCGCGTCGAGCTGTCCTGGCTCGGGTTCTCCGCGGCTTCGCGCGGCGGCGCGCACGTCGCCCTGCAGGCGGTGTTCGACGACCCGGCGCTGGTGCCGGTGCGGGCGGAAGGGGACAGCGGATGACGCTCGTGGAGATGACCGGGATCGGCAAGCGGTTCCCGGGGGTGCGCGCGCTCGACGACGTCGAGCTGAGCGTCGAAGCCGGCGAAGTGCACTGCCTGCTCGGGCAGAACGGTGCCGGGAAGTCGACCCTGATCAAGGTGCTGGCCGGGGCGCACCGCCCGGACGACGGCGAGATCCGCATCGACGGCACGCCGGTGCGGCTGCCGAACCCGACCGCGGCGATCCGCCACGGCATCGCCACGCTGTACCAGGAACTCGACCTCGTCGACGGCCTTTCGGTGGCGGAGAACGTCTTCCTCGGCCACGAACAGGCCCGGGGCGGTTTCGTCCGCCGCGCGACCATGCGGGCCGAGGCACGCCAGCTCCTCGACCGCCTGGGACACCGGGAAATCCGCGTCGAGCGGGAAGTCGCCGCGCTGTCCGCGGCGGGCCGGCAGATCGTCAGCCTCGCCCGCGCCCTCTCGCTGGACGCCCGGCTGATCGTGCTCGACGAACCGTCCGCGGTCCTGGCCGCCGACGAGGTGGCCAACCTGTTCCGGGTCATCCGCGGCCTCACCGCGCGCGGGGTCGCGGTGCTCTACATCTCCCACCGGCTGGCCGAAATCCGGGAGATCGGCGACCGGGTGAGCGTCCTCAAGGACGGCCGGACCGTCGCCGCCGGGCTGCCCGCGCGGACCACCCCGACCGGCGACCTGGTGGCCCGGATGACCGGCCGCCGCGTCGAGTTCCCGTTCCCGCCGCGGCCGGCTCCCGGCGCCCACGACGACGCGCCGGAGATCCTCGGCGTCACCGGGCTGAGCCTGGCCGGCGCGTTCGAGGACGTCACCTTCTCGCTCCGGCGAGGCGAAATCCTCGGGCTCGCCGGGCTGGTCGGCTCGGGCCGCTCGGAGGTCCTGGAGACCGTTTACGGCGCCCGGAAAGCGACCGCCGGGGAGATCCGCCTCGCCGGGAAGCCACTGGGGAACGGGGTCGGCGCGGCCGTCCGCGGCGGGCTCGGCCTGGCCCCGGAGGAACGCAAGAGCCAGGCGCTGCTGCTGCACGAGTCCGTGGCCCGCAACGTTTCCCTGCCGTCGCTGCGGCGGTACGCGCGCCTCGGCTGGTTCAGCGCCAAGGCCGAGACAGCCGCCGTCCGGCGGCACACCGAGGCGCTCGACCTGCGCCCGGCCGACGTCCGCCGGGTCGTCGGCAAGCTGTCCGGCGGCAACCAGCAGAAGGCCGTCGTCGCGCGCTGGCTGCTCAAGGGCTGCCGGGTGCTGCTGCTCGACGAGCCCACCCGCGGGGTCGACGTCGGCGCGCGGGCCGAGCTGTACCGCGTGATCCGCGAGCTCGCCGGCTCCGGCGTCGCGATCCTGCTGGTCTCCAGCGAACTGCCGGAGGTGCTCGGGCTGGCCGACCGGGTGCTGGTGTTGCGCGAAGGCCAGGTCGTCGCCGAAGCCGGCGCCCGCGAGCTCGACGAGCGCCGCGTGCTGGACCTCATCCTGGAGGAGCCCGTCCATGACTGAACAAGCAGCGCCCCGGGCCGAACCCGAGCGGCGGAGACTCACCGAGGTCCGCAACCTCGGCCTGGTCGGGGTCCTGGCGATCCTGGTCGTGGTCGGGGCGCTCACCCAGCCCGGCCAGTTCCTCACCACCGGCACCCTGGTGCTGCTGCTGACCCAGGCGTCGGTGATCGGCGTGATCACCGTCGGCATGACGTTCGTGATCATCGGCGGCGGCATCGACCTGTCGGTGGGCGCGGTGGTCGCGCTCGCCACGGTCTGGGCGACGACGAAGGCCACGCAGTCGTTCGGCGTCGGCGGGATCGTGTTCTGCGCGCTCGCCGTCGGCCTCGGCTGCGGGCTGGTGACCGGACTGCTCATCGCGTACGGGCGGCTGGTCGCGTTCATCGGCACCCTCGCCATGCTCGCCTCCGCGCGCGGCCTGGCGATCCAGCTCTCGCAGGGCCGCACGCAGACGGTGTCGCCGAAGAACCAGGCCCTGGTCGACCTCGGCTACCAGGACAGCTACCTGCTCGGCATCCCGCCGCTGGTGCTCATCTTCGCCGCGGTCGCCGTCGCCGGCTGGGTCGTGCTCAACCGCACCACCTTCGGCCGCCGCACCCACGCGATCGGCGGCAACCTCGAAGCCGCGCGGCTGGCCGGGATCAACGTCCGGCTGCACACCTGCCTGCTCTACGTCCTGTCCGGCCTGTGCTGCGGCATCGCCAGCGTCATGCTGATCATCCTGACCAGCTCCGGGACCAGCGGCAACGGCAACCTCTACGAGCTCGACGCGATCGCCGCGGTGATCATCGGCGGCACGCTGCTCTCCGGCGGCCGCGGCACGCTCGCCGGCTCGGTCCTCGGTGTCCTCGTCTTCACCACCATCAGCGTCCTGTTCACCCTCAACAACCTGCCCACCGCGGTGCAGCAGCTCGCCAAGGGCGTGCTCATCGTGCTCGCCGTCCTCGTCCAGCGCCGGTATTCGACCGAGAGGAACTCCCGATGAACAGCACCCTCCGCAGACGCGCGTTCCTGGCCGGCGCCTCGGCCCTCGGCGCCGGCGCCCTCGCCGCGTGCACGAGCAACTCCGACGAACCCGCCGCCGCGACCGTCACCCAGGGCGTGGCCGACACGCCGGGCAAGAAGGTGACGGTCGGGTTCGCCGGGCCGCAGGCCGACCACGGCTGGCTCAACGCCATCACCGTCAACGCCAAGGCCGAAGCCGGCCGCCACCCGGACGTCGAACTCGTCGTCGCCGAGGGTTCCAACGACGCGGCCACCCAGTCGGCGCAGGTGGACGCGCTGATCAACCGCAAGGTCGACGTCCTGGTCGTGCTGCCCGCCGACGGCAAGCAGCTCACCCCGGCCGGCCGCAAGGCGATGGACGCCGGGATCCCGGTGATCAACCTGGACCGGATCTTCGACTCGCCGCAGAGCTACCGCACCTGGATCGGCGGCGACAACTACCGGATGGGCGTCAACGCCGGGAACTTCATCGGGCAGAAACTCGGCGGCAAGGGCACGGTCCTGGAGCTGGCCGGGATCGACACCCTGGAACTCACGCGCCAGCGCACGCAGGGGTTCGACGACGCGCTGGCGAACTACCCCGGCATCAGCAAGATCGGCCGCGCGGCCGCGGAGTTCACCGTGCCGACCGGGCAGGCCCGGATGGCCGAGCTGCTGCAGGCCCACCCGAAGTTCGACGCCATCTGGAACCACGACGACGACCAGGGGACCGGGGCGCTGCAGGCGGTGAAGCAGGCGGGCCGGGCGGACTTCCTGATGGTCGGCGGCGCCGGGTCGAAGGCGGCGATGGACCAGATCAAGGCGGACTCCTCGGTGCTCAAGGCGACCGTCCTCTACCCGCCGACGATGGCCGCGTCGGCGATCAAGCTGGCCCGGCTGCTGGGGCAGGCGAAGGGCCTCGGCGACCTGGCCGAGCAGGAGGTGCCGGCCACGGTGACGCTGTTCTCCGCCGTCGTCACCAAGGAGAACGTGGACCGCTACCTGCCGGTGTCGTTCGAGTGACCGGCGCGACGATCGGCGTGGGCCTGGTCGGGTACGCCTTCATGGGGGCGGCCCACTCCCAGGCGTGGCGGACCGTGCACCGGGCTTTCGATCTTCCGCTCGCCCCCCGGATGGCGGTGCTGTGCGGCCGCGATCGCGCGAGGGCGGAGGCCGCCGCGGCGAAACTCGGCTGGGCGTCGGTGGAGACGGAATGGAAACGCTTGATCGAGTCCCGCGACGTGGACCTGGTGGACATCTGCACGCCCGGGGACTCGCACGCGGAGATAGCGCTCGCCGCGCTGGCCGCGGGCAAGCACGTGCTGTGCGAGAAACCGCTGGCCAACACGGTCGCCGAAGCGGAGGCCATGGCCGCCGCGGCGGCCGAGGCGGCAACCCGTGGCGTGCGGTCCATGCTCGGCTTCAACTACCGGCGGGTGCCGGCGGTCGCCCTCGCGCGGAAACTCGTCGCGGAGGGCCGGCTCGGCGAGATCCGGCACGTGCGCGCCCAGTACCTCCAGGACTGGCTCGTCGACCCGGAGTTCCCGCTGGTCTGGCGGCTGCGCAAGGACAAGGCGGGATCGGGGGCGCTGGGGGACCTCGGCGCGCACGCGATCGACCTCGCCCAGTTCGTCACCGGCTCGGCGATCACCGGCGTCTCCGGCCTGACCGAAACCTTCGTCGCCGAGCGGCCGCGGCCCGGCTCGGGCGGGCGCGGGCCGGTGACGGTCGACGACACCGCGTTGTTCCTGGCCCGCTTCGCGGGGAGTGCCGTCGGCACCTTCGAGGCGACGCGGTTCGCGAGCGGCCGCAAGAACGCGCTGCGCCTGGAGGTCAACGGCGCCGCGGGCAGCCTCGCGTTCGACTTCGAGGCGATGAACGAGCTGGCCTTCCACGACCACACCGAGGACCCGGAGCTCGGCGGCTTCCGCCGGATCCAGGTCACCGAGCCCGGGCACCCGTACGTCGGCGCGTGGTGGCCACCGGGGCACGGGCTCGGCTACGAGCACACGTTCACCCACGAGGTGCGTGATCTGCTCGCCGCGCTGGCCGCGGGCGAGGACCCGGAACCGTCCTTCGCGGACGGGCTGCAGGTGCAGCGGGTGCTCGCCGCGGTCGAGGAAAGCGCGGCGGCGAGCAGTGTCTGGACCCGCGTCGGCGTCGGAGCGTCCGACGGAGGCTGAACCAGCGGAGGGGAAATCGGTGTCTGGCTGGTCGGTGCCCGGGGATCGTGGCCACCACGGCCATCGCCGGGGCGGCCCTGCGCGCGGAACAGCTGGCGCCAGCACTACAAACTGGTGCGGGGGGACAGGTTCTGGGACGCCGCCCGCCGCGCGCAGCCGGGGTATTCGATTCGGACCCGGCGCCGGCCCGGGAGAAGCTCCACGCGAACGAAGTCAAGGAACTGCACCGAGTGAAACGCACCGAGGAGGTCAGGACATGGCACGACCGTTGACCCTGTTCACCGGGCAGTGGGCCGATCTGCCGTTCGAAGAGGTGTGCCGGCTGGCGAGCGGCTGGGGCTACGAGGGCCTGGAGATCGCCTGCTGGGGCGACCACTTCGAGGTCGACAAGGCCCTCGCCGACGACGGCTACGTCCCGGCGAAGCTCGAAACGCTGGCCGAGTACGACCTGAAGGTGTGGGCGATCTCGAACCACCTGGTCGGCCAGGCGGTCTGCGACCACCCGATCGACGAGCGGCACGAAGCCATCCTGCCCGCGCGGATCTGGGGCGACGGCGAGCCCGAAGGCGTCCGGCAGCGGGCGGCGGCGGAGATGCAGGCCACCGCCCGGGCCGCGGCGAAGCTCGGGGTGTCCACTGTGGTCGGTTTCACCGGCTCGTCGATCTGGCACGCGGTGGCGATGTTCCCGCCGGTACCGCCGTCGATGATCGAGCGCGGGTACGCCGACTTCGCCACCCGGTGGAACCCGATCCTGGACGTGTTCGACGAGGTCGGCGTCCGCTTCGCGCACGAGGTGCACCCGAGCGAAATCGCCTACGACTACTGGAGCACGGTGGCCACCCTGGAGGCGATCGGGCACCGCGAGGCGTTCGGGCTGAACTTCGACCCGTCGCACTTCGTCTGGCAGGACCTCGACCCGGCCGGTTTCCTCTGGGACTTCAAGGACCGCATCTACCACGTCGACTGCAAGGAGGCCCGCAAGCGGCTCGACGGCCGCAACGGGCGGCTCGGCTCCCACCTGCCCTGGGCCGACCCCCGCCGCGGCTGGGACTTCGTCTCCGCCGGCCACGGCGACGTGCCCTGGGAGGACGTCTTCCGCATGCTCAACGCGATCGGCTACGACGGCCCGATCTCGATCGAGTGGGAGGACGCGGGCATGGACCGCCTGATCGGCGCGCCCGAGGCCCTGGAGTTCGTCCGGAAGCTCAACTTCACCCCGCCCGCGGCGGCGTTCGACGCGGCTTTCTCGTCGAAGTAGCCGGTGAAGGGCACCCTCGAAACCACGAGGGTGCCCTTCGCCGGGATCAGCGGACGCCGAGCAGGTGCTCCAGGGCCAGCTGGTTGAGCCGCGTGAAGTGGTAGCCGCGCTGGGCCGCCGCGTCGAGGTCGAAGTCGTCGTTCAGCACGTCGTCGAACGTCTCGCCCGGCGCCAGCGTCGGCGTCGAGAGGTCCGGCACCCGCGACGCCGCGAGGGCTTCGGTGACCTCCGGGTCGGCCCGGAACGCGGCCGCCTTCTCCTTGAGGATCAGGTACGTCCGCATGTTCGCCGCCGCCGACACCCACACGTCCTCGGTGTCCTCGGTGCGCAGCGGCTTGTAGTCGAAGTGTCGCGGGCCGTTGTAGCCGCCGTTCTCCAGCAGGTCGACGAGGAAGAACGCGCTCTTCAGGTCGCCGTGGCCGAAGATCAGGTCCTGGTCGTACTTCGGGCCGTGCTGGCCGTTGAGGTCGATGTGGAACAGCTTGCCCTGCCACAGCGCCTGCGAGATGCCGTGGACGAAGTTCAGCCCGGCCATCTGCTCGTGCCCGACCTCGGGGTTCAGCCCGAACATCTCGGACCGCGACAGCTGCGAGATGAAGCCCAGCGCGTGCCCGATCGTCGGCAGCAGGATGTCGCCGCGCGGCTCGTTCGGCTTCGGTTCGAGGGCGAACCGCAGGTTGTAGCCCTTCTCGACGACGTAGTCGGCGAGCAGGTCCAGGCCCTCCTTGTAGCGGTCCAGGGCCGCGCGGACGTCCTTCGCGGCGTCGGACTCGGCGCCTTCGCGGCCACCCCACACGACGTACGTCTGCGCGCCGAGCTCGGCCGCGAGGTCGAGGTTGCGGCGCACCTTGCGCAGGGCGTACCGGCGGACGTCACGGTCGTTGCTGGTCAGGCCGCCGTCCTTGAACACCGGGTGGGTGAACAGGTTGGTCGTCGCCATGGGGACCTTGAGGCCGGTCTCGGCGAGCGCCTTGCGGAACCGCTCGATCGCCTTGTCGCGGTCCGGTTCGGTGGCCAGCAGGTCGTCGTCGTGGAACGTCACGCCGTAGGCACCCAGCTCGGCCAGCCGGTGCACGCTCTCCACCGGGTCCAGCGGCGGCCGCGTCGCCACCCCGAACGGGTCGGCCGCGGGCCAGCCCACGGTCCAGAGGCCGAAGGTGAACTTGTCGGCCGGCTGGGGAGCGTAGTCGCTCATGACTGTCCCTTCATTTAGTTCACGTTGTAGACTAAATATGCGCCGCGGGGTCCCGGGCGTCAAGGGGGACGGTTAGAGTGCTTCGCAGGAGGACGCGATGACCCAGGCCGTGCGGCACGAGGAAATGCGCGCCCGCAACCTCGAGGTCGTGCTGGGGGCGGTCGGCCGCGGCGGCCCGCTGACCCGCGCCGCGCTCGCCGAGGTGACCGGGCTGACCAAGTCGACGGTCTCGAAACTCGTCGGCGACCTGGTGGACGCGGGGCTGCTCGCCGAGACCGGGCCCGCGCGGGCGGGCGAACGCGGCCGGCCGGGGGTGGCGGTCGTGCTCAGCGGCGCGCGCGTGGCGGCACTGGGGCTGGAGATCAACGTCGACTACCTCGCGGTCCGCGTGCTCGACCTCACCGGCGGCGTCCGCTTCGCCGCCCGCCGCGAGCGCGACAACCGCGGCTCGCGGCCGAAGAAGGTCCTGGGCGAGCTGCAGACGCTGGCCACCGAGGCGCTCGCCGAGGCCCACCGGCTGGGGCTGGAAGTGGCGGGCGCGGTGCTGGCGGTGTCCGGCCCGGTCGGCGACGGCGTGCTGTTCAGCGCCCCCAACCTCGGCTGGCAGGACGTCCGCCCGGCCGACCTGCTGCGCCTGCCGGTCCCGGTCGAGCTGGACAACGAAGCGAACCTGGCCGCCCTGGGCGAGCTCTGGTACGGCGCCGGCGAGCGCGACTTCCTTTACGTGTCGGGCGAAATCGGCATCGGCGCGGGCCTGGTGGTGGGCGGCACCCTGTTCTCGGGCGCCACGGGCCTGGCGGGCGAGCTGGGCCACGTCGTCGTGGCCCCGGAGGGGGCGCCGTGCAGCTGCGGCGGCACCGGGTGCCTGGAGACGTACGCGGGCCAGGAAGCGTTGCTGACGGCGGGAAAAGCCGCATCGGTCCCGGAGCTGCTGGCGGCCCTCGAGCGAGGCGACGGCCCGGCCCTGGCGGCGTGCGCGGCGGCGGGACGCGCGCTCGGCATCGCGTTGACGTCGGCGGTGAACCTCCTGGACTTGGACCGGATCGTGCTGGGCGGGGTGTTCACGCAGCTGTACCCGTGGCTGTCCGGTCCGGTGTCGGAAGTACTGACCGCGCGCCTCGGCGGGCTGCGGGGCACGCCCCCGGTCCTGACGGCGTCCCGCCTGGGCGGCGACGCGGCGACTCTGGGCGCGGCGGGGCGGGTCGTGCACCGGGTGCTGGCCGACCCGGCGCCGTTCGTCACGCGGGCTCAGGAGGCGTAGCTGTCACCGCGACGGCGTCGACCTCGACGAGCTGGCCCCGGTAGCCGAGCACGGTGACGCCGAGCAGGGTGCTCGGCGCGTCGTGGTCGCCGAACCTCGCGCGCACCACGTTCCAGGCCGTCACGAGGTCCGCCTGGTCGGTGCTCGCGACGTAGACGGTCGTGCGCACGACGTCGGTCAGCCCCGCCCCGGCCGCCCGGAGCGCCACCTCGAGGTTGTCCATCACCTGCCGGGCCTGGCCGGCGAGGTCGCCGGGTGCCAGCCGGTCGTGCTCGTCGATCGGGCACGCGCCGGCGGTGTGCACGAGCCGGGCGCCGGCGGGCACCACCGAGGCGTACGCGTACGGGACGGCGCCGGTCAGGCCACCGGCCCTGATGAGTTCCACGGACATGGGACCGACGATGCCATGGGAGCACACAAAAGCGTGGAGGCCGCCCCGGGGAATCCCCGGGACGGCCTCCACGGACTACGGAACTAGCTCACCGAGCTGATCTGCACCAGCGAGGTGCCGACCGTGACGCCGGTGTCGGTCTGCACGGACAGCTGGCCGCGCAGGAACCGGCCCGCCGCCGGGACCGCCGTGGCCGTCACCGTGGCCGGGACCGTCCACGAGCTGCCCGACGCGTGCGCCGCGTTCGCGTCGGTCACCGCGACCGAACCGAACGCCGGGTTGGTGAACACGTCGAGGTAGTCGTAGGCCGTGGTGCCGCCCGGCACCGCGTACCCGTCGACGAGCGCGACCCACACACCCGGTGCCGGGTTGGGCACGGTCACCGACTCCTCGGAGTCGCCGTCCGCGCTGACGCCCGCCTGCACGCAGGAACCGGTCGTGCAGTTGTACAGCACCAGGTCGAGGTCCGTGCCCACCACGGCGGGGTTGCCGATCGTGGCGGTCAGCGACGTCGAACCCGGCGTCACCGCGATCTGGTACTGCTGCTGCGTGCCCTCGGCGATCGTCGGCCGCTGCGTCTTCGCGCTGCCCAGCGTGGCGCCGGTCAGCTTGCCGGTGAACGCGCCGAGCGTGTTCTGCACGGTGTAGGACCGCGCGATCGGCGTGCCCAGCGTGGCCGAGGCGATCGTGTCCGGGTTCGGCGAGATCGCCGTGCCCAGCACCGACGCCGACAGCTTGTACGCCGCATCGTCCACATCGGACGTCCGGCGCGCTTCGACCACGATCTCCCACACGCCCGGCAGCGGGTTGGCGATGGTCCGGCTGGTCGGCGTGCCGCCGGCGCAGCCCGCACCCGCGTCGGGCAGGTAGCACGCGGTCGTCGCGGTGCTGGCCTCGGCCGGGACACCGGTCGGGTCGTACCGCAGGAACCGCACCTGGCCCTTGCCGGGGGCGCCGCCGCCGGCGTCGATGTCCACCTTCAGCGCGCTGGCGCCCTGCGGCACCCGCACGAAGTAGCTGGTCGCCTGGTTGCGGGCGATCTTGCCCGCGACGTCGACCTGGAAACCCTTGCCCGCGACGAATTCCTGCGGCGCGAAGACCGTGTTGAGGGTCTGCACGTCGATGCCGATGGTCAGCGGGTTGTCCAGGTAGAGCAGCGCCGAGTGGACCCCGGCGTTCTTCGGGTTCACCTTGACGTCGAACTTCACCGGGGTGTTGAGCGGCAGCGCCACCGTCGAACCCGAGGAGAACGTGCCGTCGTTGCCGACCCACCGCACGAAGTACGGCACCGGGTGCGCCGAGCCCGTGGTGCGGGTGATCGTGTAGGTGCGCGTGTAGGCCTTGCCCGTGGTGACGCCTTCGCGGTCGTGGATGCCCACGCCCGTGTTCGGCGTGGCCAGCAGGCCCGACTGGACCGTGTGCACCTCGACCGACGTCGAGACGACGTCCGGCTTCGGGTTGAGCGAAAGCGCGACGAACGCGGCCGGGACGTTGAACAGGCCCGCGCCCTGGGCGTACGCGCCGATGCCCGGCACGAACCGCGCGGTCGACTTGATCGCCGCGCGCAGCTGCGCCACCGGCGGCCGCTGGCCGTTGTGCGTCGCCTTGTACGCGCTCACCAGCAGCGCCGCCGCGCCGGTCGCCTGCGGCGCCGCCATCGACGTGCCCTGCAGCATCGCGTAGCCGGCGGGCAGGGGGTACGTGCCGGGCACCGGGCTCGGCTGTTCCCACCGCGGGACGGTGGCGATGGCCGCGCCGGGCGCGATGATGTCCGGCTTGAAGCCGCCGTCCTCACGCGGGCCGCGCGAGGAGAACGGGTGCATCGACTCGGGGTTCTTGGTGACCGAGCCGTAGTTCGACAGCCAGGTCTCCTTGGTGATGTACGAGCCGACCGAGATCGCGTCCGTGGCCACCGACGGGTCGCCGACGGTGTTCGCCCCGGCGCCGCTGTTGCCGGCCGAGATGAAGATCTGGACGTTGTACTCGGCGATCGTGCGGTTGTAGAGCTCCGCGCGGGCGTTGTTGCCGTCGTTGAGGGCCGGCAGGCCGCCGATCGAGATGTTGATGACGTCGGCGCCGTGGCTGGCTGCGTAGACGACACCGTCGATCAGGCCGGACGAGGTGCACCCGGCGCTGGTGAGGCAGACCTTGACGGCCAGCACCTTCGCGCCCGGCGCGGCGCCGTCCATCTTGCCGCCGAACAGGTCGTTGCCGGCGGCGATGCCGGCGACGTGCGAACCGTGCTCCGCGCCCGCGATGCCGATGCCGACGTACCCCGGCTTGTCGGTCTGGACCACGAAGGCCATCCGCTCGGCGACGTCGGTCGCCGGGTTGTCGGTGCCGAAGAAGCCGACGTCGTACTTCTTGTTGTAGTCGGTCATCGGCTTTTCGTCGGTGAAGTCACCGTTGCCGTTGAGGTCGACCCGGACCTCCTTGGTCGCCGGGTCGAGCAGCACGCCCCAGGAGTCGGCGCGGTCGCCGTCGCGGTTGATGTCACCGCCGGTCTCGCTGTCCGCGGCGCCCAGGTCGCCCGCGGTCTCGCCGAACACGCCGAACGTGTACGGGCCGCCGGTCGCCGGGGCCGTCCAAGTCTTGCCGTTGGCGGTGAAGGTGCCGGTGTAGGTCTGGGTGGACTGCTTGACCCAGGTGCCGTCACCGGAGTTGGTGGCGTTGGCGTTGTACCAGTCGACGATCTTGCGTTCGCCGTGGCTGGTCGTGGCCAGCGCGGGGGAGTCGAGGTCGACGCCGGAGTCGAGCACCGCGACCGTGGTGTCCTTGCCGTCCCAGTTGGGCAGGACCTGGCCGAACTGCGCCGCGTAGGTGTCCCCGGTCGGCAGGTACGGGTTGACACGCGGGGTGTTCTTGCCCGGGGCCGGCTGCGGCAGCGGGGTGGTCGCGCCGTCGGGCTTCGGGTCGTCGCGCACGATGAGCCCGTCGACGTCGACGGCGTTCACCGACTTGAGCTTGGCGGCCTTTTCGGCCTTGTCCGGCGGGATGGTGACCTTGACGTAGTCGAGCTTCGCGTCGGTGGACTGGACGACCCCGCCGAGGGCCTTGAGCTCGTTCACGGCGGTGCCGGTCTGGCCCTTTTCCGCGGCGATCAGCAGGGTGACGTCGGGCTTCCCGGCCTTCTCGGCTTCGGCGACGAGCGCGCGGTCGTGCTCGTCGAGGGTCTTGCCGTCGGCCGCGCCGTTGGTCGGCGGGGCCTGCTGGGCGGAGGCCACCGGGACGGCGACGCCGAGGACGGAGGCGCCGAGGGCGGTGGCGAGGACGGTGATCCCGGCCCGCCGTCTCCAGCGCGATCTGTGCTGTGTCACTGAAACGACCCTTCGTGGAGATGTGCGTCCGAGAAGTACACAGGGTGAGATCTTCGGCAGCAATCAGACAGTTAGCCCAAAGACCGCAATTGGTTGCGAGCCAAATGGAGTAGTCCACTCGCCGGTTAGGCGGCCACCGGATGTGACTCCGCGGCGCAAAACGTCCACCCTTGCTATACGCGCGTATAGGGGGCTACATTCTGGTGCAGTCGACTACACGCACGTATAGGACTCCGCATGAGCACCGAAGACTTCACCGCACGCGCCCGCATCCGCGACGCCGCCATCAAGCTCTTCACCGAGCGCGGCATGGAAAAGACGTCGATCCTCGACATCGCCGCGGAAGCCGGGGTGTCCGGCGGCCTGATCCGCCACCACTTCGGCTCCAAGGACGGCCTGCGCGAGGCGTGCGACACCCACGTCTTCGACGAACTGGTGAAGTTCAAGGAGGAGGTGCTGGCCAACGGCGCCGCGAACCCGGGGTTCCTCCCCGTGTTCGACGCCCGCCAGCTGCGCTACCGCCGGTACATGGGCCGGGCCATGGTCGACGGCTCCGCCGCCGCCGAGGCGCAGTTCACCGGGATCGTCGACGAAACCGAGCGCTACTTCCGCGAACACGGCATGGAGATGCCCGACCCGCGGGGCGCCGCCGCCGCCCTCGCCGCGATGACCGGCGGGCTGATGATCCTGCAGGACCACGTCGCCCGCGCGCTCGGCGAGGAACCGGGCACGAACGAGGCGATGCTGCGGATGTCGGCGGCCGCCGGGCACCTCTTCCTGAACCCGCTCGCCACCACCGAAGTCCTCGAAAGGGCCCGCGAAGCGCTGGCCGCCTACCGACGGAAGGAATGACGATGGCCGAAGCGATCACCGCCGACGGCCTCACCAAGGCGTTCGGCCGGACGCGGGCCCTCGACGGGCTCGACCTGACCGTCCACACCGGCGAGGTGCACGGGTTCCTCGGGCCCAACGGCGCCGGCAAGACCACCACGATCCGCGTCCTGCTGGGGCTGGTGCGGGCCGACGGCGGCCGCGCCACGTTGCTCGGCGGCGACCCCTGGACCGACGCCACCGAGCTGCACCGGCGGCTCGCGTACGTGCCGGGCGACGTCACGCTCTGGCCGAACCTCACCGGCGGCGAGGTGATCGACCTGCTCGGCCGGCTGCGCGGCGGCCTCGACGTCAAGCGGCGCACGGACCTCGTCGACCGCTTCGACCTGGATCCGCGCAAGAAGGGCCGCACGTATTCGAAGGGCAACCGGCAGAAGGTCGCGCTCGTCGCCGCGCTGGCGTCCGATGTGGAGCTGCTGGTGCTCGACGAGCCGACGTCCGGGCTCGACCCGCTGATGGAGGAGGTGTTCCGCGAGGTCGTCGCGGAAGAGCGGGACCGCGGTGACCGCACGGTCCTGCTGTCCTCGCACATCCTGTCGGAGGTCGAGGCGCTGTGCGACCGCGTCACGATCATCCGGGCCGGCCGCACGGTCGAGTCGGGCACCCTGGACGAGCTGCGGCACCTGGGCCGGATCACCATCGACGCGTCGCTCGCGCACGTGCCCGCGGACCTGGGTTCGCTGCCGGGGGTGCACGACCTGAGCTTCTACGGTTCGCACGTCCACCTGTCCGTGGACCAGCCGGCCCTGGACGACGTGATGCGGCACCTGGCCGGGGCCGGGCTGCGGAGCCTGGTGAGCCGCCCGCCGACGCTGGAAGAGCTGTTCCTGCGGCACTACCGCCAGGACGAACCGGCCGGAGCGGCGCGATGACCGGGACCTGGACGCTGCTGCGGCTGGTGCTGCGCCGCGACCGGTTCCTGGTGCCGCTCTGGATCCTTGGTCTCACGCTCGCACCGGCCGGGTACCTGTCCTCGATCAAGGCGGCGTACCCGGATGCGGCGTCCCGGCAGCACTTCTACGACCTCAACGCGACGAGCGCGACGTTCGTCGTGCGCAACGGCCCGCTGTACGGGTCTTCGGCGGGCAACCTCCTGGCGTGGCAGTGCGGGTTCGTTCCGGTGGTGGTGGGGCTGATCGCGCTGCTCACCGTGGTCCGCCACACCCGGACCGAGGAGGAGGCGGGCCGCCGGGAGCTCACCGGCGCGACGGTCGTCGGCCGGCACGCGGGCCTGGCGGCCGCGGTGCTCCTCGCGTGTGGTGCCTGCCTGGTGTTCGGCCTGCTGGCCGGGCTCGGCGTCGCCGCGCAGGGCGTCCCGCTCGCCGGGGCCTTCGCGCTCGGTCTCGGGTTTTCCTTGGCGGGCTGGGTGTTCGCCGGCGTCGGCGCGGTCGCCGCCCAGCTGACGTGGAGCGCGAGCGGCGCCCGCGGCATCGGGATCGGCGTGCTGGTCCTGGCGTTCCTCCTGCGCGCGGCGGGCGACGGCGGGTCGGCGGGCTGGCTCGCGTGGCTGTCGCCGATCGGCTGGGCGCACCGGCTGCGGCCGTTCGCGGGGGAGCAGTGGTGGGTGCTGGCCGTGGCGCTGGCCGCGACGGGCCTGCTCGCGGCGGCGGCGGTGGCGTTGTCCGCCCGTCGCGATCTCGGGGCAGCGCTGCTGCCGGCCCGGCTCGGGCGTTCCGGCGCGAAGGCGTCGCTGCGTTCGCCGCTGGCGCTGGCCTGGCGGCTGCAGCGGGGGACGCTGCTGGTCTGGACCGTCGGCCTGGCGCTGGTCGGGCTGCTGATGGGCGGGGTCGCGCGGAACGTCGCGGAGACGGTGCGGGACAACCGGGCGGTCGCCGAGGTGTTTTCCCGCCTGGGCGGCGGCGGTCCGGTGCTGGACGCGTACCTGGCGGGCACGATGACGTTGTTCGGCTTGGCGGCGGCGGGCTACGCGGTGCAGGCGACGCTGAAGCTGCGGGCGGAGGAAGCGGCGGGCCGCGCGGAACCGGTCCTGGCGACGGCGGCCGGGCGCGTGGGCTGGGCGCTGGCCCACCTGACGTTCGCCTTCGCCGGGCCGGCGTGCGTGCTGGCGGTGACGGGCGCGGCAACGGGCATCGCGTACGGCAGCGGGCCGGGTCTGGTTCCGGCGGCGCTGGCCCAGCTGCCGGCGGTGTGGGTGCTCGCGGGTGTCACGACGCTGCTGACCGGCTTCCTCCCCCGGTTCACCGCGGCGGCGTGGGGGCTGCTGGCGGGGTTCCTGCTGCTGTCGCTGGTGGGTTCGGTGTTGCGGTGGAGTTCCGTGGTGCTGGCGATTTCGCCGTTCCAGCACCTCCCGCGCCTGCCGGGCGGCACGTTCTCGGTCGCGCCGACGCTTTGGCTGCTGCTGATCACGACGGCGGCGGTGACGGCGGGCCTGCTCGCCTTGCGGCGCCGGGACATCCCGAGCTGAGCGGCAACCGAGGGAGTCGAACCCTGCGCGGCTTGTGAAGGCGGCGCTCCTGAACCGGCCCTGACCCTTCGGCGGGCGACGGCTGCCATTTCTTACAACAGTAGCTGGTACCCGCCTATTTCCCATCTCAAGCCGTGCTTCACCCGGACGGGTCCGGCTGGCATGGTTGTCCGCATGGATGATCTCCTGCTGCGCCGCGTCCGGCCGGGTCTCGGTGGCGACCTCGCGGACGTCCGGGTGACCGACGGCCGGGTCACGGCGATCACCGAACCGGGGTCCACCGGGTTCGCCGCGCGCGTCGTCGACGGGCACGGCGGGACGCTGCTGCCGGGCCTGGTCGACGCACACGTCCACCTCGTGCAGTGGGCGACGTTCCGGCGGCGCATCCCGCTCGACGCGGCGCGTTCGGCGGCGGAGGCGATCGAGCTGCTGCTGGCGCACCTGCTGGCGACCCCGGCGCCGCAGACGGAACTGGTGGTGGGCGCCGGGTTCCGCGACGCGCTGTGGCCGGACAAGCCGCACAAGGACCTGCTGCAGCGCGCGCTGCCCGGGCGTGCGGTCGCGTTGTTCAGCGCGGACCTGCACACGCTGTGGCTCAGCCCCGCGGCGCTGAAGCTGATCGGCCGCGAGCACCCGACGGGCGTCCTGCTGGAGGGCGACTGCATGAGCGCGACGGCCCAGCTGCCGACGGCGGCGATCGACGTCCAGGACCGCTGGGTGGCCGAAGCCGTGGCCGCGGCGGCCACGCGGGGCGTGACCCAGATCGTCGACTACGAATACGCGGACACGGTGGCGGACTGGACGCGGCGGGGCGCCCCGGCGGCGCGGGTCTCGTGCGTGATCGCCAGGCACCTGCTGGACCAGACCATCGAACGCGGCCACCGCACCGGCGACGTCCTCCCGGACTCCGGCGGGCGGCTGACCGTGGGGCCGTTCAAGCTCTTCGTGGACGGTTCCCTCAACACCCGCACGGCCTACTGCCACGACCCGTACCCCGGCAGCGACTCGCCGGGGCAGCTGGAACTGCCGCCGGCCGAGCTGATCCCGTTGCTGCAGCGGGCGTTCGACCACGGCCTGCTCCCGGCGGTGCACGCGATCGGCGACCGCGCGAACACGATCGCCCTCGACGCGTTCGAGCAGGTCGGCTGCCCGGGCCGGATCGAGCACGCCCAGCTGCTGGCCCCGGCCGACGTCCCCCGGTTCGCCGCGCTGGGCATCGTCGCGGCGGTCCAGCCGTCCCACCAGCCCGACGACCGCGACGTCGCGGACCGCCACTGGCACGGGCGCACGGAGCGGGCCTTCCCGTACCGCGCGTTGCTGGAGTCGGGCACCCGGCTCGAGTTCGGCTCCGACGCCCCGGTGGCGCCCCTGGACCCGTGGGACGGCATCGCCTCGGCGATCGCCCGCACGGACGACGACCGCCCGCCGTGGCACCCGGAGCAGGCCATCCCGTTCGCCGAGGCCCTGGCCGCGTCCTCGGGTGGCCGCCGCGGGGTGGCGGTGGGCGACGTCGCGGACCTGATGGTGACGGCGGCGGACCCGTCGACGCTGTCCCCGGCCGACCTGCGCACCCTCCCGGTGACGGCGACGATCCTCGGCGGGCACGTGACGCACCAGGTCTGACCCTTGATTTGTCCACCGGACAACGGAAAAGATCCCACCGTGCATGTGACAACGTTGTCAGGAGGACACGGATGAGAACGCGTACGCGCGTCCTGGCCACCCTGCTCGCCTCGGCCACGACCCTGGCCCTCGCGACCCCCGCCGAGGCCGGACCCAGGTTCGCCGACGACCCGACCACGCTCGTCGACACCTCGATCGGCAACAACGGCGACGGCACCACCTTTCCCGGCGCCACCACGCCGTTCGGGATGGTCCAGCTCAGCCCGGACACCCAGCTCAAGAAGTACGCGTCCTACGACTACGCGCAGGACACCACGCTCGGCTTCAGCCACACCCACCTCTCCGGCGTCGGCTGCCAGACCATGGGCAACTTCCGGTTCATGCCGACCACCGGCGCCGTCACCAGCAGCGATCCCGCGAAGTACGGCGCGAAGTTCAGCCACGCCGACGAAACCCGCCGGCCCGGCTACTACGGCGTCAAGCTCGCCGACGGCATCGGCGCCGAGCTGACCGCCACCCAGCGCACCGGCCAGCACCGCTACACCTTCCCCAGCGGCGCGACCAGCGAAAACGTCCTCATCGAGGTCGGCGAGAGCAACGGCTACACCTACGCCGGCGACGTCCACGTCGTCGGGAACGACACCGTCGAGGGCTGGCTGCAGGGCGGCAACTTCTGCTGGGAGACGCAGAAGGAGCGCTACAAGGTCTTCTTCAGCGCCAAGTTCGACCGCAAGTTCACGAGTTTCGGCACCTGGACCGACAGCAAGCTGGCGCCGAACCAGCGCGACGCGAAGCTCGGCAGCCAGCGCACCGGCGCGTGGCTCACCTTCGACACCGCGAAGAACCAGGTCGGCGCGTCGGTCGGGCTGTCCTACACCTCGATCGACGGCGCCCGGCTCAACCGCACGGCCGAGCAGCCGAAGTCGTTCGACAAGGCCCGCCAGGCCGCGCACGACACCTGGCGCGACGAGCTGAACCGCCTGCGCGTCGCCGGCGGGACGACCGCCGACCAGCGGACGTACTACAGCGCGCTGTACCGGTCGCTGCTGCACCCGTCCGTCGGGTCCGATGTGGACGGTTCCTACCGCGGCTTCGACGACGCCGTCCACCGCAGCCGCGACACGTACTACCAGATGTTCTCGCTGTGGGACACCTACCGCTCGCAGAACCAGCTCGTCGCGCTGCTGCACCCGGACAAGGCCGCCGACATGACGAAGTCCGTCCTGAAGATCTACCAGGACGGCGGCTGGGTCCCGCGCTGGGCGCTGGCCGGCGGCGAGACGAACGTGATGAGCGGCGACCCCGTGACGCCGTGGGTGGTCGACAACTACCGCCGCGGCCTGCTCGACGACCGGACCGCGCGCCAGCTGTTCGACGCGTTGTGGCGCAACGTCAACGAGGTGCCCGCGGACCAGTCGATCTTCCGCGGCCGCGACGGCAACCCGACGTACGTGAAGAACGGCTGGATCGGCTACCAGGACCTGCCCGGCTACACCTACGGCGACACGCGCCAGGCCGGGTCGGCGACCCTCGAATACGCGCTGGCCGACTGCGCACTGTCCACAATGGCCTCAGGGCTCGGCTACCGCGACAAGGCGGCGACCCTGCGGGCGCGCTGCGGCAACTTCGCGCACCTGTGGGACACGAGCGTGGAATCCCACGGCTACACCGGCTTCCCGCGGACGAAGGCGGCGGACGGCACCGGCGTCGGCGACCCCGACCCGGCCCAGTCCGTGGGCTTCCACGAGGGCACGCCGTGGCAGTACCAGTGGCTCGCCCAGCAGGACACGGCGAAGCTGTTCGCCCTGATGGGTGGTCCGGCGCAGGCGGAGAAGCGGCTCGACACGTTCTTCGACATGCCGTTGCTGCTGACCGACCCGGCGAAGGCGGCCAAGGACTCCTGGGTCCACGGCGCGTACGACTACCACAACAACTTCGCGTTCAACCCGAACAACGAGCCCGACCTGCACGCACCCTGGATGTACAGCTGGACGGGCGCGCCGTGGAAGACCTCGGCGGTCCTGCGCGCGGCGCGGACGTTGTTCACCGACACGCCGTACGGCATGCCGGGCAACGACGACCTCGGCACCATCTCGTCGTGGCTCGTCTTCGGCATGACGGGCGTCTTCGAGGCCCAGCCGGGCTCCGGGACGTACCTGCTGAGCACGCCGATGTTCGAGAAGGTGGAGATCCGCCCGGACGGCGGCCGCAGGATCGAGATCGAGGCGCCCGGCGCGAGCGCGGCGAAGCTGCAGTACACGAAGGAGGTCCAGGTCGGTCACCGCGGCTACGACCGGAGCTGGATTTCGCACGCGGACCTGCTGCGTGCGGGCAAGATCCGGTTCACGCTGAGTGACACCCCCACGACGTGGGGCACGACGGCGGCCCCGCCCGCGATGTAGGCCGGCGGCGGGGCTCCGGACAACGCGGCACGAAAGGTGCTTCCCCCGTGCGGCGCCCCGCCGTTTCTGCTGAGCTGGGGGCATGCCCGACCAGAAAACGACCGCCACCGAGCGGTTCTTCCGGATCGCGATCGCGATCAAGGGCCTCGACGGCGCGCTGCAGGTCGTCGGGGCCCTGATCCTCGCGTTCGTCCCGGCGGCGGCCGTCAGCGGCTTCACCCACGCGGTGATCACCCGCGACCTCCTCGGCGACCCGTCGGGCACCCTGGCCCGCCACCTGGAGTCGGCGACGGAGAACTTCCTCCACGGCGACACCAAGACGTTCGCGGTGGCGTACCTGCTGGCCCACGGCCTGATCAAGCTGGGCCTGGTGTGGGCACTGGCCCGCAAGATCGTCCGCGCCTACCCGGTCGCGGCGGTGATCCTGGCGGCGTTCGTGGTGTACGAGATCTTCCGCGCGGTGCACACGCATTCGATCGCGCTGCCGTTCTTCGCCGCGCTGGACGTGGTGATCATCGTGCTGGTGCTGCGGGAGTACCGGCAGCTCAAGCGCGAGGCCTAGGGTTCACGCGGCGACGGGAAACCGGACCGTCGTGCTGTCGACCTCCAGGGGTTCGACGTAGAGGGCGGTCGCGTTGTCCGAGCCGCCGCGGGCCAGCGCGGCTTCCACCAGGTCCGCCGCGCCCGCGCCCGGCCGGGCCAGCACCGCGCGGATGCCGCTGCCGGTGAGCGGCTTGTGCACGCCGTCGCTGGTCAGCAGCAGGCCCGCGCTCGTCGTCTCCGCCGTGCCGATCTCGGGCGCCTCGGCCGTCCGGACGCTGGTCGTCACGACGTGCTCCATCCGCGGCGTCACCGGCTGGTGGCGGGCGCGGAAGTACTCGGCGAGCGTGTGGTCGGTGGTCAGGCGGCTCAGCGTGGTGCCGTCCCAGGCGTAGGCGCGGGCGTCACCCACCCAGGCGATGCGGTACCCGCCGTGGCCGGCCGGCACGGCGACGACGAGCACGGCGTCCCCGAGCGTCTGCGCCCGCACCGCCCGCTGCGCGGCGAGCACCGCCTCGACCGGTCCTTTGTGGACCGGAGTCCGCGCGGCGGCCGCGGCGGCGATCCGCGCGGCGCTTGCGGCAGCCGGATCGTCCCCGACCCCGTCGGCGAGCGCGAAGGCGATCCCGGCCCCACCCGCGGCGGCGTACGCGCCGACGGCATCGGCGTTGAGCGAGCGCGGCCCCTGCGCGCTCGCGGTGTGCCAGCGCGGGTAACCCGGACGTGTGGTGATCATCGCGGCCTCCTCATCCCCTCTGCCTCCGATGATCCGCGCCGAACCTAAGCATCCGCTGAGACTTTCCTGTGCCGGCGGTGTCGGTCCGCGCACCGTGGGAACGGGGTGGGGCATGGAGTTCCGGATTCCCGGGCCGCCGGCGCGCGATCCATGTCTCTGTACGATCGGTGCCGTGGACGACTACCGCGCACTGGAGAACCTGATCGCCTCCTACGCGGCCCTGGTCGACGCGGGAGACTTCGCGGGAGTGGGCGCGTTGTTCGCGACAGGGGCATTCAAAGGCAGCGGAGGCACACTCCAAGGCGCGGCGGCGGTCGAGCGAATGCTGCGCGAGTCGGTGATCGTGTACGAGGACGGAACACCGAGAACGAAACACGTGACGACGAACATCACGCTCGAGGTGTCCGGCGAGGTGGCATCGGGGCGCGCGTATTTCACGGTCCTGCAGGCGGTGCCCGGGTTGCCGCTGCAGGTGATCGCGGCGGGAAGGTACGAGGACCGCTTCACACGGGAAGAGAGCAGCTGGCGTTTCACGGAACGCCGGGCGACGGTGGACCTCGTCGGCGAACTCAGCCACCACCTGCGGCCCCGCACGGATTAGCCGGTTCGCCGGCGCAGCATTCTGCCGACTTTCGGCCCTTCCTCGACGATCAGCGGTGCGCCGATTCCGCAGCTCACCCCGATGAGAATTTCCGACCAGTGCGGAATTCCCACCGGAAGGAACGCAAGGGCAAGGGCGACGATCGTGAACCACAGCTTCCACGAGCGCAGCAGGAACTGCGCCGCGCGGGCGAGCGGACTGACGCTGACCGACCGTGACCAGGCGTCGTCGAACAGCCTGACGAAGAGGCGGACGAAATTCGGGGTCAGGCCCTGCGGTGAGGCCACTTCGAGCATCACGCCTTCGAGGCTTTGCTGCCCGTAGGGATCGTAGACGTCGAACCGGACGGTTCTTCCGTCGACGGAAAAGCAGGTCGCCAGCTCCATGTCCTCGGCGGTTCGGCAGAGCCGAACGGCGGCGTGCGGGCAGTCGCGGAAGCTTCGCTGCCACTCGCGAATTCGTTCCGCCGATATCGAGCGCACGTTGGCCGAGCGGATCCGCGCCGCGAGCGCGGGCTCCGCGAGCAGGATCTTGACCTGGACCCCGGCCCGCGCCCGGTTGCGCAGGACTTCGACGGTGTCGTCGTACGGTGCCGTGACGAGCATGGGCAGGCAGATCTCGTTCTGCGCCGATTCCAGCAGCCGCAGGTAGGACTGGAAGACGGCGTTCTCCGGCATCGAACCGACGACCTTGACGTAGGCGGCGAGATCCACCCGCAGCCTCGAAAGGTGGTCTTCGACGTCCGGTTGCCCGAGCCGGTTCGCGATCGAGGCGCGCAATGCGGGGGCTTGGACGGTCAACGTCTTGCCGAACACTTCCCGCGGGGCGAGCCAATTCAGGTCGCGCAGCTCCTGAATGGCTTTCCGCGCGTCGACCACCGTTTCCAGGCCGGGGTACTGGCGGACTATCTCCACGAGATCGTTCTCCGAGCGGGAATAGCCGCGAGTCGCCATCACGATGGCCAGAATCGACGCCGGGCGGGAAAGTCCTTCTTGGTGCAGTTGCTGGGCAAGGTGGATTTCGGAACGGTCGAGACCGGCCACGCTGCTCCCTCCCCGCGGCGAGCGTTCGATCCTAAGTCGCGACCCGGGCATTGTCAGTCCGCCATGTGGGGGGTGCCGACGAAACGGATCGGCCCCGGACGTCGGCTGCCGCCGTCGCCCAGGGCCGATCGTGAAATCGTCAGCTCTGCAGGTCGTACACCGCCTGGCCGTCGACCGTCGTCGCGGTGAAGTTCGCCGTCACCCACTCCGTGATCTCCGACGAGCCGCCGCCCGGGCCGCCGCCCCGGCCGCCCTCGATGTAGTACTTCACTTCACCCGCCGCCACGTACGCCTTGAACTCGGCCAGCGTCGGGGCCGGGTCCGAGCCGCTCCAGCCGCCGATGCCGATCACCGCCTTGCCGCTCGCCAGCTCCAGCGAGGCCGCGCTCTGCGAACCGGTGGTCGCCGCCGCCCACTTCGTCGTCGTCTGGGCCAGCAGCGTCCCGATCGCGCTCGACGACGAGTCGTCACCGAAGCCGCCCATCGCGCTCGACGTCGGGCCCGAGGTCGGGATCGAGCCGCTGTGCGCCACCGAAGCCGTCTCGACGCCGTACGCCGCCGACGACACGCCGATCGTCAGGACCACCGCCGCCGCCACGACGGCCACCACACGGCGTGACGCCGGTACACCCATCACCAGCACCGTCCCGACGAGCACCCCGAGCACCGCGACGATCCACCGCAGCGCCGGGAACCACTCCGGCGTCCGGTCGAGCAGGATGAACGACCACACCGCGGTCGCCACCACCATCCCGGCCAGCGCGGCCCGCGGCGCCAGGTGCGCCCGGCCCTGCCACAGCGCGCGACCGGAAATCGCGACCAGCGCGGCGATCGCCGGGGCCAGCGCGACCGCATAGTACGGGTGCACCGTCCCGCTCATGAAGCTGAACACCGCCGCCGTGACGACCAGCCAGCCGCCCCACAGCACCAGGGCCGCCCGGGACCGGTCCGTCCGCGGGGCGCGGCGGGTGAACCACAGCCCGGCGACCAGCCCGATCAGCGCGGCCGGCAGCAGCCACGAAATCTCCGTCCCGAAGCTGGCGCCGAACATCCGGAACAGGCCGGTCGAGCCGCCGAACCCGGTGTTGCCGCCCATGCCGCCGCCGCCCATGCCGCCGTTGCCTTCGCCACCGAAGATGCGGCCCAAGCCGTTGTACCCCAACGCGAGTTCGAGCAGACTGTCCCCTTCGGACCCGCCGATGTACGGCCGCGAGGCGGTCGGCCACAGGTCCACCAGCGCGATGAACCAGCCCGCCGAGACGACCAGCGCCACGACCGCACCACCGAGGTGCAGCAGCCGCTTGCCCAGGGACGTCGGCGCCGCGATCAGGTACGCCAGGCCGAACGCCGGCAGCACCAGGAACGCCTGCATCATCTTCGTCAGGAAGCCGAACCCGAGAGCGACACCGGCCAGCGCCAGCCACTCCGGGCTCGCCTTTTCCGTTGCGCGCACGACGAAGTAGGCCCCCGCGACCATCAGCAGCACCAGCAGCGCGTCCGGGTTGTTGAAGCGGAACATCAGCGCCGCGACCGGCGTCACCGCCAGCATCGCCCCGGCCAGCAGCCCGGCGACCGGGCCCGAAGTCCGTTTCACCGTCAGGTACAGGATCCCGACGGACGCGACGCCCATCAACGCCTGCGGCGCCAGCACGGTGAAGCTCGAGAAGCCGAAGATCCGGGCGAACGCCGTGCCGACCCAGAGCGCCGCGGGCGGCTTGTCGACGGTCAGCACGTTGCCGGAGTCCAGCGAGCCGAACAGCCACGCCTTCCAGCTCTGCGTCCCGGACTGGACGGCGGCGGCGTAGAACGAGTTGCCGTAGCCGGACGCGGTGAGGTTCCAGAAGTACAGCACGGCGGTCGCGGCCAGCAGCCCGAACACCGCCGGGCGGACCCAGCGCGGCGGGGCGTCCGCGGCGGACTCCCTGCGGTGCCGGGGTTCGGACACCGGGGCGGGCAGGACGGCGGTCATCAGTACTCCTTCGGGGTGGTGGCCTGACGGCGCGGGTTGAACACCCAGCCGCGCAGGAGCAGGAAGCGGAGCACCGTCGCGGCGAGGTTCGCCAGCACGAGCACGGTGATCTCCAGGACGAGGCCGGGGGTGGTGGATCCGTTGAGCAGGGCCAGCGACCCGCTCGTGAGCGCGAGCCCGAGGCCGAACACGAGCAGCCCTTCGAACTGGTGCCGCCCGGCGCCGGCGCGGCCGCGGATGCCGAACGTGAGCCGCCGGTTCAGCGCGGTGTTCCCGACCGCGGTCACCAGCAGCGCGGCGAAGTTCGCCGGCTGCGCGCCGACGGCCGTGCGCAGCAGCAGGAACAGCACGAGGTAGGCGAGCGTGCTGCTGACGCCGATCGCGGCGAACCGCACCAGCTGCGTCACCAGCCGCGGCGGCACGCCCGGCGCGTCGACGCCGATCGGCTGCCTGCCGAGCTGCTCGCGCAGCCGGCTGACCGGGATCTCGCCGGTGAAGGTGGCCTTGGTGACGCGGACGATGCCCTTGAGGTCCTCGGTGGCCGTCCGGACGATGTTGACCGACGAGTCCGGGTCGTCGACCCAGTCGACCGGCACCTCGTGGATCCGCAGCCCGGCCCGCTGGGCCAGGACGAGCAGCTCGGTGTCGAAGAACCACCCGGTGTCGACGACGTGCGGCAGCAGTTCACGGGCGACGTCGGCGCGGATGGCCTTGAAGCCGCACTGCGCGTCGCTGAACTTCGCGGCGAGCGTCGAGCGGAGGATCAGGTTGTAGCAACGGGAGATGAACTCGCGCTTCGGACCGCGCACGACTCGCGCCCCCCGGGCGAGCCTGCTGCCGATGGCGAGATCGGAGTGCCCGGACAGCAGCGGCGCGACGAGCGGCCCGAGCGCGGCGAGATCGGTGGAGAGATCGACGTCCATGTAGGCGAGCACGGCGGCGTCGGAGCCCCGCCAGACGGCGTTGAGCGCGCGGCCGCGGCCCTTCTCGTCGAGGTGGTGGACGGCGACCTCGGGGAACTCCCGGGCGAGCCGTTCGGCCACCTGCAGCGTCGCGTCGGTGCTCGCGTTGTCGGCGACGGTGATCCGGTAGGGGTAGGAGACGTGCTCGGCCAGGTGGGCGTGCAGCCGTCGGATGCACGGTTCGAGGTCGGTCTCTTCGTTGTGGACCGGGATGACGACGTCGAGAACAGGCTGCGGGCCGGCCAGATCGACCGGGACGGTCCCGGGCCGCGACGAGGAGGCGGTGGCTGTCATGCCCCCACGGTCGCGGCCGCCGCTTTGGTGATCGTGTGTTCTCTCTGTGCGGTTCCTGTGCGGTGCCCGGCGAGACGCCGGGCACCGGCCGGGCTCAGCTGTGCACCCGCAGCGGCACGACGTTGCTCGGCAGGGACGCGCGACCCGGTTCGTGCTTCGGCGGGGTCGGGCTGATCGTCAGCGTCACCAGGCTCGCGTACTTCGGGTGGCGGTCGACGTACACCTCGGGCACCCCGCAGGCCGCGGCGAGCACGCTGCGAGTGCGGTGCAGGTGCTCGAAGGAGTCACGGCCGTACAGCGAAACCACGATGTCGCCGCCGCGGGGGCGGCTCCACAGGATCGCCGGGCGGCGGCCGCCGGGCAGGCGCAGGCCCGGGAACGCCGCGCGCAGGCGGTGCTGCAGGACCACCGCGCGGATCCGGGCCCGTACCCGGTGGCGGCGCAGCACCGCCGTGCCGAGCACGGCGGCGAAGACCGCCGACGTCCACAGCGGGCCGGCCCACAGCGCGAACGTCACCGCGCCGTAGGGGAGCAGCGTCACGGCCAGGATTTCCCACCGCCAGTGGTACACCCGTAGCGGGAAGGCCGGCTGCGTGCTCGTCATTTCCGTGCTCCTTTCGGTCGGACGGCGGCGCAGGGCACCGCCGAGGTGGCGCAGGAGACGTCCGGCACCGGCGGCCAGCACGAGGGCGGCGACGATGACCGGCCCGGACGTCATGTCGGGATCCGGGTCTTCGGGGTGGGCTCGGGTTTCACGTCGCGGTCGCGGCCGAGCTGCCAGGTCCAGCGCCAGCCCGCCCAGATCGCGACGGCGGACCCCAGCAGGACGAGCACGAAAGCCTGACCCACCAGCCCGTCGAGCGGGGCGAGCCGCAGCAGCACCAGCAGCGCCCACAGCTGCGAAGCGGTGAAGGGGATGACGAGACCGGCCGCGTAGACGCCACGGCGCCAGCGGCTCGGGGGCGGTACGGTGGTGTGCGGATCCATGGGAGCCCTCCTCCTCTGCGTAAATCCAGGAAACCTCCGGCTCGCCGTGCGCTCTGTGTCAGGTGACACACAACGCGGAATTCAGCTCGCCAGTCGTCGAAGTTCGGCCAGGCGGTGGATCGTCACCTGTCTCCTGCCGGTGCTGATCACCCCCAGCCGCCGCAGTTCTCGCGTCGCGCGGGCCCAGGACTCGCGGGAGATCGCCGCCGTCATCGCCAGCTCGGCCTGGGTGGCCGGGACCGTGATCCGGATGTCTTCCCCGCGCGGCACACCGTGCTGGACGGCCAGCTGCATCAGCTGCGCGGCGACCCGTCGCGCCGCGGCGCCGCCGCTGAGGTCCAGCCACTGCCGGCCGACGGACCGCAGCCGCGTGGACAGCACGACGAGCAGGGCCCAGGAGAGGCGCGACCGCGCCCGGCACAGCGAAGCGAACCGGTCGCCGGGAATCTCCAGCACGTCGAGGTCCTCCAGCGCCTCGACGGTCGCCGACCGCGGCTGCGCGTCGATCGCGGCGAGTTCGCCGACGACTTCCCCCGCGCCGCGCACCCCGATGACGACCTCGCGCCCGTCCGGCGCGCCGTGGACGATCCGCACGTGCCCGGCCAGCAGCACCAGCACGACGTGGGTGTGGTCGCCTTCCCGGCACACGGTTTCGCCGCGCCGGTACGAGCGCCGGGTGGCGGCGTGCGCCACGGCCTCGCGATCCGCCGGGGGCAGATCGGCCCAGAATCCCGTCGGTTCCACCGTCCCCACCTCTTTCCGTGCTACGCGGTCATGTCCTCCTGGCGCCGGGCGGCGACTGCCGGGGTGTGGACCCACCCGCGCAGCCGCTGGGTGCCGACCTTGACGGTCACCGTCCGGAGGTAGGCGTCGTGATCGATCCCCGGGTAGCCGTGCCGGACGACCGAGCGGTGCATCTCCGGTGAAATGACGAGGACGAGCGGGGCGGCCGTGATACGCAGCTGCCGCCGGAGCTCCCGCGCGTCGACGAACCGGCAGACGATGTCGACGTCCTCGCCGTACGGGCCGCGGCTGTCGTAGTGCACTTCGCCGGCGTGCACCGCGACCCGCAGCCGGAAGGCGAGTTCCGGGTGGGTTTCGCCGTGCCGCACCAGCAGTTCGGCCAGGGAGGGGACGACGGTGGTGAGCAGCACCGGCTTCGGTGCCTGGTCGACCGGCCGGACCAGGCAGAGCGCGCCGTCGCCCCGGTCGACGAAGCCGTCGCGGTACTTCTTGGTGATTCCACCGGCCAGGAAGGCCTCGTCCAGCAGCTCGTACAGGACGGTGCGGAGCCGGGCCCTCGCCGGGTTGGTCCGCGTCGTCGAGCCTTCGATGTCGACCGCCACCATGGCCCGGTGGAGCGGGACGTGCTGCGCTGGAGTACTCATGGCCTGCTCCTGCCTTCAGATCAAAACTGAAGTTCAGTCAAGGAGACTGTATGCCGTGAAGTACCCTGGATCAACTGAGATGAATCGGTGTTATCTGTTCGGTGCGGGGAAGTTCCGCTGGGCGTAACGTTTCAGTCCCAGCTTCGGTGGGCCGCCGACCGAGATACTAGTGACGGGGAGTAGTATCGGTCGTCTTATCGGGACTACTGAAATTTCCTGAAGGGCGGCCCGAGACGTGTCCCCAGTCCAGCAGCCGCGGCCGGCGCTCGCCCGCCGCCTGCGCGCCCTGCGCGAGTCGTTGTGGCCGGACGCCGGGATCACCCAGACCCAGCTCGCCCAGGCGCTCGGCGGCGACAAGCCGCTCAGCATCTCGCTGATCTCTTCGTGGGAGAACGCCGACAAGCCGGTCGCGCCGCCGCACAAGCGGCTCGAGGCCTACGCGACGCTGTTCGCGACCCGGCGGTCGCTGGACGGCGGAACCCTTCGTGTCCTCCCTGTCCACCAACTGACGGACGGCGAGCGGGCGCGGCGCAAGGGACTGCTGGAGGAGCTGCTGGGGTTGCGTGAAGGCCGGGGCTCCGTCTCTCCGGCGTCGGGGGCGGACATCTGGACGTTCGAAGAAGTGCAGAACATCACCATCGTCTGCGCCCGGCTGCCGGAAAAGTACCGGCGGCACCTGTCCTACGCGGACCCGGAGAGCGCCGACTTCGTTTCGCTCTACACCTACGCCGATCCGGACGCGCTGATCGAGCTGTTCGGGCACATCCGCGCGTGCAACCCGGACAACAACGTCAAGTTCTGCACCAGCGACGAGCTGACGGCCGACGACTACACGAGCCACCTCGTCCTGCTCGGCGGCGTCGACTTCAACTCGGTGACCCGGGACGTGATCGAGCGGGTGGACCTGCCGGTCGAGCAGGTCGCCCGTGCCGACGACGCCGAGCACGGCGGGTTCCGGGTGCAGCAGGAAGGCCACCCGAGGCTGTTCGAACCCAAGCTCGACAGCCGCGAACACCTGCTGGAGGACGTCGCCCACTTCTACCGCGGGGAAAGTCCGTTCAACCGAAAGCGCACTGTGACCGTGTGCAATGGTATGTACGGCCGAGGAACGCTGGGTGCGGTTCGGGCTCTGACGGACGCGCGCTTCCGCGATCGCAACACCGCGTACGTGCGGGAGCGGTTCGGCGATGTGGAATCCTTCAGCATCATCAGCCGCGTGCCTGTCGTCGGGGGACAGGGGCTGACTCCCGATTGGACCCTCGAGGAGAACCGGTTGCACGAGTGGCCCGAGGTCGCCGGGTGAGCCCGCGGCAGCACGAGTCGCACCAAAGCCTCCTGGCGCACCGCGATCGGGCGGCCGTGTCCGGCGCGGCGATGGACGCGATCATCGTCCCCACCGCCCGCCCGCCCGCCTACCTGCGGCAGGCCATCGCCGTGGCCGGCGAACGCGACGTGCTCCTGCTTGTCCTGTGCAGTAAACGATCCACAGGTTCCGACGCCATCCTGGAGGCGAAAAACGCCGGAGTCCGCGCGCTCGCCCTCGACGTCGACCTGCTGGACCCCGGGCTGGTGCCGGACTTCGCCACGGACCGGCTCCTGCGCTTCACGCGGTTCCGGCGGCTGACCGACACCAGCTTCAAGCGGAACCTGGCGCTGCTCATCGCGGTGCTCGCCGGCTGGAAGCGGATCCTCTTCCTCGACGACGACATCGAGCTGCCGAACCCCGCGGACCTCGGCGTCGCGGCCGCCCTGCTCGGCGAATACCCCGTCGTCGGCCTCGCGAACGCGGGCATGCCGGACAACTCCGTCGTGTGCCACGCGATCCGGGACGCCGGGGGGACGCAGGACACCTTCATCGGCGGCGGCGCCCTCGCGGTGGGGGAGGCGGCCTTCAGTTCGTTCTTCCCCAACATCTACAACGAAGACTGGTTCTTCCTGCTGGACGGCATGAAACTGAGACCGTCCGCGATCACCGGAACGGCGATCCAGAAGCCCTACAACCCTTACCGCGACACCCGCCGGGCCCGCAACGAGGAACTGGGCGACACCCTGGCCGAAGGCGTTTTCGGGCTGTTCGACAGCGAACTCGGCCTGCCGCAGGCCGACAAGGCGTACTGGCGGGAGTTCCTCGCCGACCGCCGCCGGATCATCCGCGACACCATCGACCAGGTGGAGGCGGCGCCGATCGAGTCGGGCGAGCGGGCGCGGATGGTCGACTCCCTGCGCGCGGCGATCGGCCGCAGCCTGCTGATCTCCCCGGAGCTCTGCGTGCGTTACCTGCGGGCCTGGCAACGTGACTGCGTGAGCTGGCGGCAGCGGGTGACGGACCTGCGGCGCGACCACCACGGCGGTTCGGGCGTCGAGCACGCCGTCGAGGCGCTGGGCATCCCGCTGCTGGCCCAGTCCGCTTTCGACGTCAAGGTCAGCACGGGTGCGAAGCGCCGATCGGGTGCGCCTCGGTTCGCGGCGTCGGCGTGATCGGGACCAGGTCCCTGACCAGGACGTGACAGCGCTCCGGTTCCTCCAGGACGGCCCCGTTCCGCAGCGTCGTCCGCGCGTAGCAGACGACCTCGCCGTGCCCCCAGTCGCGGTAGCCGAGCTGGTCGTACAGGCGGGCGGCGTCGTGGTTGTCGGTCCGCACCGCGAGCGCGACCTGGTAGCGGCCCGTCTCGAGGAGGTGGCGCTCGGCCGCGTGGACCAAAGCCGTGCCGATGCCCTGCCGCCGCAGGTCCCGGCGGACCACCAGGTGCGTGATCAGGGGAATGCCGGGCAGGTGATGGCGGATGGGCAGCTCCTCGGCCACCTCGCGCCACAGGTACACGGCGCCGGCGGGCCGCAGGCCCAGCCGGGCGAGGTACAGCTCGCCGAGGCCTTTTTCCTGCCGTTCGTAGCGATCGGCGAAGAATTCGAGGTCACCGAGGGCCGCGGCGAACGAATCCAGGTCTGCCGAGCGGGCCGGCCGTACGGAGGGCTCGGTCATCGGCAGGAACTCCTGTTCGCCTGGGCACCACCAGTGTGCCGGAGTGAGCCGGTTCTTGACCAGGTTGCCCGGGTCCGGACCGGCGTCACACCCTGCTTTCGTCTTGTCTCACGCGGTCGCGGTGAGGTCGTAGACCGTTACACCGTCCACAGTGGACGCCTGGTACGTCGACGCCACCCACTCGGCGATCTGCTGGGCCGCGTCCGAGCCGGTCGAACCCTGCATCGTCATGCCCTCGCCCAGGAAGTAGTGGATCTGCCCGTTCGCCACGTACTGCCGGAACTGGGCCGGCGTCGGGTACGGGTCCGTCCCGTTGAACCCGCCCACCGCCAGCACCGGCGCTCCGCTCGCCAGCTGGTAGCCCGCCGCCGCGTTCGAGAGGACCGTTGCCGCCGTCCAGGTGTAGTGGGACGCGTCCTTCTGGAGCAACGCCGTCAGCGATGCGCCGGGCAGGGTCGTCGACAGCAGCGAACCCGGGCCGCCGCCACGACCGCCGCCGAAGCCGCCAGGCCCACCGAACCGGCCGCCGCCGAAACCCGATGACGGGCCGGCCGACGGGATGGCTCCGCTGTGCGTCGTCGACGCCGTTGCCAGCGTGTACGCGCCCGTGCCGGACACCAGCACCACCAACGACAGGGCCGCCACCAGGCCGGCCGCCCAGCGGGTCAGGTGGGCCGCGAAGAACAGGGCCACCGCCGCCAGCAGGCCGCCCACCAGGACCGTCGGGGCCAGCCACGGCTGCCACGACGAGCCCAGCAGCAGGTACGCCGTCAGGGCCGTCAGCGCCACGCCGCCGCTGAGCAGGCCGGACGCCGCCGGGTTGGCCCGCAGCCGCCACAGCTGGACCGCCGCCGTGCCGGCCAGGGCCGCGATCGCCGGGGCCAGCGCCACCGTGTAGTACGGGTGGATGATGCCGCCCATGTAGCTGAACACCAGGGCCGTCACCAGCAGCCAGCCGCCCCACAGGAGCAGCGCCGCCCGGGACGGGTCCGCGCGCGGGGCGCGGCGGGTGAACCACAGGCCCGCGCCCAGGGCCAGCAGCGCCGCCGGCAGCAGCCAGGCGATGCCGCCCGCCATCTCGCTGCCGAACAGCCTGGTCAGGCCGGTCGACCCCCAGCCGCGGCCCCCGCCGCCGCCGACGCTGCCGACCTCGTCGCCGGTGATGCGGCCGAAGCCGTTGTAGCCGAAGACCAGCTCCCACAGCGAGTTCGTCTGGGACCCGCCGATGTAGGGCCGCGAAGCCGCCGGCCACAGTGCCACGACCACCAGGTACCAGCCCGCCGCCAGCAGCGTCGAGCCGAGCGCCCCCACCAGGTGCAGCAGCCGTTTGCCGAGCGGCACCGGCGCGGCGACGAGGTAGGCGAGTGCGAACGCGGGCAGCACCAGGAACGCCTGCAGCATCTTCGCCAGGAAGCCGAACCCGACCGCGACGCCGGCCAGCGCGAGCCAGCGCGGGCTCGCCTTCTCCAGCGCACGCACCACGCAGTACGCCCCCGCCACCAGCAGGAGCACCAGCAGCGCGTCCGGGTTGTTGAACCGGAACATCAGCGCGGCGGCGGGTGTCAGGGCCAGCACCAGGCCCGCGACGAGCCCGGCCGCCGGGCCGGACGAGCGGCGGACCGTCGCGTACAGCAGCCAGACCGAGCCCACGCCCATCAGTGCCTGCGGCACCAGGACGCTCCACGCGTTCACGCCGAACAGCCGCGCCGACAGGCCCATCACCCACAGCGCGGCCGGGGTCTTGTCGACGGTGATCGCGTTGGCCGCGTCGCTGGAGCCGAAGAACAGCGCCTTCCAGCTCTGCGAGCCCGCCTGGGCGGCCGCGGAGTAGAACGCGTTGGCCCAGCCGGAGGCGCCCAGGCCCCACAGGTAGAGCACCGCGGTGGCCAGCAGCAGAACGGCCAGGAGCGGCCGATGCCAGGAACGACGTGCCGGGAGTGAAGGGGGTACAACAGTTGCGCGTGACGCGAGGGCGGTCATGAGATCAGCTTCCGGTGCCCAGCTGGGGCCGGGTTGTGCCGATGCTGTGCACCCGCTGTGCGGGGACGGCCACGGGCAGGCGCACCGCGAACTCCGTCCGGCCGGGCCGGCTGTGTACCTCGATCGTGCCGTGGTGGGCCACGACGACGGCCGACGCGATCGCCATGCCGAGCCCGGTGCTGCCCGCGGTGCGGGACCGCGAGGAGTCGCCGCGGGCGAACCGCTCGAACACGTCCGGCAGCAGGTCCGGGGCGATGCCGGGACCGTCGTCGGTCACCGTGAGCACGGCGCTGCCGTCGGCCGAGCGGGCCAGCGCCGTCACCACCGCCGTGCCGGGTGGGGTGTGCGTGCGGGCGTTGGCCAGCAGGTTCGCCAGCACCTGGTGCAGCCGCTGGACGTCGCCGAGCACGAGCACCGGCTCCGGCGGGAGTTCCAGCCGCCACTGGTGCTCGCGCCCGGCGACCCGGGCGTCGCCGACCGCGTCGGCGACCAGGCGGGTGAGGTCGACCTCGCGCACGTCGAGCGGCCGGCCCGCGTCGAGCCGCGCCAGCAGCAGCAGGTCCTCGACCAGCGACGACATCCGGACGGCTTCGGACTGGATCCGGCCCATCGAGTGCGCCACGTCCGGCGGCACCAGCGCGCTGCCGCGGGCGGCCAGCTCGGCGTACCCGCGGATGGCGGCCAGCGGCGTGCGCAGCTCGTGGCTGGCATCCGCGACGAACTGCCGGACCCGGATTTCGCTTTCGTGACGTGCTTCGAGGGCCTGGGCGACGTGGCCGAGCATCAGGTTCAGCGCCGAGCCGACCTGCCCGACCTCGGTCCGCGGGTCGGTGTCGCCCTCCGGGACGCGGATGGACAGCGCCACCTGGCCGCGGTCGAGCGGCAGCTCGGTGACGCGCCCGGCGGTGGCCGCGACGCGCTCGAGCGGGCGCAGCGTGCGGCGGACCGCGAACGCGCCGAGGAAGGCCACGCCGAGCACGCCCGCCGCGGCGACGCCGAACAGGATCAGCCCGACGGTGAGCAGCGTGTCGGTGACCGGCTTCATCGGCAGGCCGGTCACGACCACCTCGGACGTGCCGGTGACCGGCAGCGCCGTCAGCCGGTACTCGCCGAGGTCGGCGAAGGACATCGTGTGCGGCTTGCCGTCGGCGGGCACCGACCGCATCAGGGCCTGCTGGTCCGCGGACAGGTACAGCCGTCCGCCGTGCTCGGCGATGCTGTCGTCGTGCACGAGCGTCTGCCCCGAGAAGGTGGCGCTGACCGTGCCGACGTTCTGCCCGAGCGGGTGCGCGCCCTGCTGCTCCGGCGGCGGGCCGCCGTCCGGGGGGCGGGCGTTGCTCGCGAAGACCAGCGAGCGGTTCGCCGCGGCGGACAGCTGCTGGTCGATCTGGCGGGTGAGGAAGAGGTCGAGCGCGAACTCGCTGACCACCCCGACGAGCAGGCACACCACGGTGAGCAGCGCGACCATCGAGCCGGTCAGCTTCGCGCGCAGCGAAAGCCGCCCCCGGCGGGGGCGTGGCGGAACGGTTCGCGCGGCCATGGATCCAGCGTCCGTCGGCGCCGTGTGTGCGGGTTGTGTGCTGCCTGTGAGGCGGCTGTGCGGTGACCGGCCCGTGACGGGATGTCCGGTTCCTCCGGTCACAGGAACGGCTGACGGCGGGCACAGTCGGTGCACAGCCGGCGGCTCCACCGTGGAGGGCACCCGAAGAACGAGGAGCGAAACCATGACCACACCGCAGGCACCGTCCACTCCGGACCAGACGTGGGGTGCGGCACCCGCCCAGGCCCCGAAGCCGGCTTGGTCGCCGGGCAGGAAGGTCGCGGCGGGCGCCGTCGCGGCGGTGATCGTGGCCGGCGGGGGAGCGGCGATCTGGGCCGCTTCGTCGTCGGCGTCCACCGACGCGCAGGCCGGCCCGGGCGGGACGACGGGCGGTCCCGGCGGCATGCCGGGCGGCGGCCTGGCCGGGGCCCTGCACGGCGAGTACGTGACGTCGGACGGCAACGGCGGCTACGTCACGAAGGTCACGCAGACGGGCGAGGTGACGGCGCTGAGCGCGACCTCCCTGACCGCCAAGAGCGACGACGGCTTCTCGAAGACGTACACGATCACGTCGGCCCAGGCGACCGGACTGGCCACGGGCGACACGGTCACGGTGGTGGCCACGGAGTCCGGCAGCACGGCCACGGCGACGTCGGTGACCGACGGCGAGTCCGGGCCCCAGGGACAGCAGGGCCAGGGCACCCCGCCCACCGGCGCTCCGGCCCGGACCGGCTGACTCGGCGGCCCCGGAGGTCAGCGGCGGTCGTAGTCGACCGCGACCTCCGGGGCCGTCGCCCGCGAGCGGCAGGTCAGGATCCGGTTCGCCGCGACGTCGTCTTCCGTCAGCGCGTAGCGGACGTCCATGTCGACCTGGCCGTGCAGCAGCGTCGCCCGGCACGTGCCGCACGCACCGCCGGTGCACGAGTACGGGACCTCGAAACCCGCCCGCAGGGCCGCGTCCAGCACCGTTTCGCCGGCCTCCGCCGGCACGCTCGTCGTCGCGCCGCCGAGGGTCACCGCCACCGTCGCCGCCGCGCCCGCCGGGTCGGCCGGGGGTGCCGCGCCGCGGAACAGTTCGAAGTGGACGTTCTCCTCGGGGACGTCCGCGTCGGCCAGCGTGCGGCGGGCCATGTCCAGCAGGCCGCGCGGGCCGCACAGGAACCACTCGTCGACCTTCGCCGGGTGCAGCCGGTTCTGCAGCAGCGCGCGCAGCCGCGTGCCGTCGAGGCGCCCGCGCTGGTAGCGCTCGTGCGAGATGGCGAGCGCCTCGCCGACCGCGTCGAAGTGCCGGGGCCGGTGCGCGTGCAGGTCCGGGTCGCGCTCGTCGGTGCGGTAGTGGACGACGTGCAGCCGCCCGCCGAAACCCTCGGCGAGCGCGCTCAGTTCCGGCGCGAACAGCGTCGTCGCGCCCGAGGTGTTGACGTACAGCAGCGTCGCCCGGCTGTGCGGCTCCGCGGTGAGCGTGCTGACCAGGATGGACAGCACCGGCGTGATCCCGCTGCCCGCCGCCAGCGCGACGTGGTGCGCGGCCCGCGCCGGGTCCGGGACGAGCGTGAACGCGCCCGACGGCGGCAGCACGTCGAGGTGGTCGCCCGCGGCCAGTGTCGTGGTCGCGTAGCCGGAGAACGCACCGCCCGCGCGCCGCTTCACCGCGATCCGCAGCTCGCCCGAGCCCGCCGGCGCGCAGATCGAGTACGTCCGCCGCACCGGGTGGCCGTCGATGACCGCCTGAACGGCCACGTGCTGGCCGGCGGTGAAGCGGAACTCCGGCGCCAGGGCCGGCGGGACGTCGAAGGTGATCGCGACGGCGTCCGCGGTCAGCGGCCGGACCTCGCGCACCCGCAGCCGGTGGAACCGGCTCGGCCCGAGGGGCGGCGGTTCGGGGCCGGGTTCGTCGTCGCCGAGCCCGTCGGCCAGCCGCCGCCACGCGCGGTACTCCGCCGGGGTCAGCTCGCGGCCCCACGCCGTGATGATCGGGACGTCGCGGGCCAGGTAGGCGTCCCGGTTGTCCCGCCACGCCCGCAGGTAGCGGTAGAACGGCACGGCGGGGTGCAGGTGGTGCACCAGGTGGTAGTTCTGGAACAGCATCATCGGCGTCATCAGCCACTCCAGCCCCACTCGCACCCGGGTGGTGCCGAACTTGTCCCGCGGTTTCGCCGCGGGCAGGCCGTGGTGGGGCAGCCAGTCGAACCACCACGCGAGCACGGCCAGCCCGATCCGCTGCGGCAGCACGTACCCCAGCAGCAGTTCGGGGCCGTGGCCGCAGGCGATCAGGACCGCGGCGGCGACGGACGCCAGCGACAGCAGCACGATCGTCTCCGCCCGCTCCGGGGCGGGCCGGCTGCGCGCGCGGGAGGTGTAGAAGTGCGCGTACCAGAGGTCGATGGTGAGCCAGCGGAACGGCAGCGACCACCAGGATCCCTGTGACGTCCACGCATCCGGGTCGGTGTGCGAGTCCGCGTTCGTGTTGCGGTGGTGTTCACTGTGGACGAACCGCAGCAGCGGAAACGCGGCGTACGCGGCGACGAACGGCATCGCCAGCCGGCCGAGCAGCTCGTTGACCCATGTCAGCTTCCCTGCGGCGTGGTGGGCCGATTCGTGCACCACGGTGAACATCGTGAAGGTGACGATCGCGTGCAGCGGCACGGTGAACACCGGCGGCGCGATCCCGGCCAGCAGCAGCCAGGTCGCGGTGACCCACAGCGCGACGCCGCCGGCGAACAGCAGGAGCGTCGGGACCGACAGGCGCGGCAACGGGATCCGCGGCGAAGGCACCGGGCGGCGGCCGGGCGGCGACGGCGGCGAGCCGGACGTCAGGGAGCCGCGCGGCGGGGTATCGACGACGGGCATCGAGCGGTCTCCTCGGTCGAGAAGCTCCTGGCGAGGCGGGAGTCACCGTAGACAACCCGTCGTCGTTTGTAAACGTCGTGCCAGGCTTCGAAAAAAGGTCTGGGCCAGCCGAACGCAAGCGGTGGGTAAGCTGCCCTTGTGAAGGCCGTCACCCCTCCCGCCCCCGCGCGCACCCGGGACCGGCTGCTGGACGCGGCCACCGTCCTCATCGCCGGCGAGGGCTGGGCCGCGGTGACGATGGGCAAGCTGGCCGCGCACGTCGGCGTCAGCAGGCAGACCGTCTACAACGAACTCGGGTCGAAGGCCGAGCTGGCCGAGGCGTTGCTGCTGCGGGAAACCGAACGGTTCGCCGAGCGCGTGACCGAGGTCGCCGCCGCCCACCCCGGCCGCGCGGTCGACGGCGTCACCGCCGCGTTCCGGGAGACCCTCGAAGCCGCCCGCGTCAACCCGCTGCTGCTGATCGCGCTCGGCTGCCCGCAGGGCGGCCGCGACGACTTCCTCCCGCTGCTGACCACCCGGCCCGAGGGCGTGCTGGCGCGCTCGGTCGACACCGTGGCGGCCGTGTTCGCGCGGGTCTACCCGGAGGCCGGGCTGACCCCGTCGGAGTGGACGGTCGCGGTCGAGGCGGTCGTCCGGCTGCTGCTCTCCCACCTGGTGCAGCCCAGCGGCTCGGTGGCGCACGCGAGCGGCCAGATGCGCTGGGTGATCGGCCGGATGCTGGGCGCCTGACCTCGCAGGTGGCCCCCGGCCCGGTCGCGAAGGCCACTGGCCTAGACTCGGACGTCCCGGCCGCAGGTTGGCCGGGGCCATTTCCGCAGGATTGTCCTACACAATCGTTACCGCTCGAGGAGAAGACCTTGAAGAGCACCGTCGAGCAGCTGAGCCCGACGCGAGTCAAGATCAATGTCGAGGTGCCGTTCGACGAGCTCAAGCCGAACTTCGACCGCGCCTACCGCAAGATCGCCCAGCAGGTGCGCATCCCGGGCTTCCGGCCCGGCAAGGCGCCCGCTCGCGTCCTGGAAAGCCGGATCGGGCGCGGCCCGGTGCTCGACGAGGTCGTCAACGAGGCCATCCCGGCCAAGTACATCGAGGCCGTCCGGGCCAACGAGGTCCGCACGCTCGGCAACCCCGAGTTCGACGTGACCAAGCTCGAAGACCGCGACGTCCTCGAGTTCACCGCCGAGGTCGACGTGCGCCCGGAGATCGAGCTGCCCGACCTGGACGGCTTCACGATCACCGTCGACGACGTCGAGCTGACCGACGCGGAGGTCGACGAGCAGCTCGACGAGCTGCGCGCCCGCTTCGGCACGCTGACCGGCGTCGAGCGCCCGGCCGAGACCGGCGACTTCGTCTCGATCGACCTGTCCGCCACCGTCGACGGCGAGACCGTCGAAGAGGCGAGCACCACCGGGCTGTCCTACGAGATCGGCTCCGGCCAGCTCGTCGACGGCATCGACGAGGCGATCGTCGGCGCGAACGCCGGCGAGACCAAGACGTTCACCACCCAGCTCGTCGCCGGGGAGCACGCCGGCAAGGACGCCGAGGTGACCGTGACCGTCCAGTCGGTCAAGTCGCGCGAGCTGCCCGAGGCCGACGACGAGTTCGCCCAGATGGCCAGCGAGTTCGACACGATCGAAGAGCTCAAGAACGACCTGCGCGAGCGGCTCGGCCGCGTCAAGAAGATGCAGCAGGGCGTCCAGGCCCGCGACAAGGTGCTCGACGAGCTCCTGGAGCGCACCGAGGTGCCGATCCCGGAGAAGGTCCTCGACGCCGAGATCGAGAACCGCAAGCACGACGCGATCCACCCGTTCGACCACGACGAGGCCCAGTTCGCGAAGGCCCTCGAGGCCGAGGGCCGCACGCTCGAGGAGTTCGACGCGGAGACCCGCACCGAGTCGGAGAAGGCGGTCCGCACGCAGCTGCTGCTGGACACCATCGCCGACCGCGACGAGGTGTCGGTCAACGACGGCGAGCTCACCGAGCGGATCATCTACCAGGCCCAGCGCTTCGGGATCAGCCCGGACGAGTACGTCCAGCGCGCCCAGCAGTCCGGCCAGCTGACCGCGATCTACGCCGACGTGCGCCGCGGCAAGGCCCTCGCCTCGGTGGTCCGCAAGACCACCGTGACCGACGGTTCGGGTGCCGAGGTCGACCTTTCGGAGCTGTTCGGCAGCGACGAGCCGGCAACCGAGGAGACGCAGGTCACCGACGAGGCGGCGAAGACTCCGGCGGAGTGAAGCTGTGAGCGAACTTGGGCGGTGTCAGGCATTCTGCACCGCCCGAGTTCGTTAGGGTCGGATACAAGATCTCAAGCATCTGAAACGACAGCGGCGGCCGTCAGCACCGGGCCGCCGCCGGCGAAAAGGCAGGCAGACGTGACGCAGCACACGCCCGAGGCGCGGACCGGCACCGCAGGGCTCACCCTCACCGACTCGGTGTTCGAGCGGTTGCTCCAGGAGCGCATCGTCGTCCTCGGTTCCGAGGTCAACGACGAGATCGCCAACCGGATCACCGCGCAGCTGTTGCTGCTCGACGCCGACGACGCCGAATCCGACATCCGCTTCTACATCAACTCGCCGGGTGGATCGGTCACCGCCGGGTTCGCCATCTACGACACCATGCAGCTGATCCGCCCGGACGTCGCGACCTACGCGATGGGCATGGCGGCCTCGATGGGGCAGTTCCTGCTCTCCTCGGGTACGCCCGGCAAGCGCTACGCGCTGCCGCACGCGCGCATCCTGATGCACCAGCCGTCGGCCGGTGTCGGCGGCACGGCGTCGGACATCGCGATCCAGGCGGACCTGTTCAACAAGTGGAAGCGCGAGCTGGCGCAGATCACCGCGGACCAGACCGGCCAGACGGTCGAGCAGATCATCAAGGACGGCGACCGCGACCGCTGGTTCACCGCGCAGGAGGCGAAGGACTACGGGTTCGTGGACCACGTCCTCACCGCGGACATCGCCCGGCCGGGCTCTCGCTGAGCCCGAAGCACCAAGGAGACTTTCGATGAGCAACTTCAGGCTCCCGGGTGACTTCCGGGCCCCGAACATCCCCCAGTCGCGGTACATCCTGCCGTCCTACGTCGAGCGCACCAGCTACGGCGTCAAGGAGTCGAACCCGTACAACAAGCTGTACGAAGAGCGGGTCATCTTCCTCGGCGTGCAGGTGGACGACGCGTCGGCCAACGACGTGATGGCCCAGCTGCTGCACCTCGAGCACGAGGACCCGGACCGCGACATCCTGATCTACATCAACTCGCCGGGTGGCTCGTTCACCTCGCTGATGGCGATCTACGACACGATGCAGTTCGTCCGCCCGGACATCCAGACGTACTGCCTCGGCCAGGCCGCCTCGGCCGCCGCGGTGCTGCTGTCGGCCGGCACGCCGGGCAAGCGCTACGCGCTGCCGAACTCGCGCGTGCTGATCCACCAGCCGGCCACCGAGGGCACCTACGGGCAGGTCTCCGACCTGGAGATCCAGGCGAACGAGATCCAGCGGGTGCGGCGCCAGATGGAGGTCATCCTGGCCAAGCACACGAACAAGGACCCGGAACAGATCAAGACCGACATCGAGCGGGACAAGATCCTGACCGCCGAGGAGGCCAAGGCGTACGGCATCATCGACGAGGTGCTGCCGTACCGTAAGGCGTCGGCTCTGTAGATCCGCCAGGCCGGTGTGTGTCGAGAAGACGACACACACCGGCATCCTGGTTTAGGGTCGTCCTCTGACGTGCTGCCGGAGCTCGTGGGTGTTCCCGCCCGCGGCATCGGACGGGTACCGTCAGTGGCAATGCGTGAGGCTCGCACCCGGTCCGGCGTGACCGGCCGGGTCGCACCGTCGCAACACACGTCAGGCGCGGAAACCCGCGCCGGAGGGGACGAGGTCAACGGCCATGGCACGGATCGGTGACGGCGGAGACCTGCTGAAGTGTTCTTTCTGCGGGAAGAGCCAGAAGCAGGTGAAGAAGCTCATTGCCGGCCCCGGGGTCTACATCTGCGATGAGTGCATCGACCTCTGCAATGAGATCATCGAGGAGGAGCTGGCCGAGGCCGGCGACGTCAAGCTCGACGAGCTGCCCAAGCCCGCCGACATCCACGAGTTCCTCGAGCAGTACATCATCGGGCAGGAAGACGCCAAGCGGACCCTCGCGGTAGCGGTCTACAACCACTACAAGCGGATCCAGGCGGACGACAAGGCCGGGCCGAAGGACTCCAAGGAGGAGTCGGTCGAGCTCGCCAAGTCCAACATCCTGATGCTCGGTCCCACCGGGTGCGGCAAGACCTACCTCGCCCAGACGCTCGCGAAGCTGCTGAACGTGCCGTTCGCCATCGCGGACGCCACGGCGCTGACCGAAGCGGGTTACGTCGGCGAGGACGTCGAGAACATCCTGCTCAAGCTCATCCAGGCGGCGGACTACGACGTCAAGCGGGCCGAGACCGGGATCATCTACATCGACGAGGTCGACAAGATCGCCCGCAAGAGCGAGAACCCGTCGATCACCCGGGACGTCTCGGGCGAGGGCGTGCAGCAGGCGCTGCTGAAGATCCTCGAAGGCACCACCGCCTCGGTCCCGCCGCAGGGCGGCCGCAAGCACCCGCACCAGGAGTTCATCCAGATCGACACGACGAACGTGCTGTTCATCGTGGCCGGCGCGTTCGCCGGGCTGGAGAAGATCATCAACGAGCGGGTCGGCAAGCGCGGCCTCGGCTTCGGTGCGGAGATCCGCACGAAGTCCGAGATCGAGGAGAGCGACGTCTTCTCCGACACCATGCCCGAGGACCTGATCAAGTTCGGGCTGATCCCGGAGTTCATCGGCCGTCTCCCGGTCGTGGCGACGGTGAACCACCTGGACAAGGACTCGCTGGTCAACATCCTGACCCAGCCGCGCAACGCCCTGGTGAAGCAGTACAAGAAGCTCTTCGAGATGGACAACGTCGAGCTCGAGTTCACCAAGACCGCGCTCGAGGCCATCGCCGACCAGGCGGTCCTGCGGGGCACCGGGGCCCGTGGCCTGCGGGCCATCATGGAAGAAGTGCTCCAGCCGGTGATGTACGACATCCCGAGCCGCGACGACGTGGCGAAGGTGGTCATCACCGAGCAGACCGTCCGGGAGAACGTGAACCCGACGATCGTCGCCCGGCAGCCGACGCGGCGCGCGCGCAGCGAGCGCGGCGAGAAGTCGGCCTGACGCCGGGCGTCTCCGGGCCGCCCGGCTCGGAGACCCGACAGGAAAGCTGAATGACTGCTGATTCCCTCCCGGGTTCCGGGGCCGCTCCCGGTGGTGGCGTGCAGGCGCCGCCGCCGCCGGCCCCGGTGCCCGTCGAGCCCGCCGCCGGGCCCGTCCTCGGGTTCCGCGAGCTGAGCGAACGCGTGATCGCGTCCGTCTTCGACCGGTACCCGTGGCTGAACCGCGTGCTCATGGGCATGCTGGCGGTGTTCACCGGGACCTGCGTCGTGGCCGTGGTGGCCCGGCTGTCGCCGTTGCCGCTGATCCCGGTGCCGTTGTTCGTCGTCGGGGGGTTCGCGCTGCGGCAGGCCCGCGGCGTCACCGCCCGGCGTCAGCTGGTCAACTGGATCCTGTTGTTCGCCCTCGCGACCCTGGCCGGGTTCTGGCTGATCTCCGTGGTCGGCCGCTGGGTGGAGTGAAAACCCCGACGTACGCAGGGTTTGAGTCCGGTGGCCGTGGGGTAAGCCAGTTTCGTGGTAGGTGCCCTCAGGCCGTTCCGGCATCCCGCACTCTTCTACCGCGGTGACACGGAGTACCTGGACGGTGTCATTCCGTTTCTGCTCGAAGGTCTTGACCGCGGTGAGCCCGCGGCCGTCGCCGTCCCTGGGCGCAGCCTGCTGCTGATCGAGAAGGCCCTGCAAGACCGGGCGAACGAAGTCCGGTTCATCGACATGCAGCGGGCGGGCCGCAATCCCGGCGCGATCCTGCCTTCGGTGCTGCACGCGTTCGCCGCCGCGCACCCGGGCCCGGTGCGGATCGTGGGCGAGCCGATCTGGGCGGGCCGCTCGGACTCGGAGTACCCGGCGTGCGTCGTGCACGAAGCCCTGATCAACACCGCCTTCGCGGGACGTGACCTGGCGGTGCTCTGCCCGTACGACGTCGGGCAGCTGCCGCCGCCGGTGCTGGCCGACGCCGAGCGGACGCACCCGGAGCTGTGGGGCCTGGCCGGGCCGTTCGTCAGCCCGCGGTTCGACCCCGACGGCGTGCGCGCGGACTTCACCCACCCGCTCGAGCCGCCACCGCGCGCGGTCGAGCGCGGGTTCGACCTGGGGCAGCTGGCGTCGCTGCGCGGGTTCGCGGAGATCTGGGCCGCGCGGCACGGCCTGCGCCGGCCTCGCCGCGACGACTTCGCCCTGGCGATCGCCGAGCTGACCACCAACAGCGTGCTCTACGGCGGCGGCACCGGCATCCTGCGGCTGTGGGCGGACCCGGGCCAGGTGATCGGCGAGGTGAGCGACGCCGGCACGATCGCCGAGCCACTGGCCGGCCGCATCCCGCCACCGGCGACCACCCTGGGCGGCCGCGGCCTGCTGCTGGTCAACCGCCTGGCCGACCTGGTCCGCACGTACTGGATCCCGGGCCGCACGACCACCCGCATCCACTTCACCCGCTGACCCGCTCGTGAGTGGTAAGTAGGGTTAGAACCCGACTAAACACTCACGAGGGCTGGGTCAGTCGGCGCGGGGGACGTGCTTGCCGAGGAAGCTGATCAGGCTGGGCACCACCGTGCGGTTGAACGGGTCGCCGTGCTTGCCGTGGGCGGTGTGGGCGACCGCCGGGTGGGCCGCGTCGATGTAGCGGCGGACGCCCGTGATGAACGAGTCCTCCGTGCCGCACCAGATGCCGTTGGCCACGTCCTTGGTCTCGTCGATGTGACGCAGCGGGTCCAGCGCCGTCCAGTCCTGGATGCCGGTGAAGATGTGCCGCTTGGCCATCTCCGGCCACGACGTGATCAGCGCCGGGGCCAGCGTCGCGACGGCGGCCGGCGGCTGGCGCCGCTCGACCCGGCGGCGCGTGTACACCAGCGCGCCGAACCCGCCCATCGACACGCCCGTGCAGGCGAACGGCTGCCCGGACGGCCCGGCGAAGCCGCGGGCCCGCAGCCACTGCGGGACCTCCTCCAGCAGCATCGCCATCGGGTCGTCGCCGGGGTGGACCTCGTGCCAGTAGTTGTCGCCGCCGTCGACGGCCACGAAGCCGAACGCCGGGACTGCCTTGCGGGCGACGTCGCTGGCCAGTTGCTTGAGCGTGCCGGTCGGGACCGCGCTGCGGGCGTTGCCGTGCAGGCCGTGCAGCATCAGCGACATCGGCAGCCCCTTCGGCGGGGTCTTCGACGGCAGGACGAACACGAGGTCGACCATCCGGCCGCGCGCGGCGGAATAGACGCGCTCGACGCGGGTGCTGCCCAGCTGGGTCGTCGGGTTCGACGACGTCACGCCGAGCGTCCGCTGCAGGGCCGGGCTGAACGGCAGCTTGCCGGTCGCCGTGCCGACGGCCAGCCCGGTCACGGCCAGCCCGGACGCGCCCGCGATCAGCACCGAACGGCGGCTCAGCCACCGCCGGGCGCCCTGGACCGCCTCGGCGACCGTCCCGGCCGGCTCCGCGGCCTCGTTTTGCTCGTTCACCCTGTCTCCATCCCCCTGCCCCCGTATTCAGAGACGCCGCGCAGCCGCTCCACGTTCCCTCGCGCCCCTGTTCACCGGGTCAATCGTTACCACCCTGCCCGGCGTTTCCGGTTCTCGCTCGCCAAGCCGCCTTCGCCGCTTCGGCCGAGCCCCGGGCCCGGTCCACAGTGTCCCCGAGACCCACCGCCATGGTGATCCCGAGGGGGAGCAAAATGTGGTCTATGCCCTGTTCGGCGGGGCCGAAGTGGCCGGACGCCTCCAGCGTGACGAAGCCGTGCAGCGCGCTCCACAGCTGGGCGGCGGCCTGGTACTCGTCCGCGGGCCGGAACCGGCCGGCCCGGATCGCCCGCTCGGTCGCCCGGACGATGGGGGCGAACGCCTCCAGCCCCTCCTGCGCGGCCTCTCGGCCTTCCTCGGTGGTCAGGTCGGACAGCGTCGCCCGCTTGCCGCCGGGCGCGGACTGGCCGAACGTCACCGCGAACAGCTGCGGCTGCTCGGCGACCGCCTGCCGGTAGGTGCGGGCCAGACTGAAGATGTCCGCGACCGGGTCGTCGGTCTCGCCGACCTGGGCCAGCCACTCCGACAGCCGCACGAACCCGGCCCGCGCCACCTCGTCGACCAGCGCGGCCATGCCGCCGAAGTGCGTGTACACCGCCATCGTCGAGACGCCGACCTCCGCCGCCAGCTTGCGGGCCTGCAGGGCTTCGGGACCGCTTTCGTCCAGCAGCCGGATGGCGGCCTCGACGAGCCGGGCCTTGACGTCGGTCGCGCGCGGTTTCGGGCTCATGCTTGCCAGTATCCCATAACCCTGTTATACCTGGTTACATAACCGAGTTATGAAACCGTGGAGGGGTCACATGGGCAACAAGTTCCTCGAAGGAAACTTCGCCCCGGTCAGCCGGGAGCACACGATCACCGAGCTCGCCGTCACGGGTGCGATCCCGGACTTCCTCGACGGCCGCTACCTGCGCAACGGCCCCAACCCGCTGTCCGAGGTGGACCCGGCGGCCTACCACTGGTTCATGGGCGACGGCATGGTCCACGGCGTGCGCCTGCGCGACGGGAAGGCCGAGTGGTACCGCAACCGGTGGATCCGCAACCCCGCCGTCGCCGCGGCGCTGAACGGCGAAGACGCGAGCCGGTTCTGCGGGCTGGACGCGCTCGGCGCCAACACCAGCGTCATCGGCCACGCGGGCAAGACGCTCGCCCTGGTCGAGGCGGGTGCGCCGATCTACGAGCTGACCGACGAGCTCGACACCGTCGGCCGCTGCGACTTCGACGGCACGCTGCCCGGCGGCTACACCGCCCACCCCAAGCGCGACCCGCGCACCGGCGAGCTGCACGCCGTCTCGTACTTCTTCGGCATGGGCCACCAGGTCCAGTACTCGGTGATCGGCGCGGACGGCCGCGTCCGCCGCATGGTCGACGTCGGGGTCACCGGGTCGCCGATGATGCACGACTTCTCGCTGACCGAGCGGCACGTCGTCTTCTACGACCTGCCGGTGACGTTCGACGCCGAGCGGGCGGTCGCCGCGAGCGTGCCCGGGGTGCTGCGCACGCCGGCCAAGCTGGTCGTGTCGGCCATGGTCGGCAAGGTGCGCGTGCCGGACCCGGTGACCGCGATGATGGCCCGCAAGATCGGCGCGAACGGCGGCCTGCCCTACCGCTGGAACCCGAAGTACCCGGCCCGGATCGGGGTGATGCCCCGCGAAGGCGGCGCCGCCGACGTCCGCTGGTTCGAGGTCGAGCCGTGCTACGTGTTCCACCCGCTCAACGCCTACGACGACGGCGACAGCATCGTGCTCGACGTCGTCCGCCACCCGAAGATGTTCGACACCGAGCTGCACGGCCCGGACGAAGGCGGCCCGACGCTGGACCGCTGGACCGTCGACCTGACCGCGGGCAAGGTCCTGGAGGAACGGCTCGACGACCGCGGCCAGGAGTTCCCGCGCGTCGACGAGCGCCTGGTCGGCCGCCGCCACCGCTACGGCTACGCGATGTCCGCCGACGGCGGCGCGCAGCCCGGCGGCTCGCTGTACAAGCACGACTTCCGGACCGGCACCCGGGCCGAGCGCGCGTTCGGCGCGGGCCGTCAGCCCGGCGAGTTCGTGTTCGTGCCCTGCCACGACGACGCGGCCGAGGACGACGGCGTCCTGATGGGCTTCGTGTTCGACCCCGCGACGCAGAGCAGCGACCTGACCATCCTGGACGCGGGCACGCTGGAGACGGTGGCGGCGGTCCACCTGCCCGACCGCGTGCCCCACGGCTTCCACGGCAACTGGGTCGCCTCGGCCTAGGTCAGGACGCGGTGGTCGCCGGTGTAGAGGTTCATCGAGTCGCCGCGCAGGAAGCCGATGAGCGTCATGCCGTTCTCCTCGGCCAGCTCCACCGCCAGCGACGACGGCGCGGAGACCGCCGCGAGCAGCCCGATTCCGGCCATCGCGGCCTTCTGCACCAGTTCGAACGAAGCGCGCCCGGACACCAGCAGACCGTGCCCGGGCGCCGGCACCCGGCCTTCGAGGACCGCCCAGCCGAGGACCTTGTCGACCGCGTTGTGCCGGCCGACGTCCTCGCGGACGACGTCGATCCCGCCGTCCGGGGTGAACAGCGCCGCCGCGTGGAGGCCGCCGGTGCTGGCGAAGACCTTCTGCCGGGCGCGCAGCGCGTCCGGCAGGCCCGACAGGGTTTCGCTCTTCACCGCGAAGGCGGCTCCGGCGGGGGAGAAGCGGGTGCGGAGCTTGACCGCGTCGAGGGCGGCCTTGCCGCAGACACCACACGAAGAGGTGGTGTAGAAGTTCCGCTCGACACCGGTGTCCGGCGGCGGCACGCCGTCGGCCAGCGCGATGTCCAGCACGTTGTAGGTGTTGCGGCCCTGGTCGTCGACGCCGTCGCAGTACCGGGCGACGGCGATGTCCTCGCGGCCGCCGATCACGCCTTCGGACAGCAGGAAGCCGTGGGCCAGCTCGACGTCGTGGCCGGGGGTGCGCATGGTGACCGCCAGGGCCCGGCCGCCGACCCGCAGCTCCAGGGGTTCTTCGGCCGCGAGCGCGTCGGGACGGCGCCGGTCCCCGGCCGCGGAGATCCGCCGCACCGGCCTGCGCACGGTCACCCTGCCCATCGGCACACCTTTCCCTGCCCGGAAGTTTGACACTCGTATGGTGCAACACCGGGTATTTGGTAATACATTCCCTCCATCACCCCCAGAGTACGGAGGGAACCGATGGCTCTCGGCTTCCTGGACCGATCCCGGATCGTGGCACCCGCCGGCTGGACGCGCTGGCTGGTGCCGCCGGCGGCCCTGTCGGTGCACCTGTCGATCGGGCAGGCCTACGCGTGGAGCGTCTTCAAGACCCCGCTCGAGAAGACGCTGCACCTCAACGGCACGCAGAGTTCGCTGCCGTTCCAGCTCGGCATCGTCATGCTCGGGCTGTCCGCCGCGTTCGGCGGCACCCTCGTCGAGCGCAACGGCCCGCGCTGGGCGATGTTCGTGTCGATGTGCTGCTTCGCCAGCGGATTCCTCGTTTCCGCGCTCGGCGTGGCGACCGGGCAGTTCTGGCTGGTCGTGGTCGGCTACGGCGGCATCGGCGGGGTCGGGCTCGGGATCGGCTACATCTCGCCGGTCTCGACGCTGATCAAGTGGTTCCCGGACCGGCCGGGCATGGCCACCGGCATCGCGATCATGGGCTTCGGCGGCGGCGCGCTGATCGCCTCGCCGTGGTCGTCGTCGATGCTCGGCACCTCCCCGACGACGGGCACCATCGCGACGGCGTTCCTGATCCACGGCCTCGTCTACGCGGTGTTCATGTCGATGGGCTGGCTGCTGGTGCGGGTTCCGGCCGACGACTGGAAGCCGGCCGGCTGGGAGCCGAAGACCGACCACGGCAAGGCGATGATCAGCACGGCGAACGTCTCGGCCGCCAACGCGATCAGGACGCCCCAGTTCTGGTGCCTGTGGGTGGTCCTGTGCTTCAACGTGACCGCGGGCATCGGGATCCTGGAAAAGGCTTCCCCGATGATCGTCGACTTCTTCAAGACCACCTCGACGCCGGTCGGCACGGCCGCGGCGGCCGGGTTCGTCGCGCTGCTGTCGCTGTGCAACATGCTCGGCCGGTTCGTCTGGTCGTCCACTTCGGACCTGGTGGGGCGCAAGAACATCTACCGCACCTACCTCGGCGTCGGCGCGCTGCTGTACCTGGTGATCGCGCTGACGCAGAACTCGTCGAAGCTCGTGTTCATCCTGTGCGCGATGGTGATCCTGTCGTTCTACGGCGGCGGGTTCGCGACGGTCCCGGCCTACCTCAAGGACCTCTTCGGCACCTACCAGGTGGGCGCGATCCACGGCCGGCTGCTCACGGCGTGGTCGGTGGCCGGCGTGCTCGGGCCGCTGATCGTCAACCGCATCGCCGACAGCGAGAAGGCGGCGGGGAAGTCGGGGCCGGAGCTGTACACGACGTCGTTCTACATCATGATCGGGCTGCTGGTGGTCGGGTTCGTGGCGAACGAACTGGTGCGGCCGGTCAAGGAGAAGTTCCACGAGCCGGTCCGCGAGGGTGTCAGGAGTGAGGCGTGATGAGCGAGCCGACGACGACGAAACCGGGCCGGGTGCCGCTGATCGTGCTGGCCTGGGCGTGGGTGGTGATCCCGTTCGGGTACGGGGTCTACCAGCTGTTCCTGAAGCTGGTGCAGCTGTTCGGGTGAGCCGCGGAGTCCTGGTCACCGGCGCGTCCCGCGGCATCGGGCGTGCCGTGGCCACGGCGTTCGCGGCGCGCGGCGACCGGGTGGCCGTCCACTATGGACAGCGCGTCGCCGACGCCGAGGCGACGCTGCGGGCGCTGCCCGGCGAGGGGCACCTGCTGATCCCCGGCGACCTCGCCGATCCCGAAGCCGCGCGGCGTATCGCCGACGCGGCCGAGGCCGGGCTCGGCGGGGTCGACGTGCTGGTCAACAACGCCGCGGTCGCCACGTCGCCGGAAACCGCGCACCCGGTCCCCGCGGTGTCCTATGCGGACTGGCAGCGGATCTGGCGGCGCACCGTCGACGTCAACCTCGTGGGGGCGGCCAACCTCAGCTACTGCGTCGCCCGGCACCTGATCGGGCGGGGCACGCCCGGCCGGATCGTCAACATCGGGTCGCGCGGGGCCTTCAAGGGCGAGCCGGACCACCCCGCGTACGGAGCGAGCAAGGCCGCGTTGCACGCGTTCGGCCAGTCGCTCGCCGTCTCGCTGGCGCCCCACGGGATCTCCGTCACGTCGGTGGCGCCCGGCTTCACCGCCACCGAGCGCGTGGCGGACCGGATCGACGACGCCCTGCGCGGGCAGAGCCCGTTCGGCCGGGTCGGCACGCCCGAGGAGGTCGCCGCGGCGGTGGTGTACCTGGCGTCCGCCGAGGCGACCTGGGCCTCCGGCGCGATCCTCGACCTCAACGGGGCCTCGCACCTGCGCATGTGACACCCGTCACGCGTGCAGCGGATCGCCGCCCTCGGGCGTCGAGGGGGCGTGCATGTCTTGGGGAAGATCGCCGTCGCCGGGCTGGCCCTGGTCGTCTTCGGCGGTACGGCTTACGGCTACGCCAACTTTCACGCCCTCGACGAGGTGACGCGGGACAGCGTCATCGACGCCGACGGGGGGACGCCGCCGGGTGAGCAGCCGGCCGACGGCTCGCTCGACATCCTGCTCGTCGGCCGGGACTCCCGTGCCGACCAGCAGGGCAAGCCGCTTCCGCCCGACGTGCTGCGGGAGCTGCGGGTCGGGGCCAACGGCGATGACCTCACCGACACCCTGATCGTGCTGCGCATCCCGAACGGCACCAAGGAGGTCAAGGCCTTCTCCATCCCGCGGGACAGCTACGTGTCGATGCCGGGCGGCGGCAAGGACAAGATCAACGCCGCCTTCGGGCGCGGGAAGGCCGCGGAGGCGCGGCGGCTGCGCAACGCGGGCGAGACCGACAAGGCCAAGATCGAGCAGGGCGCCCTGACGGCCGGGCGGCGAGCCACGCGGCAGGCCGTCGAAGACCTCACCGGAATCAGGATCGACCACTTCGCCGAGGTCAACCTGCTCAGCTTCTACGAGATCAGCAAGGCCGTCGGCGGGGTCGACGTCTGCCTCAAGGAAGCCACCAAGGACAAGAACTCGGGCGCGGACTTCCCGGCCGGGCGGCAACGCATCGCCGGTGCCGACGCGCTCGCCTTCGTCCGGCAGCGGGACGGCCTCCCGGGCACCGACCTCGCGCGCGTCCGGCGGCAGCAGGTGTTCCTCGCCGGGCTGGCGCGGCAGGTGCTGTCGGCGGGCACGCTGGCCGACCCGGGGAAGCTCTCGGACCTCATCGACGCGGTGAAGCGCTCGGTGGTGCTGGACGCCTCGTGGAACCTCCTCGACTTCGTCGCCCAGATGCGCGGGGTCAGCGGCGGCGGGATCCAGTTCGGGACGATCCCGGTCGGGAACGTCGACTACCGCTACAGCAAGACCGACCCCCGCTTGACGGCGGTGCAGGTCGACCCGGCCGCGGTGAAGGCCTTCGCGGCGAGCCTGATCGGGACCCCGCCGCCGGCGCCGTCCCGCCCGCCGGGCGCGCCGGTCACCGTCGACGTCACCAACGCGAGCCCGAAGGAGGGACTCGCGGCCCGCGTGGCGGGTGTCCTGAAGGACAAGGGGTTCACCCCGGGCCCGACCGGCAACACCGCGAGCCGGCGGACGTCGGTGGTGCGGTTCGGCCCCGACCTCGCCGAGCGCGGCGCCGAAGTGGCGAAACTGCTCGGCGGGCTGGCGACGCAGGAGTCGGCGGCGGTCCCGGCCGGGCACGTCGAGGTCGTCCTCGGGACGGTCTACTCCGGCCCCGGCGCGACCGGGGGCGGCGGCGCGCCCGGCGGGGACGAAACGATCACTTCGGACGGGGTCGTCTGCGTTTTCTGATCGACACCGGGCAACCGGATTTCGACGGATTCTCTGAAATGTTCCCGGAATTCCCCCGCCCCGCCGGCCGCCGGACCACGGCGGACCACTCCGGCGACTGGTCTTGACGCTGCCGCACTGGTGAGGCAGGGTGCGGTGACCGTCGGCGGGCAGGACCACGTGACGGCCCGAAAAGTTCACCCGATCGGTGAGCTGGTCGGAAAGTCAATTTCAGGGAATACGGAAAGTCCGGGATTTATGCGCAGCAGCGTCGCCCGCGGCCGATGGATCTTGCCGGTCCTCGCCGTGCTTTGTGCCGGATGCCAGTCGGCGTCCGCTTCGGTCCACTACCCCGGCGTGATCGACGCCTGCCGGCTGCCCGGCGCGAACTTTCAGGCGCAGCTCGCGCCCGGGACCGTCGAGATCCCGGCCACCGCGCTGAAGACCGCCGAAACCAAGGTCATCCCGGAGGACCAGCCCGGCGACGGCACCGACGTCACCGGCTGCAAGCGCGTGTTCGCCCGCGACCTCGGCGGCGGGAAGGCCAACCCGCAGGACTACCGGGTCGTGACGATCGCGGTGGTGCGGTTCACCGACGCCGGCCCCGACCAGAGCGCCACGAAGGCGAGCCAGCTGATGACCGACGCGCTCGGCGACCACTCCGGCGTCCGGCTCGTCACCGGGGTCGGGGACGAGGCCGGGGTCGCCGAGCAGTGGGCCGCCGTGCGCACCGGGAACGTCGTGCTGGGCGTGGCCATCGCCGACGGCGGCACCGAGGCCGCGCTGATCACGCCCGCGACGCTGGACAACGTCCAGGCCGCGATGACGGACATGACCGGCACCCTGCAGCGGAACTTTCAGGGCTGAGCTTCGAGCCGCACCACGATCGCCTTCGACACCGGGGTGTTCGACTTGTCCGCCACCGAGTCCAGCGGCACCAGCGCGTTCGCCTCGGGGAAGTACGCCGCCGCGCAGCCGCGGGCGGTCGGGTACGCCACGATCCGGAACGCCGGTGCGCGCCGGTCGCCGTCGCGCCACTCGGAGACCAGGTCGACCACGGTGCCGTCGGCGAGACCGAGCTCGGCCAGGTCGTCCGGGTGCACCAGCACGACCCGGCGGGCGTTCTCGATGCCGCGGTAGCGGTCCGACAGGCCGTAGATCGTGGTGTTGTACTGGTCGTGGCTGCGCAGGGTCTGCAGCAGCAGCCGGCCTTCGGGCGCCTGCGGGTACTCCAGGTCCGAGACGGTGAAGTTGCCCTTGCCGTTGGCGGTGCCGGTGAACTCGCGGGAGTCGCGCGGGGCGTGCGGCAGCACGAAGCCGTCCGGCTCGCGGACGCGGCGGTTGTAGTCCTGGCAGCCTGGCACGACCCGCGAGATCCGGTCGCGGACCAGGTCGTAGTCGGTCTCGAAGGTCCGCCACGGCACGGCGTGACCGGCCCCGAACAGCTTCTCGGCCAGCCGGCAGAGGATCGCGACCTCGGACAGCAGGTGCTCGCTGGCAGGCTTCAGGCGGCCGCGCGAGGTGTGCACCTGCGACATCGAGTCCTCGACGGTGACGAACTGCTCGCCGCCCGCCTGGACGTCCCGCTCGGTCCGCCCGAGCGTCGGCAGGATCAGGGCCGTGGTGCCGTGCACGACGTGCGACCGGTTCAGCTTCGTCGACACGTGCACGGTCAGCGAGCACGAGCTCAGCGCCTTCTCGGTCAGTTCCGAGTCCGGCGTGGCCGACGCGAAGTTGCCGCCGACGGCGAAGAACACCTTGCCGCGGCCGTCGCGCATGGCCCGGATCGCGTCCACGGTGTCGAAGCCGTGCTCGCGCGGGACGTCGATGCCGAACTCGGCGGCCAGTGCGTCCAGGAAGGACTGCGGCATCTTCTCCCAGATGCCCATGGTCCGGTCGCCCTGGACGTTCGAGTGCCCGCGCACCGGGCACAGGCCGGCGCCCGGCTTGCCGATCATGCCGCGCACCAGGGCCAGGTTCGCGATTTCGGAGATCGTCGGCACCGCGTGCTTGTGCTGGGTGAGCCCCATCGCCCAGCAGTAGATCGTGCGCTCGGACGTCGCGATCATCCGCGCGACCCGCTCGATCTGCTCGCGCGGCAGGCCGGTCGCGCGCTCGACCGCGGCCCAGTCGACTTCGGACAGGTGCTTGGCGTAGTCGTCGAAGCCGTCGGTGACCCGGTCGACGAACTCGCGGTCGACGATCGTGCCCGGCGCTTCGGCGTCCCAGGTCAGCAGCAGGTGCCCGACGGCCTGGAACAGCGCCAGGTCACCGCCGAGGCGGATCTGGGCGAACTCGTCGGCCAGCGGCGTCCCCTGCCCGACGACCCCGCGGACGTTCTGCGGGTTCTTGAACCGCATCAGCCCGGCCTCGGGCAGCGGGTTGACGGCGATGATCTTCGCGCCGTTGCCCTTGGCCTCCTCGAGCGCCGAGAGCATCCGCGGGTGGTTGGTGCCCGGGTTCTGCCCGACGACGACGATGAGATCGGCCTTGTGGATGTCGGCCAGGCTCACCGAGCCCTTGCCGACGCCGGTGGTGGCCGACAGCGCCGCGCCCGACGACTCGTGACACATGTTGCTGCAGTCGGGAAGGTTGTTGGTCCCGAAGGAACGCACGAGCAGCTGGTAGAGGAACGCGGCCTCGTTGCTGGTGCGGCCGGAGGTGTAGAAGACGGCCTCGTTCGGGTCGGTCAGCGCCTTCAGTTCGCCCGCGACCAGCTCGAACGCGTCGTCCCAGGAGATCGGCTCGTAGTGCGTGGCGCCCGCGCGCAGCACGAACGGCTCGGTGACCCGGCCCTGCTGGCCCAGCCAGTAGTCGGTCTTGGTCTTCAGCTCGTCGATGGGGTGCTTCGCGAAGAACTCGCGGTCCACCCGCCGTTTCGTGGCCTCCTCGGCCACGGCCTTGGCGCCGTTCTCGCAGAACTCGGCCAGCTTGCGCTTCTCGCCGTCGACCTCGCGGGGCTCCGGCCAGGCGCAGCCCGGGCAGTCGAAGCCCTCACGCTGGTTCAGCAGCCGCAGCGCCTTGATCGTCCGGCCGGTGCCCATCTGTTCGACGCTGCGCGCGAGCGACACGGCAACACCGGGTATCCCGGCCGCCCACCCCTTCGGCTTGCCCACCTCGAGGCGGGTTTCGTCCACGTCCTGCGCCGGCGCTTCACGGGTCATGCCTTCATCGTGCGCCTCGATGATCGAGCACCGCCACGAGGGTCACGCCTTTTCCGCGCGCAGCCCCCGGTCGGCGACGGTGACGACGAGCAGCAGCCCGCTGATGACCACGAGCGCGACCGCCAGCCGGTGCAGGCCCGCGGAGTCCGCGTGCGGGCCGTAACACAGGGCGATGAGCGTCGAGGCCACGATCGCGCCGAGGTACTGGGCCGTGCGGAACAGCCCGCTCGCGGTGCCCATCTGCTCCGCGGGCGCCTCGCGGTAGAGCGTCGTCTGGTTCGCGACGCTGGTCAGGCCCTGGGCGAGGCCGAACAACGCGGCCAGGGCGAGCAGCGCGCCGACCCCCGTGCCGTCGTGGACGAGCAGCAACAGGGCCGAGCCGCCGGCCAGGGCCACCGCGACGGTGACCAGCCGGGCCTTGATCCCGGACGCGCGGCCGGAGAAGGCCGCGGCGCAGACGGCGGTGCCCGACATCGGCAGCAGCATCAGCCCGGCGGCCTCCTCGGACAGCTGCCGCGTGGTCTCCAGCCACTGGACGTAGCCGAACATGATCGCGTAGATGGCCATGAAGCTGAGCGCCTGCCGGAGGTAGGTCCGCAGGATCGCGCGGTTGGCCGCGAGCATCCGCAGGTCCAGGAAGGGCGTGTCGCGCCGCAGCTCGACGAGGGTGAACGCGGTTCCGAAGGCGGCGGCGACGGCGAGCAGCCAGCCGCCGGAGCCGGGGTCCATCAGGAAGAACAGGAGCGCGAGCAGCGTCGCGGAGAACAGCGCGATGCCGAGCACGTCGATCCGGGTGGCGGTGCGCTCGCCGCGTTCGTCCTTCGGCACCCACAGCAGCGCCAGCACCAGCGACAGCCCGGCGAGCGGGATGTTCACCGCGAAGATCGCCGGCCAGCCGAAGAGGCCGATCAGCACCCCGCCCAGCGTCGGGCCGATCACCATCACCGTCTGCGCGGACATCGACAGCACCGACAGCACGCGGGCGGGCACGCCCTGGCCGTGGGCCTCGGCGTGGTGGCGCAGCACGGCCATCGCGGCCGGGAACCCGGCGCACGTGCCCAGGCCGAGCACGACCCGCACGCCGGTCAGCCAGCCGACGGAGACCGGGATCATGCCCGCGATCCCGGCGACGATCACCAGGCTCGCGCCGCCGAGCAGGACGCGGCGGGCGCCGTGGCGGTCCACCAGCAGCCCCACCACCGGCTGCCCGACCGCGGTGGCCAGGTAGAGCGCGGAGATGAGCCAGGCGGTCTGGCCGGGGCCGGCGCCGAAGCTCTGCCCGATCGGCACGAGAGCGACGGCGATGAGAGTGGAGTTGATCGGGTTGAGCACCGCGCCGGCCACCAGCGGGGTGACCAGGCGGGCGCCGAACTTGGCGGGGGCGGTGACGGTGCTCGTGGGCACTCCTTCAGTGTTCGGCGACGCGCTGCAGCAGCGGCAGCGCGCGCGTGACGGTGTCGAGCTCGGCGGGGGACAGCTCGTCCAGCAGGGCCTGGGCCAGCCATTCGTCGCGGTGCTGCTGGATCCCGCGCACGGTGTCGCGGCCGGCGTCGGAGAGGCTGATCACCACGCGCCGCCGGTCGGCCGGATCGGGCGTGCGGGCGAGGTGGCCGAGCTCGTCGAGGACGCCGAGGGTGGCGGCCATCGACTGCTGCCGCACGTGCTCGGCCGCGGCGAGCTCGCCCTGCGTGGCCGGGCCTTCCCGGTGGAGCCGGTGCAGCACGGCGGACTGCGACGGCGTCAGGATCCCGGCGTTGTCGACGTGCCGCAGCCGGCGGTGCAGCTGCCCGACGACCCCGCGGATCCAGCCCGCGCTCTCGGCCACGTGCGGAGGTACTTCGCCCATGTACACAGTCTAACTGTGCAGTCCTGGCTGTGCATTACCGGGCCGGGCAGCCGTCGAGGGCCGGGACCGGGTACTTCGGGTCGTAGTAGCCCGGGGCGTCCCGGTCGCCGAGGCCCGGGCCGTCGGTTTCCGGGTTCGTGTAGCCGGGGGCCAGGAAGCCGTCTTCGGCCGCGGCGCAGCCGGCCGACGACAGCGCGCTCTCGCCGTGGAACGGCCACAGGCCGTTGCTGTAGAACATCCCGGTGTCGCGGCGGACCAGGTAGCTTTCGTCGACCCGCAGGAAGGTGACGATGTCGCGCGGGCCGCTCAGCTGCTCGGGGTGCGCGGTGCCGAAGGCGTAGGCGATGGCGAACTGCGCGTCGACGACCAGCTGGTTCGGCCCCTCGCCCGGCCGCGCGGTCAGGGTGCCGGACGACCGCGGGCCCTGGCCGAGCAGGCGGTGACCGTCGGCGATCCGGGTGAGGTAGCTCGACACGTCGGCCCGGCCGTCCTTCGACGGCTTCCGCGCCAGGGCCTCGCTGATGGCCGGGCGGGCGTCCAGGGCGAACAGGGCGAGGAAGGCCTGCGGATCGTGCCGGTAGAGCACCGCCGGGTCCAGCCGCGCGGCCGCGATGACCTGCCGGACCTTCGCGTAGGCGGCCGCGACCGCGTCGGCCTTGAAGGAGCCGATGTCGGCGGCGGCGGGCGAGGTGATGCCGTCGAGGCCGGTGCGCCACGTGTCGGCGGGGGTGTGCGCGAACGGGTGGGCCAGGTCGACCGGGGCGATGGCCGGCACCCACGTCGGGTCCGGCGGCAGGGCGTCGTGGGCCGACCGGCGCCCGGCCAGCACGACCAGCGTGGTCGTCACGGCCAGGATCACCAGGAACGCCGCGAACCCCCACCAGCGCCGCCGTGAGCCGGTCCGCCGCTTGCGGGCCTGCTTCGGGTCCAGCCAGGCGTCGGTCCGCGCGTGCCGGCGCCACTCCGGATCCATCGGTTCCGGGTTTTCGTCCACGTCCGTTCCCCCTGGGTCGACGCTTGGTCATCGACCGCGGGGGACGGGTGTTACCCGAAGTACGCGAACTCGTTCACGCCGACGCCCTGGATCTGGTGCACGATGATCGCCGCCGCGACCAGCGCGACCACGATGAGCAGGGCCAGCACGCCCGGCCAGCGGCTGTGCCCCGGCTGCCGGTGGCCGCTCGCGCGGCCCTCGCGCTTGCGGCGTTTCTTCAGGTCTTTCTTCGCGCCCAGCCAGGCGTCCCGCTCGGCGTACTTCTGCCAGTCCGGGTTCATCAGGTCCGGGTGCGTCTCGAGGCGCCGGTCGTCCGGATCCTGCGGCTGCTGAGGCTCTGCCATCCCGAGTGCCTTCCCCCTGGGTGACCCGCGGTGACGGGTTCGTAGACTTGTCCATTGTGACCGAGAACGCTCCGCAGCAGACCACCGACCTTCCGGGTGCCTGGGACCCGGCCGCCGAGGAAGCCCCGATGTACGACCGCTGGGTAGCGGCCGGGTACTTCACGGCCGACGCCTCGTCGGGGAAGCCGCCGTTCTCGATCGTACTGCCGCCGCCGAACGTGACCGGTTCGCTGCACATGGGCCACGCCCTCAACCACACGCTGATGGACGCGATGAGCCGCCGCCGTCGCATGCAGGGCTACGAGGTGCTGTGGCTGCCGGGCATGGACCACGCCGGCATCGCGACGCAGAACGTCGTCGAGCGGCAGCTGGCCGGCGAGGGGCTTTCGCGCCACGACCTGGGCCGCGAGAAGTTCGTCGAGCGCGTCTGGGAGTGGAAGGCCGAGTACGGCGGCAAGATCCTCGGCCAGATGAAGCGCCTCGGCGACGGCGTCGACTGGTCGCGTGAGCGCTTCACGATGGACGAGAACCTGTCGAAGGCCGTCCAGACGGTGTTCAAGAACTTCTTCGACGAGGGCCTGATCTACCGCGCCGAGCGGATCATCAACTGGTGTCCGCGCTGCCAGACGGCATTGTCGGACATCGAGGTCGACCACAGCGACGACGACGGCGAGCTCGTGTCGATCCGCTACGGCGACGGCGACAACGCGATCGTGGTGGCCACCACCCGCGCGGAGACGATGCTGGGCGACACCGCGGTCGCCGTCCACCCGGACGACGAGCGGTACGCGCACCTGGTCGGCACCGAGGTCGAGCTGCCGCTGACCGGCCGCCGCATCCCGATCGTGGCCGACAAGCACGTCGACCCGGAGTTCGGCACGGGTGCGGTGAAGGTCACCCCGGCGCACGACCCGAACGACTTCGAGATCGGCCGCCGCCACGACCTGCCGATGCTGACGATCATGAACGAGCGCGCCGAGATCACCGCGCCGGGGCCGTTCGAGGGCCTCGACCGCTTCGAGGCGCGCCCGGCGGTCGTCGCCGCGCTGCGGGAGGCCGGCCGGATCGTCGCCGAGAAGCGGCCGTACGTGCACGCGGTGGGGCACTGCTCACGGTGTGACACGGTGGTCGAGCCGCGGCTGTCGCTGCAGTGGTGGGTCAAGGTCGAGGAGCTGGCCAAGCTGGCCGGCGACGCGGTCCGCGACGGCCGCACGAAGATCCACCCGCCGGAGCTGGGCAAGCGGTACTTCGACTGGGTCGACAACATGCACGACTGGACGATCTCGCGCCAGCTGTGGTGGGGCCACCGCATCCCGGTGTACTACGGCCCGGACGGCGAAGTCGTGTGCGTCGGCCCGGACGAGCAGCCGCCGTCGGGCGAGGGCTGGACGCAGGACCCGGACGTCCTGGACACGTGGTTCTCCTCGGGCCTGTGGCCGATGTCGACGCTGGGGTGGCCGTCGTCTTCGGACGACCTGGCGAAGTTCTACCCGACCAGCGTGTTGTCCACGGGCTACGACATCCTGTTCTTCTGGGTCGTCCGGATGATGATGTTCGGCGTGCACCAGATGGACGGGGTCCAGCCGTTCGACCACGTGTACCTGCACGGCCTGATCCGCGACGCGCAGGGCAAGAAGATGTCGAAGTCCCGCGGGAACGTGATCGACCCGCTGGAGTGGATGGACGCCTACGGCGCGGACGCGACCCGGTTCACCCTGGCCCGCGGCGCGAATCCGGGCGCCGACATGGCCTTGGCCGACGAGTGGGCGGCGGGCTCCCGCAACTTCTGCACGAAGCTGTGGAACGCGACGAAGTTCGCGATGATGAACGGCGCCTCGGTCGCTTCCGACCTGCCGCCTGCCACCGACCTGACCGAGGCGGACCGCTGGATCCTCGGACGGCTCGGCGCCTTGGTGTCCGAAGTGGACGGCCTGTTCGAGGACTTCCAGTTCGCGAAGGTGGCGGGCGCGCTCTACCAGTTCACGTGGAACGAGCTGTGCGACTGGTACCTGGAGCTGGCGAAGGTCCAGCTGTACCAAGGGGATGACTCGCGGGTTTCCGCGACTCGCGCCGTGCTCGGGCACGTGCTGGACACGGTGCTGCGGTTGCTGCACCCGTTCGTCCCGTTCATCACGGAGAAGCTCTGGACGGCGCTGACGGGTGGCGCTTCTCTGGTCGTCGCCGCATGGCCGGTTCCGTTCGAGGGCTACGCGGATGCCGCGGCGGACGCCCGGATCGCGGACGTCCAGAAGCTGGTGACGGAGATCCGCAGGTTCCGCGCGGACCAGGGCCTGAAGCCGGGCCAGAAGGTGGCGGCCCGCCTGCAGGGCTACGAGGGCGGCCACGAATCGGCGATCCGTTCGCTGGTCCGCCTGACCGAGCCGGCTCCCGAGTTCGCGGCGAGCGCGTCCCTGGAAGTGGCCTTGGCGGCCGGCGTGGTGACGGTGGAGCTGGACCTGTCGGGCACGGTCGACGTGGCGGCCGAGCGCAAGCGGCTCCAGAAGGACCTCGCGGCGGCGGAGAAGGAGCTGTCGCAGACCGAGGCGAAGCTGGGGAACGAGGCATTCATCGCGAAGGCCCCGGAGCCGGTGGTGGCCAAGATCAAGACCCGCCGCGAGACGGCGGTGGCGGACATCGACCGCATCACGGCCCGGCTGGCGGCGCTGCCGGCTTCCTGAGGTTGTGGACAGCAGCCCGGCGTTCCGCTTCGGAGCGCCGGGCTTTGTCGTACCCCTCCGGTAGCGTGGAAAACGGGGGCTGCTCAGTCGCCTGCGCGGCTTCGATCAACGCCACCAGCTCCGGCGTCAACCGCCGGTCCGAGGGTGTTGCCAAGTAGGTCTGCATCCGCGGCACCGGGTTCGCCAGCGGCCGGAACACCACCCCCGGCACCGGCAGCAGGTTCGCGTGCGCCCGGTAGAACACCGTCCACTGTGGACGTCCGAACCCCAGTGTCCCCAACGTGTCCTGCGCGGTCGTGAACTCCTTCCCGAGCAACGGCTCGAACCCCGCCTCCCGGCACGAAGACACCACCAAGTCGTACAACGGCTGATTCCGCGAAGGCGCACTCAGCCGCGCGGGAAGCGACGCCAGCGAAGCGAACGAGACAACCTCCTCCTCGGCCAAGGGATGCGAGGCCGGCAGCGCGACCCAGACCTCGTCCATCCACAAGGGAGTGAAATCGAGCCCGGACGAAGGCCAGGAACCCCGGACGATGGTCGCGTCGAGGGACCCGTCCCGCACCCGCTGCAGCCGTTCGAGCGTGGGCGCGTGAAGCAACTCCAGCGCGGCCGACGGGCAAAGGCGCGCGAAACCCCGGAGCAACGCGTCCAGCCGGTCACCCAACCCCTCGCTCGTCCCCAGCCGGACCGAACCGCCGCCAGGCCGGAACGGCACCACCGAGTCCGCCGCCCGCCGAGTCGCCGCCAGCACCGCACGCGCCTCCGGCAGGAACCGCTGTCCCGCCTCCGTCAACGAAACACTCCGCGTCGTGCGCGACAGCAACGCCACCCCCAGCTCCCGCTCCAGCCGCCGGATCTGCTGGCTCACCGCCGGCTGGACGATGTGCAGCCGCTCGGCCGCGCGGCCGAAGTGCAGCTCCTCGGCCACCGTCACGAAGTACCTCAGCTGCCGCAGCTCCACCGGCCCGCCCCATTCATCAGGATTCGTGATCAGTGTACGAGCGCTTCGGCCATCGAAACACGCGCGCCCGCAGGCCAGGCTCAGCTCATGCCCTTCATGGACGTCGGCGGAACCCGCCTCCACTACGAAGACGCCGGCACCGGCCCCGCGCTGCTGCTCCTGCACGGCTGGGGGACCAGCGGCCGCGTCTGGCAGTCCTGCCTGCCCGATCTCGTCCGCGACCACCGCGTCGTCACCCTCGACTGGCGCGGGTGCGGCCGCTCGGACCACCCCGCCGAGGGCAACACCCTCGCCCGGATCACCGCCGACCTCGTGCACACCATCGAAACGCTGGACATCACCCCCACCGTCGTCGGCTCCAGCATCGGCGGGGTCTTCGCCACCGAGCTGGCGTTGGCCCGGCCGGACCTCGTCGAACGCGTCGTCGCCGTCGACAGTCCCGGGTACTGGCCCAGCACCGGCATGCTCGACAAGGTCCACGACCTGCGGAACCGGCTCGTCGACGACCGGGTGGGCACGCTCGAAGGCTGGGTGCCGAACTGGTTCGCCCCCGGCACCGCGCGCGGGCTCGTCGACTGGACGGTCCGGCAGCTGCTCGACTCCGGCGTCTACATCGACGAACTGTTCACCGAATGCACCACCTACGACCCGCGGCCGCGGCTCGGGGACCTCAAACCCCCGATCACCTACCTGCACGGCGAGCTCGACGCCGAAATCCCCCTTGAGGTGCCGCGCAGTTGCGCCGCCGAGACGCCCGGCGCGCGCGTGCACGTCCTCGCCGGCTGCGGGCACGTGCCGCACCAGGAAAACCCGCGCGCCTTCACCGCCGCCCTTCGAGAGATCGCCTGAACGATGCCGAAAACGACCCTCGGAAACACCGTTGTCCACTACGACCGGACCGGTGCCGGCCCCGCGCTGCTCCTGCTGCACGGCACCGCCGCGTCCCGCGAACAGTGGGGCCCGCTGACGGCCCTCGCGACCGGCTTCACCGTCCTGGCCCCCGACTTCCCCGGCTCCGGCCTGACCACCGACGACGGCGGCCCGATCACCGTCGACGCCCTCGCCGCCCAGGCGGCCGCCGTCCTGGACCACGCCGGGTTCGCCACCGCCGACGTCGTCGGGCACTCGCTCGGCGGGGTCGTCGCGGCCCACCTGGCCGGCACCCGCCCGGACCGCGTCCGGAAAGCCGTCCTGCACGCCGCCTGGCCGGTCACCGACACCCGGCAGGACGCCGAGTTCCGCTACTGGCTGGACCTGCTCGCCACCGGGACCTTCGCGCGCATGCTCCCGCTGATGGCCTTCGGCCCGGGCTACTGGGACCAGGCCACCGCGGAGAGCAACGAACAGCTGGTCAAGACCCTCGAAACGGTGATCCAGCCCGGCGCGGACCGCCAGATCGAGACCGACCGCGCCGTCGACCTGCGGCCGGTCCTGCACCGGATCACCGCTCCGGTGCTGGTGCTCGGCAGCGCGCACGACCGGATCGTCACCGCGGATCAGCAGCGCGAGCTGCTCGCCGCGATCCCGGACGCGCGCGCCGCCGAGCTCGACGCGGGGCACGGTGCCCCGGCCGAACGGCCGGACGAGTTCGCCCGGATCGTGCTGGACTTCGTCAGCTCAGCGCCTTGAGCACCACCGCGGCCACGCCGGCCATCCCGGCCTGGACCGGGTGGTAGGCGGCCGCGGCGAAGACGTTCTGGTGCTGGCCGTTGATCCACGCCGCGCCGCCGCGCGCGCAGGCGTCGTGGCCGCGTGACGGGCCGAAGGTGTCGACGAACTCGGCCTTCCCGTCCGCGTCCGCGGCGTCGGACAGCATCAGGTTCAGCTTCTCCTCGATGCCGTTCAGCCACGCGTAGTCGCCGTCGGCGAACGGCAGCACGTCCGGGCAGTAGCCCTGCTCGGGCAGGATCCGCGGGTAGCCGACCACCAGCACCCGCGCGCGGGGCGAGCGCTCGTGGATCGCCGCGAGCGCCGCCTCCACCCGTGGGCCGATGTTGTCGAGCGCCGCCGACAGCGTGTCCGTGCCGCTGGAACTGAAGTGCTCTTCGCACGGGTTGCCGGCCGGGTTGCTCGCGCGCAGCGCCGGGCACGTCGAAGTCAGCGTGCCGAACACGCCGTAGTCGTTGCCGCCCATGCCGAGCGTGACGAGGCCGGTGTCGAACCGGAGGGCGTCCAGCTGCGGGGCGTTGGTGCCGCCGGCGGGCACGCTCTGCGGCCGGGTCAGGTCCGTGGTGTCCGCGCCCGCGCAGCTGACGTCGGTGAACCGGCCGGGGTGCAGGGCCGCGGCCACCACCGAGGGGTAGTTCGCCGTCGACCGCGCGCAGCCGATCGGGTCGAGCCGCTGGACCGGGATGAACGGCCCGGAGGTGTAGGAGTCGCCGAGGGCGACGTAGCTGCCGACGGGTGCCGCGGCGGCGGTGCCGGCCGACGCCGGCAGCAGGAGGGCTGCCGGGACGACGACCGCGGTGAGCAGCCGGGTGATGCGCATGGAGACCCCGTTCTCGCTGGTGGAACTGCTGCCACCACATCTAGCGAGCCCCGGGGGTCGAGGGGCCGGACTTCACCCGCCAGTCGGGTCACCGTCGCCCTGCTCACGGTAAGTGATCAAGGTGCGCCAGAACAGCAACGGCCGGACCGTGCTCCCCGGCAGCAGCCGGGCCGACTCGCGGCGCAGCTCGGCCAGCGTCGGGTAGTCGTCGAAGACGGGGGCCTTCGGGCCGTCCTCGGCGCCACCGTTCAGCCGCTCGCCGGCGTAGACGACCAGCCGCGCGAGCGCGTTGACCGGGACCGCCGCGAGGGCCAGCGCCCAGTCCGCGGGGGTGCTCGGCCGGGCCAGGCCGAGCACCGCGAGGACCCCGCCCGGCACCAGCGCGCGGCGCAGCTTGGCGACCGTTCCGAACGGCATGTGGTGCAGCGAGGCGAGGCACGAGATGTAGTCGTAGTGGGCCTCGGGCAGGGCGTCGGTGGTGACGTCGGCCTGCCGGTAGACGATCTCGCCGGGCCCCGGCGACCCCAGCCCGGCCGCCGCCTCGACCATCGCCGCCGAGACGTCGACCGCCTCCACCGCCATCCCGGTCGCGGCCAGCCGCCGGGCGAACCGGCCGGTGCCGCAGCCGACGTCCAGCGCGATCCCCGGCCCCGGCGGCAGCAGGTCCAGCAGCAGCGGGTGGTAGTGGTCGTTGTGGTTGAACGGCATGCGTCGAGAGTGCCACCGGCCACGCACGTAGACTCGGAAGGCAAGTGCGAAACCCCAGGCCGGAGGAGATTCAGTGCCGCAGGATGAGACAGGTCGCAGGCCGGACCTGTCGGATCTGGACAGCTTCGCGGGCGTCGACGAACTGGGGACGTCGGGGTACGAGGAGTCCGACGACCACGACCCGGAGCTGGACGTCCGCGACACCGCGTTCGAAGCCGGCGGCGGCTCGCGCGGCGGGATCGGCGGGGTCGGCCAGCTCGGCGACAACCTCGCCACCGGTCCGGTACCCGACCTGACCGTGCCCGAGGACACCGAGCTGCACGAGCTCGACGACCAGGGCGAGCAGACCGTGTACGGCGACCCGGACGGCCCCGAGGCGCGGCGCGAGCTGATGGCCGTCGAGGCCGAGCTCAACCAGCGCTGGCCGGAGACGAAGATCGAGCCGTCGCTGACCCGCATTTCGGCGCTGACGCAGCTGCTGGGCGAGCCCAACCGCGGCTACCCGGTGCTGCACGTCGCCGGCACGAACGGCAAGGGCTCGACGGCCCGGATGATCGACGCGCTGCTGACCCGGATGGGCCTGCGCGTCGGCCGCTACACGAGCCCGCACCTGCAGCTGGTCACCGAGCGGATCGCGCTCGACGGCCGGCCGATCTCCGCCGCGCGCTACGCCGAGCTGTGGCACGACATCGCGCCGTACGTGTCCATGGTGGACGGTGCGTCGGCGGACGGCGTCGAGCTGAGCAAGTTCGAGATCCTCACCGGGATGGCGTTCGCCGCGTTCGCCGACGCCCCGGTCGAGGCCGCGGTGCTCGAAGCGGGCCTGGGCGGCGCCTGGGACGCCACGAACGTCGCGGACGCCGACGTCGCCGTGATCACCCCGATCGGCCTCGACCACGTCGAGTACCTGGGGCCCGACGCGGTGAGCGCGGCGCGCGAGAAGGCGGGCATCATCAAGCCCGGCTCGGTCGCGGTGATCGCCGAGCAGGACCCCGAGGTGCTGAAGGTGCTGCTGGCGCGCGCGGTCGAGGTCGACGCCGCGGTGGCCCGCGCGGGCAGCGAGTTCGGCGTGCTCGAAAAGGAGATCGCCGTCGGCGGGCAGCTGCTGAAGCTGCAGGGCCTCGGCGGCGTGTACGACGAGATCTTCCTCCCGCTGCACGGCGCCCACCAGGCCGCGAACGCCGCGCTGGCGCTGGCCGCGGTCGAGGCGTTCTTCGGCGCGGGCAAGGACAAGCAGCTGGTCGTCGAGGCGGTGCGCGAGGCGTTCGCCGAGGTCGAGACCCCGGGCCGGCTCGAGCGCGTCCGCTCGGCGCCGACGGTCCTGCTCGACGCGGCGCACAACCCGCACGGCGCCCGCGCGCTCGCGACGACGGTGTCCGAGGAGTTCGCCTTCCGCCGCCTGGTCGCGGTGGTCGGGGTGATGGCCGACAAGGACGCGCTCGGCATCCTCGACGCGCTGGAACCGGTGGTGTCGGACATCGTCGTGACGCGCAACTCCTCGCCGCGGTCGATGCCGCTGGAGGAGCTGAACGAGCTCGCGATCTCGGTGTTCGGCGAGGACCGCGTGGTCGCCGAAACGGACCTGGAGACGGCGATCGAGACGGCGATCGCGCTGGTCGAGACCAACGACGACCCGGAGGAACCCCTGTCGGGCGGCGGCGTGCTGGTGACGGGTTCGGTGGTCACCGCGGGCGAGGCTCGCACGCTGTTCGGGAAGGAGCCGGCGTGACGTCGCCCGCGCAGAAGCCCAAGGACCCGATGAAGGGGTTCCGCGGCGTGATGTCCGGAACGCTGATCATGGAGGCGATCACGGTCGCCCTGGCGTTGCCGGTGGTGAACAAGCTCGGCGGCGGCATCTCGACGGGCACGGGGTGGACGGTCATCGCGGTGGCGGCGCTGCTGATCGTGACGTGCGGGTTCGTCAAGCGCCCGTGGGCGGTCCCGGTGATCCTGGTGCTGCAGGGGGTGCTGATCGCCCTGGTGTTCTGGCTGCCGGCGATCGCGGTGCTGGGCGTGATCTTCCTGGCGGTGTGGCTGTGGCTGCTGTGGCTGCGCCGCGACGTCGCCCGCCGGCTGGCGGCGGGGACGCTGGCGAGCCAGCAGCCCCAGCCGTGACACTTCGCTCCCGTCGTGCGACTCCCTGAGGGGGATCGTCGATGGGAGTGACTCTTGGCCAGGAAAGCCCTGCTCATCAGCACCACGTCGTACGAGCACCCGTCGCTCGAGAAGTCGGGGCCGATCGAGGTCGACACCCCGGGCCTGCACGACGTCCTCCGTGATCCCGGCATCGGAGGGTTCGACGAGATCGATCGCCTCGTCAACGCGCCCCTGAGTGAGGTCAAAGGCCGCATTTCGTGGTTCTTCTCCGATGCCGAACCCGACGACGACCTGTTGCTCTACTTCTCCGGAGACGGGTTCGTGGCCGCGAAAACCTACCTGGCCGTCGCTGACACCGATCTGCACATGCTGGTGAACACCGCGCTGAGCGCCGACTTCGTCCACGACTGCGTGGAGAACAGCCGCTGTCGCAGGCTGGTGATCGTTCTCGACTTCTGCTATTCGGGCTCGTTCATGGCGGCCCTGGAGACGTCGGGGCAGTTCTTGGCGACGATCTTGGTGATCGCGGCCACCGACGCCTACCAGGAGACCCGGGACGGGCCCGGCGGGTCCGTGGGGGTACTGACCGATTCGGTGGTCAAGGGACTCCGGACCGGCGCAGCCGATCTCGACGGGAACGGCGTCGTGACCGGGAACGAATTCGCCGACTACCTGGTCGAGCACGCCCGGACCGCCCGTCAGCAGCCGACCACCTACCGGCGAGGCCGGGTGCACGACCTCGAGATCGCCGGGAGGTTGGGAGAAACGGCGAGTTTGCCGGTGGCGGTGCAGGCCGAGGCGTCGATCGTCGCCGAGGTGACAGTGGACGATCCGCCGGACTCGGACGTCGACTGGCTCAGCGACGCACCGGCCGACTACGACCTCCTCGACCGCAGGGTCCTCGCGACCGTCGTCCGCAACCGCCTGGCCCGGATCGCCGCCGAGCGGCCCGAGTCGTCTTTCCTGGTCCACCTCGACGGCCGGTGGGGAACCGGGAAGAGCACCCTGCTCAAGTTCCTGCGCGAACGCCTCGAACCGGACTTCCTCGTCGTCGAGTTCGACGCCTGGCGCCAGGCCCGGCTCGCGCACCCGTGGTGGTTCCTGCTGACCGCCGCGCGGGAAGCGATCGCCGGCGACCTCGGGTGGTGGCGCCGGAAAGCCCTGCGGATCAAGGAGATCTTCGAACGGGTCCGACGGACGGGCGGCCCGTACGTCGCCGCCGTCGCCGTCCTGCTGGTGCTGGCCGGCGTGATCGCGATGTGGCTCTGGCCGCGGGAGGGTACGTCGGACCAGTGGGGCGCCGCGGCGAAGGTCGTCACCGCGGTCGCCGGGGCGCTGATCCCGCTGTGGGCGGGGGCGCTCGTGGCGAGCCGGTTCCTGCTGTGGAACTCCGCCCGCGGCGCGAAGCTGTTCGAACAGTCCGGTACCAACCCGCTGCACGAGGTCTCGGCACACTTCTCCTGGCTGCTCGGCCAGGCCCGCAAGCCGGTCGTCTTCTTCGTCGACGACCTCGACCGCTGCGCGCACGCCCAGGTCGTGGACCTGCTGGACACCGTCCAGACCCTGTTCCGCGACGCACCACGCCGGGCCGGGGTGCGTGACGTGCCGGCGCCGTTCTTCGTCGTCGCGGCCGATGGCGCCTGGCTGCGGAAGAGCTACGAGCGGACCTACGAAACCTTCGACGACTGCGTTGCGTTGCCGGGCAAGCCGCTGGGTTACCTGTTCCTGGACAAGATCTTCCAGCTGACGGTCCGCATGCCCCTGCTCACCGAAGCGAAGCAGCAGCGCTATGTCGACCGGCTTCTGCGCATCGGCAGCTCGGACGAGAACGCGACGATCGCCGAGACGGCGAACCTGCGCCGGCAGCTGCGCGAGGGCCAGGGTCGGGAAAGCGAAATCCTCGACTTGGTGGCGGAGGCGTCTCCGGCGGCGAAGGCCGCGGTCGCCGGTGACGCGGCGATGGCGCTCCTGCAACCGGAGGTCGTCGAGCGAACCGAACACGAACTCCGGAAGTTCCGCCCGCTGCTCGGCGAGAATCCCCGGGGCATGAAGCACTTCTTCAACACCTACAGCATCTTCCGGTGCGTCCGCACGCTCGAAGGGAACACGCCGAGCCGGGACACGCTGGCGTTGTGGAGCATCGTGCGGATGCGCTGGCCGAGCCTGTTCGACCACCTGGAGGGCTGCCCCGACGCCGTCGCCGGGGTCCTGCAGCCCATCCTGGTGGCCGACCACTTCCCCGCGGACCTGCACGATGTGGCGACGTCGGCGCCGGTGCGCGAGGTGTTCACCTCGGCGCTGGGCGGCCCGTTGACGGCCGCCAGGATCCGGCAGTGCGCGGGAGAGCCCGTGACGGGGGTGGCCCGGCCGGCCTGACCGTCGGCGCCCGTACCCCGCCGGTCGGCTCGCGTACCCAGGCAGTCGGTTCGCGTACGTGGAGGGTCGGTTCGCGAGCCGACCGCCCCAGTACGCGAGCCGACCACCCCGGTACGCGAACCGACCGCCCCAGTACGCGAGCCGACCGCCCCAGTACGCGAACCGACCCTCCGGGGCGTGACGTCAGCGGAGCACGACCACCCGCAGTGCGGGGGAGCGCAGGACGTCGGCCTCGCAGAACCGTTCCTTCACCCACTCACCGCGGCTGTAGAGCTTCGTCTGGTCGCTGAAGTACGGCGAATTCGGATTGGCCGACTGCGAGTACGTCAGCACCGTCGAGGCGTCCGGGCACCCGCGCTCGCCGAACCCGACCACCTGGATGTAGCTGGAGCCGTGCACGACCTCGGTGTTGCCGTGGGCCGGGTCCCACGCCGGCGTCATCACGTTGAGCACGCCGAGGAAGCCCTGCGCGCCGTGGATCGGGATGCGTTCGCCGTTCCGGGTGACGGACTGGCCGTCGCGCAGCCGCGCGTCCGGGGCGAGGCCCGCCGCCCGCAGTTCCGCGATCGCGTCCCCGAACGCCTTCCGGATGTCGGCGTTGCCGACGTTGAGCGTGTTCGGCGTGTTCAGCGGCGCCTTCGGGTCGAAGGGCACGGTGAACCGGGGCAGGCCGCCGAGCCGGACGGCGAACCGCTGGAACAGCAGGGAACCCCGGCTGTCGAGCGCATACGTGTGGTCCCAGTTGGCCAGTGCGGTGCACGCCGGCCCGACCGGCACCGGGCCCGACGACGACGGCGCCTGCCCGCCCGGGAAGGACGCGCACAGCTTCGCCAGGTCCGCCGCCGCGAGGTCGGCGAGCAGGCTGTGGTCGGTGAAGAGCATCTTCTTCATCGAGTCCGTGCTGAACCCGCCCTTTTCGGCCGTGAGCAGCGCCTCCCGGGTCCGCGGGTTGCGCTCGGTGGCCTGGTCGCCGACGATCCGCGGGTAGCCGGTGATCGGCGCGCGGGCGTTCGCGAGCCACGCGCTGTCGTTGGTGTTCAGCTCGTAGTCCCGGCGCTGCTGCTGCGGCAGCCTCGACGGCGCGAAGAGCCCCGGTTCCACTGCGCCCGGGTCGGAACCCCACTGGCACGACGACTTCCCACCGTCCAAAATGGGCAGTCCGTCGGCGGCGAAGGTCTCCCGCCCCACCGGTGTGCTGCACGCCGCGGCCAGTTCGTCGGTGACGTGCGGGACGACCTGGATGTCGGCGTAGAGTGCGTTGCCCGCCCGGTCGGTGGCGATCGTGTTGACCCACGGCACGCCCTGGGTGCGGCTCAGCGTGCGGACGATGTCGGCCGTGCTGCGGGCCTGGTCGAGCTCGAACCACGTGTTGAGCCCGCGCATGTTGGTCGCGTTGGCGTCGCGCAGCGCGTACGCCGACTTCGCCGTCCACGGCACCGGGAACCCGCCGACGTCGTCGAGCACCGGCCCGTACCGCGTGGCCCAGAAGGTCCGGCGGACCGGCTTCAGCGAACCGTCAGCCTGGCGCACCTGGACCGTGACGTCGCGGGAGGTCATCTTCTCGGCCTTGCCGTCGACGAGGTAGGTCGTCGGGTCGCCGGGCGTCAGCGGCACCTCGAACAGGCCGAACGTGACCGGCGTCGACACCGTGTGCGTCCAGGCCGCGTCGGCGGTGTGCCCGATCATCACGAACGGCATGCCGAGCAGGCTCGCCCCGGCCACGTCGACCCGGCCCGGGATGGTCAGCTGGCTCTGCCAGAACCGCCGTCCGTCCTGCCACGGGTAGTGCGGGTTGCCGAGCAGCACGCTGCCCTTGCCCGCCGCCGTCCCGTCGCTGCCGACAGCGATGCCGTTGCTGCCCAGGCCGCCCTTGCCGAGCCCGTCGCGCAGGCTTGCGGACAGCTGCGCGGCCGTGCCCGGGCCCGCGGCCGCCGTGCCGGACGGCGGCGTCGCGAACAGCCCTTCGGTGACGAAGCCGAGGCCGCCGGTGACGGCGATGGCGTAGAAGTGCCGGTAGAAGTCCTGTTCGCTGATCGGCCGGACCCAGTCCGCGCCGCGGCAGGCCGGGTCGGTGATCCCGGACCGGCCGGTGCGGGCCAGGAAGGCGTTGTACCCCTTGACATAGCCGGACACGACCTGCCGGACCTCGGGCCGCGGCCCCTGCGGCGCGGGTTGCGCGACGAGCCGGTCGACCACGCCGGAGTCGTTGAGCTGCTGGAAGAACAGGTCGCTGTGCAGGTTGTTCTTCGCCTCGGACAGCGACGGGTAGCCCGCGCCGTCCGGGCCGAAGTACCGCGAGCGCTGCGCGCTCACCGTGACGTAGATCTTCGCGAGCTCGCAGACGTTGTCGGTCGCCGCCGCGTAGCCGTACCCGTAGCCGAGGCCGGCGAAGTCCTTGGCGACGATGTGCGGGATGCCGTGCTCGGTGTAACGCAGGACGGCTCTCGCGTTGTCTTCGCCGGCCGTCGCGACGCCGGTACCCAGCGCGGTGACCGACAGCGCGGCCGCCAGAACGGCCAGCGCCTTGCGGATGTGCGTCATTCGTACCCCCTTGTCGTGATCACCACGCTACCGACGGCGATGACCGCGGGGATGGGGGAAAACCCCCGATATCCGTTCATCCGCGCGCAAACCGGCGTTGGCCGCGGCGGGATAGAAACCGCGCATGACCGAACACTCCCGCCGCACCCTCATCAAGGCCGGCCTCACCGGCGCCTCCGCCGTGGCCGCCGGCCTGGTCGTGCCGTCGACGGCCTTCGCCGCGGTCCCGCTCGTCCGCCGCGACCGGCCGGTGCTCACCCACGGCGTCCAGTCCGGCGACGTCACGCCGGGCTCGGCGATCGTCTGGTCGCGCGCGGACCGCCCGTCGCGGCTGGTCGTCGAGATCGCGCGGGACCCGTCGTTCCGGCACGCCCGCCGCGTCGCCGGCCCCCTGGTGGGCCCGGACAGCGGCGGCACCGGCCGGGTGCGCGTCCCCGCGCTGGCGCCCGGCACCGGGTACCACTACCGCGTCACCGCCGAAGCCCTCGACGGACGCGCCACGAGCGAGCCGCTGACCGGCCGCTTCGCCACCGCGCCGGTGGGCCGCCGCGGCGCGCGCATCCTGTGGTCGGGCGACGTCGTCGGCCAGAACTGGGGCATCAACCCGGCCCTCGGCGGGATGACGATCTTCTCCGCGATGGCCGCCCGCTGCCCGGACCTGTTCCTGCACAGCGGCGACACGGTGTACTCCGACGGCCCGCTCACCGAGACGGTCACCCTGCCCGGCGGCCGGACCTGGCGCAATGTCGTCACCCCGGAGAAGTCGAAGGTCGCCGAGACCCTGGACGAGTTCCGCGGCCAGCACGCCTACAACCGGCTCGACGACAACTTCAGGCGCTTTGCCGCGCAGGTGCCGTCCTACGTCCAGTGGGATGACCACCAAGCGCGTCAACTCACAACAGTCTAGCAGCCCCTACCAGCAAGAACCTGTGTTCACTGCCCGACTCAATCGCCCGGCGAAGGTAGCGCGGGCGAGTAGTTCGCTGATCGACGGTCAGCGGCGTCCCCTCTTGCACTAGGAACGCGAGATCGAGCTCCAGATTGGTGAAACACCCGAACCGCCGCAAGCGACTTTAGACAAGATGGAGCGGTGGGGTGCAGCGTCGCCGCTGGCTCGCGCGTTAGTGGAATCGAGGGTCTGGCTTGCGGAAAGTAATGCGAGTAGTCATCGTCCTCGCCGGGTTCGCCCTGATCAGCGGAGCCGTGTACTTCGGTCTGTTCAGCCTCGATAATGCTGACAAGGTGGCGAGCGTTGTCGCCGCAGTCTTTGGCATTCTTCTCTCGATGAGTGGACTTTTCTACCGACTGCGCGAAAAAAGCGACGAGGCGCGCAGAAAAAGTAGATACAATAACTTTGCCCGGCATCTGATTTCAATCCTGGACAGTCTGGCGAACAAGGAAGATTGGCGGGATGAAATCTATACCGAACTTGAAGCTCAGGTGGAAATGGAGGGACGCCGTCGAAGTCGCTGGATACGTGGCAGGCGACAAAAATCTATTAGGCGGGTCAAATCACTGTCGATCGCACTAGAACGAAGCGGCGAACGGCAAATTCTATTGGTAGGCGAACCCGGCGCAGGAAAAAGTTTTGCTATGCGCCATGTAGCCTATCGAATGGCTTTGCGTGCTCGTCGTAACCGACGGTCGATTCCGGTGGTTCCTCTTTATGTCAACCTGAAGTCGTTCCGTCCTGCGGGCGCAGTTGATGCCCGCGCGGTTCGCGAGTTTGTCATGAGTGCTGTCAATCAAGGTAACAGTGCGGTTGACGAATTTCTTGGTCGAGAGTTCGATCGTGGCATCGAGGAGGGAAATTGGCTCTTCCTGTTCGATGCTTTCGACGAGATTCCTGCGATCCTGAGTTCGACAGAGGCCGACTCAACGGTTGAGTTGTACGCGCAGGCAATTCAAGGTTTCCTATCGACAATGAGCAACTGTCGGGGCGTGCTGGCATCCCGAGACTTTCGCGGGCCTCATCGTCTGGGCTGGCCGCGCTTTAGCGTAGTGCGATTAGATGCGCGACGACAAAAGAATTTGATTCGCCGAATGGATCTCCCGGAAAGCGTCGAGCAACAACTGCTGCACGGACTTGCCAATGCAGACACTTTGATGGTCGAACTGGCTGGCACTCCGCTATTTCTGAATCTAATATGCGAATATGTGAAGGTTCGGGAGAAATTTCCGGATAATCCGCACTTGGTTTTCGACAGGTATGTAAGTAGTCGACTATCGCGCGATAGTAGCCGCTTCGCTCAACGTTTTGGTGTCACGTCAGTTGAAGTCAGGAGGGTCGCCGAACAGATATCGTTTCATATGTCGGCATCGTTGAAGACTGGCCTGGAGGTCGACAGGACGTTGTTGGTGGAGTACATGAGTCTCCCTGCGGACAAGGTAGAGAAGGCTATTGACGCCCTTGTCTATTCGAAGCTCGCCGCAACCGTCGATGACCAGCCAGGTGTACAAAAGATTACTTTCGCACATCGACGAGTGCAGGAGTACTTCTCCACATGCGTGGTTCTGCGGCAACCTGACCTGGTCTCAAATGACCAATTGTTGACAGACCAGAACTGGCGAGAGGCGGCAGTTACTATACTTCAGACGCAAGAACGCGCTGTTGTTCAGCCGCTACTCGACGCCGCATGTGATTTTATTGTCAAATCGGTCAAAAATGAGCCAGAAAAGGCCAACTTTTCGTGGCCGCCGGGGCTTCTTCACGTCTTCAGTCTGCTGGTCGCTGGTCTTGGCGGTGCGCGCGCTGAATGGCTTGACTATACTTTGAGTGTAAAAGAGATCGCTCGCGTACTCAATGCCGCATGGTCCAATGGCAGAAGGTACGACAAGAAATGGGCCTTAGAGTCAGCGGGCCTTCTACGTGACAAGCACCGAACACAACTTCTCAATAAAGCTTTCAGTGTCTCAAGCTCGATGCTTCGCGAAGAAGCTTATAGACAAACTGGTCGTATGAGCCGCGTTCCGGTGGAGTTGCGTAGCAACCTTCTGCGAGGGCTGGTAACCCAGTGGGCGGATGGACAACTGCGCCAACAACTCTCAGTCACACGCGCTTGGCTGACAAGAGTCGACGGATCCGATAGTTTAAGTAAGTCACTGAATCTCTTGATTGCATTGCCATCGATTGATGCTATTCTTTCAGTCGGTGTCGGGCTGATCATCTTCCTGATGGCCGAAAGTGTCACCATTTTTGACGGAAGTAGCATGGTGCCTATCATTATCGGTCTGAGCTATGTGGTGCTCAGCCGTCTCTCGCTGATGATGATGGTAGCTTCACCCGCTGTTTCCTGGGCGGCGACGTCGAAAACAATACAAATAATCCAGAAGATTCGGTCGATGGCGCAACGTCTGACTTCGGGGAAGCGTAGTCGAGATAGTCTGTGGAGCGGAGTCTCAGTACGACTGATAATGGCATTCGGTGCAATTTCAATCATTATCATTGCGCACGGAGCTGACGTCTACCTGAAGTTGCTTCTTATTCTAGGGGTAGTTATTGCGTCGACTTGGACCATATTTGCCCTCGAAGGCGTCATTGCGCAAGAGCCGGTCAATCCAATATTGTGGCCAGTTCTTCCTGTGGTTATTACTTATCGCGCAGGTGCTCGCCAATTTGGACAAGGCAAGCGGGCCAGCGTCGCTCGTAGGGCAGGCGGCGACCCTCGCAAAAGCATTTATCGGAGTCCGTCGGTTCGGTCGGCTTATCAGTTTAGCTTCGCTGATAAGATTGTCGGATTCGTAATAGTCACTATCCAGTTGCTCCCCTTTGCGGGTGCCGCTGTTTTGTTCGGACTACTAGTAGCGTTGATCTCAAGCTGGCTCGGAATGAGTAGCGAGCCGAAGGAATCAGACAGAGTTATTAGCGTGATCGTTTTGATCATGTTTGCAGTACTCGCCTTATTGGCATTAGTGATCGCCGCCGTGGCAGCTCTACAGTGGGCAAAGAGGGTCGTCGCAGACTTTAGTGCGGAGAAAAAGGCAAAGGCGGTAGTTGCCGGCATCCGAGGTGTCATCGGTCACGAGCAGATTGTTGGGATCCTAACTGTGGTACGAAGCGACCAGGTTCTGCGTGAGACTGTTATCAGTCTTCGCAAGAAGGGTGTTCTGTCTATTTCTCCCGAAGCTGTCCAAACGTTGGCCGACCTTGGAGCGCTTGCGGAATCGTTAAATCGTACAAATGGTGTCTTCTTGAATCGCTCAAATACTCCCAGTACTCTGGTTGGCTGGATGTACCCGAAGGCGTCCAAGTCTGCGTCTGGCGTGGATCAGGAAAGATTGAGATTCACAAGGTCATTAAGTGAGGCTACTATGGACGAAATCGCCAGAGTGGTCATCGAAACGAAGACTCAAAGTTGAAAGCGGCTTGGTGTAATGTAGTCTATTGAGACGCTTGGTGGGCGACCATGAGCGCGTCAACAAACAACAAGATACCACGCTCTATCTGCGAGAATGTTGGGACATCTGCCTAGGCGTCGCCGGGCGGGCAGGCGCATACACGGAAGCCGTCCGGCACCCGTCAATGCAGTGGCCGGGTGGCTCGACTGTCCAAGGGGGTTCCGCTTGACCGCCGCAGGTGCAGCGGTATCACGCGGGTGTACTCGACCGTTGGCTAGCGGAGAGGTAATTGGTCAATGGCGGTGGCAATCATCAGCATGGAGTCAGAATGGCTGACCGCTGTTGCCCGTATCGCTTCTACGGTCGCCAGGTAGCGCAGGGCATTCTGTGGCTCCGCGTCGTAAACGACCCCATGAAGGTTCTGGTGAACAATCGTCGTCACGCCTGTCTTGGTCGACTCGTAAATCGAGAACGGCGGTACGACGTTGGCAGAGGCGTCACCGCGAACTACGCATACCTTGATATGATGGAGCTTGCCGACTTTCTGTAGGTAATGCAATTGGTCGAGCATTACATGCGGCGAACTCGCAGCACTTCGCAAGGCGGATTCGCTCAAGAAAAAAGTAAAAACCCCCGGGACGTTACCGTCGACAATGTTCGGCCGCGCCGCACAGGCGAGCGAGCGACGACTCACCTCATCTTCGCTAAGAATGCCGTTTCCCAAGTTTGCCTGAGTGTAACCGGCAGTTTGGAGACGATTCGCGATAAGGGCGGGTGACCATTCGAAAATTCTCGTCGCGGTCATCTCATAGTGCCAAAGCAACGGACTGGTAATGTCCGAGACGGGTTCGATGAGTGTTGGTCCGTCAGCCTGGCGGAAAATCGCAATTATCTTGTCGTATTCCGCCTTCTTGACCTGAAGGCATCCGAGCAGGCGTGCGACGTCTTCAAGCTTAGGGGCGCGCACGCCGAGTTCCCATGCGGACAGTACGCCAGGGTGAATCCCTGCTCTGTAGGCGAGGACTCGCAATGAAATTCTCCTCGCCATCCGTGTACGGCGAAGCGCGATGCCAAGCGCGAATACGCCTGGCCAACCAGGCTTTGTGAAGTTCTGTCCTGAATTCAATCCAGTCAAGGCTGCTCCCATTACTGCCACCGCTCAGGTAGTGGTCGTGAAGGTCGAAATCGTGGCCAAAAGGCGTTCACTATGAGCTGGGCGGCCGCAAAGTCGTCTTCCGTCATCGGCTCGCCGGGCTTGCGTTCTTGTGAAATCTTCAGGAATGCGTCATCGAGTGGCGACTTTCGTTCGGTCTCTCCCACCTCACTCGCCGCCCGAGCTGGCTGGGAGCGCAAGGCGTGTTTCGCCTGGCAGCTCGGGCGTAGGGTTGGGCGTCCGCCGTAAGCACGACTCGCAGGGCAAGCCCTTCGGGTGGTCGATCAATTCCAATTGTCCGGGACTGAAAGACGCCGTGCACAGTGCGACCAGTTGATTAGGAGGAAAGTCCTGCTCCGGCAGTTCGAATACGTGGACTAGGCGCTGAGTCTCGCCCACGACACCCGGCAGTGGGCGCGCTAGGAAAAGTCGTGTCATTGCTCGGCTCCGTGATCATCGCGTCCGGCGGGGACGGCTGCGGTCGAGGGGCAGACCGTCCCCGCCGGACTTTCAGATCCGCCGCCATGTGGAGGGCACGCGGCGGCGGATGACCATCGGTGTTGCCGGAAAAGCCTTTTGCCAAGCCCTGTCCTGTGGTGGATCGGTATTCTGGGCTCCTCAGGCACATTTCGGAGGATCGCGCGTGCAGTGAGATAGGCGCGGCAACGCGGGCAGGCTGGAGCTGGTGGTATGAGGCTTGAAGCGATCAACAATTCATGTCCGCATAGGGCGACAAACCATCCCTCTTGGCGCTGTACTCCGCGCGCGAACTCCTCATCGGTGATCGCGTGATCGTGCCTGTCGACAAGGCATCGACTCCACGTCACGTACAGGCGCTGGCCGAGATCGTTAGTATGAGTCATAGGGACGCCACTCGATACAGGTTGGTCGCTTTCGGGTGTTCAGCCACTCAATCAATGCGGCGCGCGCATCCGGGATCGGAATCGCCGCCGTGCGCGGGAACACCGCGCCCGTTGTGCCGTTGAATATCAGATTGACTTCGGGAAGGGGACATTTCAGATTGAAAGAGTTCGCAATCGGCATTTCGCGATCGTGGTTGTCCATATAATTCATCGCCGCAAAACCGGACGACGGCCGGACACTGATCCGAAGCTGATGATCGGGAAAGGGGCCCTCTTTGCTGCGATGAAATTCGACGTCTCCAACTATGAGCGTGGTCTCCCAATCGACATGATCCGTTCTCAGAATCTCGTCGACAAGTCGAGTCGATTCCAGGATTCCGCTCGTAACGCGGGCCACGCCAGTGGTAAGCGAAGCTGTTAGGAGCATGTGTTCACGTCGCCGTTCGGTCGGGAGTGGTTCAGGGCCGGGCGCGCGGGTGCGCGCTCGGGCTTGGCCCAACCGTCACGCTGTGCGACAGGTCCGTCTATATCGCTCTCGGCATGTGACATGCCGAGAGCGGCATAACGCCAGGTGGAGCGGCGATTCCGCTCTGACGCGGCTCACTCGCTGGTGAGACCCTGTCGCCCTAGGTACGCTGGTCAGAGGGAGGCAGGCACCAGCAAGGCGAGGGGATCCGATGAGTTCACCCGGTGGTCCGCAGCATCGCGCGGCCGGCACTTCCGGCGGCCGTCGCTGCCAGGGGTGCGGGTCGGGGCTTGCCGCAGACAACACGGCCCGCCTGTGCAGCAAGTGCCACCGGGAGCAACGCGACCAGCTTCGGACGCCTCCTGCCCAACTGAGGAACGAGTTCTTCGAGACAGACGAGTTTCGTGCCGCCTTCGAAAGTCAGCACATCGGCAAGGTGTTCAAGGCGTATCGGAACCACCCGCGTCACCTTCAGCTCTTCGGCAAGGCGTTGAATCAAGAGCTGTTGGGGCGGTGGCTCGGGCTCACTCAGGCTCAGGTGAGCAAGCTGGAGAACGGCAAGCCTGAGCAGAACCTTGAGACGCTCCGGAATTACGCGAAGATTCTTCACCTGCCTCAGCATCTGCTCTGGTTCGACTTCCCGGGCCAAAGCCGCTTGAGGTTTCAGCACCTCTCAGTGGGTCAACGTCTGAACTCCGGTGACTCGCGGCCCAGTGGGTTGGTCACTCCCGAGGCGCGGGACGAACTCCTAGTCGTGAACACCGGCATGGACACGCTCGAACTGCTTCGGCGAGTCCGTGCGTCAGCAATCGATTCGTCCACCATCGACGCCTTGGACATCACCGTTGAGCAGCTGTGCTGCGAATACCCGCACGCGGATGCCCGTCAGCTCATGACGACGGGCAAGGAGTGGCTCGGCAAGATGACCGAGCTGCTCGAAAACCGCCTATCGCTGGGCCAGCACCGTGAGGTGCTCACCAAAGCTGGGATGTTGGCGCTTCTGGTGGGGTGCCTTGAGTACGACGTGGGCGACGCGCGTGCAGCCGAGGCCACCCGACGTATGGCGTTGGAACTCGGCAAGGAAGCTGGAGATCCCGGCATCGTCGGCTGGGCACATGAAATGCTGGCGTGGTTCCATCTGACGGCCGGCAACTATCGCGCCGTGATTCCGGCGGCTGAGTCCGGCGCTCTGGCTGCGCCCTCGCATTCCGTTGCGGTCCAGCTTTACGGTCAGCAAGCCAAAGCCTACGCCCGCATGGGAAAGGTCGAGGAAGTTCACAAGGCTCTCGACGCTGGCAGCGAGCTGCTGGGACGACTGCCGTTCCCGGACAGGCCGGACAACCACTTTGTGGTCGACCCGGATAAGTGGGACTTCTACGCAATGGACACCTACCGACTGGTCGGCGAAGACCAACTTGCCCAGCGTAACGCTGAGGAAGTCATGCGCCGGAGCGTCAACCCCGAAGGCGTTCCGATGGCACCCATGCGCATAGCGGAAGCTCAGCTCACGCTCGCCGTGATCGCCGCCAGGCGCGGTGACGTCGACGAGGCCGCCGCGTTGGGCATTCAGGCGCTTCAGAACGGCCGCCAGAGCCGTCCGACCCTGCTCATGGTGTCCACCGAGCTAGAGCACGAGTTGGACACCTACGGCGCCGACGCAGGCGCGGACTTCCGAGAGATGTTCGCCGACATCAAGCGCGCCCAGTAACACAATATTCTCCTAGGGAATATTCTCGACGCTCAATATTCCTTTCTGGAATATTGCGAGATCTGAACATGGCGCCGACCTGCCCATATTCCATCGTAGGATCCTTTATTCAGGTGCTGGCATAGTCGCTATCTCGCGTTGACGGCTTACTTGACGGCACGGCCCCGCAATCGCGGGGCTGAAGCCAATAGTAAGGGTCAAACACTAATGAAAACCACAACACATGACGCCGCTTCTTCGGCGTTTCTTTCCATCCGTCAGGCCGCATGGAGTCTCGGTGTCACCGAGTCCTGCGTGAGCTCCGCAATCCGCAGTGGCGTGCTTCGTGCGGTACGTCGGCGCTCCCATCTGGTAGTTCCGGCGACGGAGCTGCGGCGCGTGCTGAGTGACGGTGCGCGATGACCGATAACGACTACGAGGAGATGGCCGCCCAGCTCGACCGGTATGCCGACGTGCCAGGCGACGTGCTGAACGAAGTGGTAAGCAGGGACGGTCTGTGCTTTTGGGCGTTCGACCGGGCCGACATGCCCAAGCTGTCCGGCAACGGCTCGCCGGACCGGGACTTAGCTGCCGTGATGTGCGCCGGGTGTCCGGTGATCGACGAATGCCGGGAGCTGGACTTGCGGACGGCCGTACCGGACACGATTGGGGTGTGGGGTGCGCTGCCGGACACCGACCGGCGGGCCCTGTATCCGGTGTGGCTGCGTCGCCGGGGTGGTGAGGCGCGATGACGGTCAATCTCACGCCAACACAGATCCTCGCCGGAGTCGGGGTGCTGCTGGCGCTGTTCATGGTCTGGCGGTGGAGCGCCCGCAAGGCTCGCCGGGCTGCCGACGCGGCGCGGGTAAGTTCCCGAGTGGCTTCACTGGCCGGACGCGTGCTGTTCACGGGCGCGGCGTTCACGGGCATTCAGTGGCTGGTGATCACTCACGTGCACAACCCGACCCTGGTGCTAGTGGTCCTCGGGGTGCCGGACCTGATCGCGGCCCATGTCCTGACGCGCGCCCTAACGGTCACGTCCATGGACACCACGATGCACCGCCGGGGTGGTGGTCGCCGATGACCACCAATCAGAGCGAGACGGCGGTTCAGGGACGGGCGCGGCGGCTGGCCGAGGATGCCGCCGAAGCGGCCGACGTCCGGCGCTGGCAGACCCACCCCGATGTGGTGGCGCTGCGGGTGGAGCGGGTGCGGGCTCAGGTTGACCGGCTGTGCTGGTCCGGGATTGTGCTTGGGTTGGCCTTCACTGCTGCCAATGTGCAGTGGTTCGCGGCCGCAGGTTCCGCCGTGGGGTCGCTGCCGTGGCTGACGGCGTGGCTGCTCGATCCGACCGTGTGCCTGGTCTTGCTGGCGATCTTGCGGGCGGAGCAGGTGACCGCGCGGTACCAGGTCCACACGGGAGCGTGGGTGCGGACGGCGAAGTGGCTCACGCTGGCCGCCACCTACGTCATGAACACCTGGTCGTCGTGGGCGGCCGGGTCGCCGGCCGGGGTGGTCCTGCATTCGGTTCCGCCGCTGGTCGTGTTCGTGGCGGCTGAGGCGGTGACGGATCTGCGGGACAAGCTCACCGACGCGGTGGCCGTGGCGTTCGTGAACGCGACCGTTCACGGGGACGTTCGCGAACCGGTCCGAGTCGAGGAACCGGCTGCGCCGGTCCACGAACCGAACACGCCTGTTCACGAACCAACCGACCCGGCCGGTGAGCTGACCGTGTCAGCTCCCGAACCGGTGACACCGAAACCCGTGACACCGGAACCGCCTCGGGAGGGCGCCGCCCGGCGGAAGCTGTTCGCCGACTACCTCGCCGATGCCCGGGAAGCCTGGACGTCTGGTGTGGAGATCACTCCGGCATGGGTCCGGGAGGCCACGGGGTGTTCCCGTGGGCTGTCTTCCCGGCTCGCCGCCGCGCTCCGCGTGGAGATCGGCAAGGGGGTGCGCGGTGGCGACTGAACCGAACCGGGAGGACCACGAACACGCCGCGCTGGCTCGCAGCGGCGGCCGGGACGTCGAACACGTCGGCCCGGTACTCGACGGCGAATTGATCGACGACACGTTGCCCCAGCCCCGTCCCCGGAAGCCCCAGCGACCGGGGAGCCCCTGGCAGCGATGCACTGCGTGGGCGGGGCGGATGTGGCGGTCCGGGCCGGTGGTGCGGGCGCGGTCGGTGGTCGCCTACCGAGCGCGGAAAGCTCCGCTGGATCTGCTGAGGCTGGTGTGGTTCGTTCTGCGCGGGAACTGGCGGTGGCTGGTCAAGTTCTGGAACTGGTCCACCTACGCCGATCTTCGCGCCGACGCGCGCCGGGCGCGGCTGTCCGGGGACGCCGAAGCGCGCCGCGCTGCGCAGGAGCTGATCCGGTCCGATGCCACCGCGCGGTGGGCACGGCTCGGCATCGTGCTGCGCCGGGTGGTGATCACGTTGCGGTTCGCGGGACCCGTCGCCGGGGTGCTGTGGCTGGTGAATTCGGTGATGGACCGGGCGGATATGTGGCCGTGGCTGGCGGACGTCTACGCGGGAGTGGACGGCGTGTGGTCGGCGCTCACGGTCGCGGCGCCGCTGCTGCTGATCGTGGCTCCAGTGGTGTGGGCGGTGGCAGCGGCGTTCGAAGGACGCGACCGCGCGCCCGGTGCCGGGTGGCTGGTCCGTCCGGACCGTGAGGATGCCGACTCCTGGATTGATGAACGGATGATTTCCAAGGCGCTGGCGCATCTGGGCATCGCGCCGCTTGACCGGTTCTACCGTGACGGCGGGGAACTGGTCTACACCGTGGCCGCGCGCAAGGACGGTGACGGCACGTTCGCTCAGCTCCGGTTGCCACTCGGGGTGACCGCCGACATGGTCGCCGCACGCCGATCGAAGCTGGCCGCGAACCTTGGTCGTGCCTCACTGGAAACCTGGCCTACCAAGGGAGATGAGGATGGCGTACTTGACCTGTGGATCGCCGACAAGGGCGTCTTGCGGGGTGGGGCCGGCCAATGGCCGATGGCCGATGATGGACAAGTCGACGTGTTCGACGGTGTCCCGTTCGGACTCTCCCAGCGCGGGGTGGTCATCAACGCGCCGTTGATCGAGGTCAACTGGCTGATCGGCGGTCGTCCAGGGCAAGGTAAGTCGGCGGCGTTGCGGACGCTGATGCTCGGTGCGGCCCTCGACCCTACAGCGGAACTGTGGATGTTCGTCATGGGCGAGTCTCCCGACTTCGAGCCGTTCCGGCCTCGCCTGTCCCGCTACGGGATGGGGATGGATGACAGCGTGGCTGAGGCGGCAACTCAGGCGCTGGCGGACTTGTTGACCGAAATGGAGCGACGCGGCAAGATCCTCGGAGAGCAGCCGGGCCGCCCGCCGAAGGTCTCGCGCAAGCTCGCTGACAAGCCGGGGCTTGGCCTGCACCCGTTGGTGTGCGGGATCGACGAGTGCCACGAGTTGTTCCAGCACCCGAAGTACGGCAAGAAGGCTGCTGAACTGGCGGTGCGGCTGATCAAGCGGGGACGCAAGTACGGGATTGTGTTGCTGCTGGCCACGCAGTCGCCGACGAAGGACAGCATCCCCCGGGAGGTCACCCGCAACGTCTCTTGTGGAGTGGCGTTCTCGGTGGCCGATCAGGTGGCCAATGACGGGCTGCTCGGGTCCGGCAAGTACGCGGCCGGTATCCGTGCGACCGAACTGCGGATCAAAACCGACCGAGGAACTTGTGTCGCGGTCGGCATCACCGATGAGACGTTCGAGTTGGTCCGCACCTTCTACGTGCCGTTCGAAGACGGGGCCGACGACGTCAGCCCGGTCATCGCTCGCGCCCTGGTGCTGATCGAGGAGATCGGCCGCGCGGTCGAGTCCGGCGCACGGCCGCAGCTTGAAGCGGCCGGACCGGCTGAGGCGGACGAGTTGGCCGATCTCGCCGAAGTGATCGGCAGGGATGACCGGGTGCGGACGCAACAGGTGCTGGCGCGGCTGGTGGAGCTCAACGCGGAGCACTACGGCGGTTGGAGCTTCGCCGCGCTCTCCGCGCTGTTGGCCGGGCACGGCATCACTGCCCGCAAGTCCCATGGCGTGATGACTGTGCACGCGGCCGACGTCGCCGCCGCGCTCAGCCGCCGTGAGAGCGGGGAACCGGGCGGGGAGGAGCCGGGGACTCGGGGAGTTCTCCCCGCCGACTCCCCGGGGCAGCATCCCCCCGCTGACCAGCGGGAACAAGGCTCGGGGAGCCCGGGGAGCCGCCGCCGGCCAAACCCCGGAACGGGCCGGAACCGGGGTGTTCCCGGGACTGCCGCAGGTCCCTCCCCGGCTCCCCCTCCGCCGGGCGAGAGGAGGTGACCGGCCCTTTGCCCGACCACGTCACCCAAGCACCGCAGACGACCGCACAGCAGCAGGCGAAAGGCAGCGACCATGACCACCACCGGAACGCAGGGGACGGCCGTCCGACCCACCACATCGGACCGAACGGAGCGAGCGCAGCAGACGGTGACCGTGTCGACGGCCCGAACAGCGGAGACCAGTCCGACACTGACCGGCCCCGGCGCGCTCGGCAGAGCACCGCCGTACGGCGGACCGAACCGCGTGCAAACGTGACGGCACCGTCAGGGCCAGTTCCGGCGACGCTTACAGCCGGGCCGGACGGCGCGTTGTGGATCGCCGTTGACGGTGGGGATGTGCAACAGGTAGCCGCAAGGATCAGCGCCGCGTGCGACGCGTTGATCTCCGCGCAGGAAATCCCGCGCTGAGTCTCGCGGCCTCGTCTAAGCTGAAACGCATGACAGCATGGCCCGGAGACCTCGAACATCGCGCCCTTATGGACACAGCGGAGGGCCTGATCTCCGAACTTGTCAGCCTGAGGCGGCGTCTCCGGCACGGAAATGACGTTGAATACTCGCAGCATGGAGAATTCGCGGATCGCGCTCGCGGCATGGGAGAGCAATTGCGCGGCGCCGTGATGCTGGCAAGGGCGGACTTGTACGCTCCTGCTTTTGGTTGTTTGCGGATGGCGTTCGAGCACATGCTTGTCGATCGACTCCTGTTCCTTGGCCGCCGCATAATACGGTACGTCGAGAATGTCGAAGCCGATGTCTGGGAGGAGTGGAATCGGCGACGCGACAACGGAGATGAGGAATTTCTTCTTGTAACTGAGTGGTCTCGGACGAAAAAGGGAAGAGTGGAGATTGTTGAGCGGGGATTGCGCTCAACGCCATCGTCTGGGCTCGAAAGTTACGAGTTAAGTCCGTACTACTTTCTAGTCAAACAGTTTCAGCCGTATATGGGAACGCCGAGTTCGCAGCCAATGTTCGACGACGGGATTAGTGACCCGGCCCGAATGCGTGAGTGGGCCGAGCGCAATGACCGTATTTATCGAACCTACCTCAGTTGGAGCAGCATCAAGCGAAATTTGCAGTTGAACGGCTTCGCTGACGAGGTCACGATAAGTCGCCTCGATGTTCACTACCGCTTCCTTAGTGCTTTTGTTCACCCGGTTTCCGAAGTTGACTCCCTGATTTATGGACGAAACCAAATCAATGTCCCGCGGTATGATCACTACAGTTCCGAGCTGGTGCTGCTGTATGTCACTGCGCTCGCCTTGCGCGAACTTAGGCACTTTGTCGAGATGACAGGCGAGGCGCCAATGGTCGAGTTTATTGATGGGGACGTATCCGAGGAAAGGTGGCGGAAGGCGGCCGTCGACATCTCATATCTTTGGTTCCCGGGCGATGCTCCGCACGAAATGGATCGTGTTGAGGAGGTCAATAAGCGAGCGTTCAGGCAGTGGAGGAACGTTGGGTCGACTCGAACGGTTGAAGATCCATCTCAAATTCCAGATGATGGAGTTCGCTACTATCGGGACCCGCTAAGGCGATTGGTGAAAATGCATAGCGGCTTCACGGAGATGACAACGGGACTATCCTTTGTGTCGCCGTGGCCACGCGCTGACGCTCCGTACCGCTGATGTCGGGGCCCCTTCGTCGGAGAGGCGGAGGGCCCTTGTCCCTGGGGAAGTTACGGAGTAGCGCAGCCCGCATAGCTGACAATCAAGTTCCCTTGCCCCCGTTGCTGCGCAAGCGTGAGTATCCCGATTTGCGGACCGGGATTCGGGTGCGGAGTGTCGTCGGTCAGCCCGCTGAAGTCCAAATGGCACGCGTCCACCGACAACGTGCCGTCCGGATTGGACCGTGCCGCTTGCCCAGGTAGGTAAAGGTTGTTCACGTAGTCGCCCGGCGCGGTGACCTCGCTAGCCATCGCACGTATCGCGGCCGGGCAGTCGGGCGCGTGCCACGCGTCGGCGAGCTGCCGTTGCGCAGGGATCGTGAACACTGAGCAGGCCAGTCCGTCATCCGGCTTGAACCGGGCTATGTGTTCCGCCAGAAAGTTCACCATGCTTGCGGGGGTTCGGGGCAGGGTGCGAGCGATGGCCTCATCGTGGGCTTGGTTGAGTTCCTGTTGCGTCTGGCGAGCCTGCATAGCTGCGTCCACCGCCAGCATTACCGATCCGGCCGTCACCACGGCCATGCCTAGGCTCAGCGCCCCCAACGTCTGCCAGCGCCGGACTCTCAATTGCAAGCGCACCAGCGCGACCACTGCGCCGCCGGTTAGCGCGATTCCAGCCAGCAGAACCCACCACCACGGGTCCACATAGGTCAGCAGCCACCCCGCGACCACCAGAAGCGGCACCGTCAGCCGCCACGCTACCGGTACGCCCCGGCCCACCAGCAGCATCACCGCCAAGCCGCCAACCCCGCCGAACAGCCACGGCCACATCTCCCAGCCTGACAACCACCACGCGACCAGTGCCAGCACGGCCGCACCGACCAGCACCGGTAGCCGCAACACGCGCTCGATCGCGGCCCGGCGTCGATTTCGGGCCTGGTCTCTGGCCGCTGCTCGTTCGCCGGCTGCGGCCAAGCGGTCTAGAAATGATCCTCCACCCATACCCTCAGGATGCGCCGCCACCTGCGACAACGCCACCGGATCGAACAGGCAAGCGAGCGCTCTCGGAAGGTACGGTCGCCATGACGGGCGTATGCGGGTGGCGGAGGTGCGGTGTGGTCGACGAAGTAGTCGACGTGGCTGATCGGGCCGCGCGCCGGGCCCGGTCCATACCGCTGGCTTTCGGCGCCGGTGCGGCGGTCGGCCTGCTTGGCGGCATGATCGGGCTTGGCGGTGCGGAATTCCGCCTTCCGCTGTTGATCAGCCTGTTCGGCTTCGCCGCGCTGGTGTCGGCGGTCAAGCTCGCACAGCACTAACGCGCCTGAGATGGCCTGTGCGGCGGGGAACCGGCTCTGGCGTCTTCGGAACCCCGCCGCTGTCACGCGGCCGTCAGTCGCTGTCTCGGGGCTCAGTGGGTCGTGTGGCTGGCACGTCGAGTAGTTCGGTGATCTCAATCGTCTCGTTGGTGTTGGCAGCGCGGTCGTACCACTCGGCTACTTCCGGCATGGCGTCTCGCCAGCCGTCCGGCAGACGCCATCCGGCCCGCCACGTGCCGTCAGACCGTTTCTGCACCGCGAACGAGAAGCCCAGTTCGAGCCACCTGAGACGGCGATCTTCCGGCGACATGCCTGCTAGCTCCTGCTGCCAGGTCCGGTCAGTGGGAACCCATTGCACGCCCCCGGGGTCGGCTGGAAGTGCCCTCAGTGTGTCGATATCGGAGAGAATCTTTTCTCCGTCTTCCATAATGCGACGGCGGTCCTCCGCTGAGCTAGCTCGCGCCACTCCGGACATCAGCTTGCCGTACTCCCGCTCCAGCTTCGCTATCTGGTTGGCGTGGTTGGTCGGTGGCAAAATAATGCGCTCGCGGACGGGAACCATTGCGAAGATCTTATAGAACGCTTGGGTGGCCAACGGCTCTACTTCTTCCGCGTTCATGGCTGGGCCGTGCTTGCGTGATGGGCATTGCCAGAACCTGTACTGGTACTCGACCGCTGGTTTTCCGTTCTTGTCGCCTCGCTTCACAACGGTCAGTCGATGCCACAGGTTTTCCGAGCACTCTGGGCATACGAGGATCCCGGAGAACTCGTATGGCCGGTTGCTGCCTCGCGTCTTCCGCTTCGACTTTTCTTCCAGTCGGGCGACTATCTCGGCTTGCTCGGCGGGTTCGAAGATGCCGAACTCTACCAAAGCTGGGTCGGTGAGCAGGCGACCCAATGTATTGCCCTGCCATTCGTACCTTCGTAGCTCAAGTTTGGCGGGATCTTCGCCGCGTCGTTCCGCTCCCAGTTGCAATTGCCTGTCTCGCGGCGTAACGACTTCATTCTCGTTCAACCAGCGGGCCATGTCGATAAGGCGCGTTCCTGATCGCGCCATCTTCGACAGCTTGTGAAGAATCTTGACCGCGAGGGGGTCGAGTCCGAGGATCCAGCCACCACCGGGTAGCTCGACGGGCATCGTTCCGTAAATATGTCCTTCACCGCCCCAGCGACCGGCTTCCTTGAGCCGGGCCTTGGCTGAACGGAAGCGCTCCCTCATGCGCTCCCGTTCCATGCGGGCGAACGCCGCGATCAGAGTAATCATGAACTCGGACATGGAGTTGCTGGAATCGATGCCCTCGGCAATGCAGATCAACCGCTTTCCGCGCGCTCGGAGCCATTCCAGCAAGGTCAGCGCGTCCATCACGTTCCGCACCAAGCGATCCAGCTTGGACACGACTAGTGTCTTCCACGGTTTCGGGGGCGCATCGGAAAGCCAGAGCCTCAACCCGTCTCGCTTCTCGGGTTCCAAGTCGCCGGAGACGTGAAGGTCCTGGACGGTTTCAGTAATCGGGATGCCGTAGGCATTCGTCCACCGGTGCGTGTCGCCTACCTGCGACTCGCTGGACGTGCTCTCGTCCGAGAAGTGCGACTGACGGACGTAGCACAACGCTGCGTCGCCCTCGGGGTCAAACGGTACGACCGCCGGCCGCTCGCTGAGTTGCTTCTTAAACCGCCGCTTCTTCCGGGGTGCCGGTGCGCTCATAGTCGGTATCCTCGCTGGTAGACGCCTTGCCAGTGTAGTTGGTTGACGCGTTTGGTGGGATCACGAGGTCCTGAACAACTGGTACCCGGGCAAGATCCTCGACAACCCGGCCTACACCGAAAAGCGCGTCGACGTCCTCGCCCCGCGGGCGTACCAGGCGTTCCACGAGTGGCACCCGATCGACTCGCGCCGGGCCGTCGACGGCCGCGTCTACCGCAGCTTCACCTACGGCTCGCGCGTCGAGATCTTCGTGCTGGACATGCGGACCTACCGCAACGCCAACACCGCGGACCAGACCAAGCCGGGCTACATCCTCGGCGACGCCCAGGCGCGCTGGCTGGCCGACGCGCTCGGCCGCAGCACCGCGACCTGGAAGATCGTCCAGGCCGACATGCCGCTGGGCCTGGTCGTCCCGGACGGCCCCGACATCGAAGCCGTCGCGAACAACCTGCCGGGCGCGCCGGGCGGGCGCGAGACCGAACTGGCGTGGGTGCTGCGGGAGATCCAGCGCCGCCGCGTCCGCAACGTCGTCTGGCTGACCGCCGACGTCCACTACACGGCCGCGCACCACTACTCACCCGACCGGGCGGCCTTCCAGGACTTCGACCCCTTCTGGGAGTTCGTGTCCGGGCCCCTGAACGCCGGCGCGTTCGGGCCGAACACGCTGGACCCGACGTTCGGCCCGGAAGCGGTGTTCGTGCACGCCCCGCCCGCGGCGAACACCGCGCCGATCGACGGCTTCCAGCACTTCGGCGAGCTGAACGTCGACGGCGCGAGCGGCGACCTCACGGTGGACCTGCGCGACGCCACCGGGGCGTCGCTGTGGTCGAAGACACTGCACCCGCAAGGCCGCTGACCGAGGTCGGCTACGCTCACGCGCACCGAAACCCCCGTACCAAGGAGAAACACCGCCGTGACTGAACGCACGCTGGTCCTGGTCAAGCCCGATGGCGTCGCGCGCGGCCTCGTCGGCGAAGTCATCTCGCGGATCGAGCGCAAGGGCCTCAAGCTCGCCGCGGTCGAGCTGCGGACCGTTCCACAGGCGCTGGCCGAGGAGCACTACGCCGAGCACAAGGAGCGTTCGTTCTTCGGCGACCTGCTGGAGTTCATCACCTCGGGCCCGCTGGTCGCGCTCGCCGTCGAGGGCCCGCGCGCCATCGCCGCGTTCCGCCAGCTGGCCGGCGGCACCGACCCGGTCGAGAAGGCCACCCCGGGCACCATCCGCGGCGACTTCGCGCTGGAGACCCAGTACAACCTGGTCCACGGCTCGGACTCGCCGGAGTCGGCCGAGCGCGAGCTGAAGCTCTGGTTCCCCGACCTGTGATGCACTGATCCGGGGCCACGCACCACGCGCGGCCCCGGATCCCGGGGGAGACTTCATGACGACGATGCCGTTTCCGGCCCGCGGCTACCTGCCGGTGCTGCGCGAGCTGACCGGCGCGTTCGCCGAGCGGCTGCGCACCGCCGACCCGGCCGCGGCGGTGCCCGACTGCGGCGGCTGGACGCTGGCCGACCTCGCCACGCACCTGGGCAACGTGCACCGCTGGGCCGCGACGGTCGTCCGCACCGGCGAAGTGCACCCGCAGAACTTTTCCGTCGCCGCGGAAGCCGATCTCGTCCCGTGGTACGCCGAAGGCGCGCGCCTCCTGCTCGGCGAGCTCGAAGCCGCGGACCCGGAAGACGCGTGCTGGCACTTCGGCGGCACCGGGAAGACCAAGGCGTTCTGGTACCGCCGTCAGGTCCACGAAACCGCCGTCCACCTCGCCGATTCGGGCAGCGGCCACGCGCCGGACCCGGCTGTCGCCGCGGACGGCGTCGACGAGGTCCTCGGCGCGATGCTGCCCCGCGTGACGCGGTGGCACGCCGTGCCCCGGCTGCCCGGGCCGGTCACCCTGCGCGCCACCGACACCGGTGACGTCTGGACCGTGCACCCCGGCGAGCCGCCCGCGCTCGGCCCGGCCGTTCCCGGCGCCGCGACCGTCGAAGCTCCCGCCCGTGACCTCCTGCTGCGGCTGTGGAAGCGCAGCGGGCCGGACCCGCGCGTCACCGGCGAAGCCGCCGAGGCCCTTCTCGCCGCCCCGCTGACTCCGTGAGGGTGTTCTAGACCATTCAGGCGGCGTTCACCGGGAAGTCTTCCCCCGGCCGTGCCGCTGCGCTGTGCTGGTCCGGCTCACTCTCACTCGATGCTGGGGTACTCGGTGAAGAATTCACGTGTAGTGGTGCCGCTCGCCGCCCTGTTCGCGACGCTGTTCGTCGTTCCCGCCCACGCCGACCCGCTGCAAGCGCCGCTCGGCACGCCGCCGGTCGAGGCCGCGCCCGCCGGGTCGTCGGCCCACGAAGGCCCGAGCGCCTTCGCCGCCGCCGACCCCGACGACGGCCTGGTCACCGGCAGCGCGACCACCGAAGTCGCGCCCGGGCTGAACCTGACCCAGTTCGACCGGTTCGACCCGGCCGGCTGGATCCGCGGCGACACCCTGGCCGTCGACCTGGGCAGCAAGGTGCTGAAGCCGACGTACCTGAGCCCCGGCACGGTCTCCGCGCGCACGCCTCTGTCGCAGCAGATCGCGCGGGCGGGCGCGGTGGCCGGCGTCAACGGCGACTTCTTCGACATCAACGCCACCGGCGCGCCGATCGGCGTCGGCATCGACCACGGGCAGCTGCAGACCGCCCCCGCGGCCGGGCACAACCTCACCGCGTCGATCACCGGCGAAGGCAAGGCGGCGCTGGCTTCGGTGTTCCTCGAAGCCACCGTGACGCTGCCCGGCGGCACGGTGCGGGCGACGAACTTCAACAGCCCGGTCCTCGGCGCCGACGCGATCGGCGTCTACACGCCGTTGTGGGGCGCTTCGGGGCGCGCGACCTCGGTGGCCGGGGCGGCCCGGGTGCGGGAGGTGGAGCTGCGCGACGGCGTGGTCACCGCCGTGCGCGAGCAGCCGGCGCCCGGCCCGATCGCGGCGGGCACGACCGTCCTGCTCGCCCGCGAAGCCGGGGCGGACGCGCTCGCCGCGCTCAAGCCCGGTGACGCCGTCGGCGTCACGTACGCGCCGCGCTCGGACGCCGGGAAGATCGCGGTCGCCGTGGGCGGCAACGAAGTCCTCCTCCGGGACGGCGTCGTGCAGCCGGTCGACAACGTCGCCATGCACCCGCGGACCGCGGTCGGTTTTTCCGCCGACGGCCGGAAGCTGTGGCTGGCCACCGTGGACGGACGGCAGGCCGACAGCCGCGGGATGACCGAGCTGGAACTCGCGCGGCACATGAAGAGCCTCGGCGCGGACGACGCCGTCAACCTCGACGGCGGCGGGTCGTCGACGCTCCTGGCCCGCAACGAGGGCGAAGCGGCGCCGAGCGTCCGGAACTCGCCGTCCGACGGCGGGGAACGCCTGGTGCCCAACGGGATCGGCTTCGCGACCGTGCCCGGCAGCGGCAGGCTCACCGGCTTCGCGCCGGCCCCCGCCGTGGCGGCGGAGGGCGCGGACCGCGTGCTGTCGGGGCTGAGCCGGCACCTGGTCGCCGACGGGCACGACGAGACCGGCGCCGCGGTGGCCGCCGACCCGCGCTGGAGCACGTCGGACCTCCGGCGCGCGACCGTGACGCACGGGGTCGTCACCGGCCACAGCGCGGGCGCGGTCGACGTCGTCGCCCGAGCCGGCCGCGCGTCCGGGAAGACGGCGCTTTCCGTGCTGGGCCGGCCGGTCCGGCTGGGCACGAGCACCGAGCAGGTCGCCCTTTCGGGGGCCGGCGCGAAGAGCACCTTCAAGGTCTACGGCTACGACGCCGACGGCTACGGCACCTGGCTCGAGCCCGACGACGTCAAGCTGGACTACGACCACTCGGTGGTCCGGATCGAGCCGTCCGGCGACGGCTACGCGGTCACCGCGCTGACCGCGTCGGGCGCGACGGCGATCACCGCGTCGGCCGCCGGTTTCACCACGCACCTGGCCGCGTCCGTCGGGACCGTGCCGCGGATCGCGTCGCCGCTGGACGGCCCGGCGGGCTGGACGGCGACGGTGTACCCGGCGGTCGTCGGCGCGGCGCTGTCCGCGGCGCCCGGGCGCGACGGCGGCGCCGGGCTCGCGCTCGACTACCGGCTCACCGGCACGACGGCGACCCGCGCGGCCTACGTGACGCCGTCGGCCCCGCTCGCGGTCCCGGACGGCACGCAGAAGATCGGCCTGTGGGTGAACGGCGACGGCAAGGGCGCGTGGCTGCGCGCGGAACTGCGCGACGCGGCGAACGTGGCGTCCATTGTGGACCTGTCGCTGAGCGTCGACTGGACGGGCTGGCGGTACGTCACCGCGGCGGTCCCGGCGGGGCTGCCCGCGGGCCAGCGCCTGGCGCGGTTCTACGCCGTCGAAAACGTGCCCGACCAGCAGTACGAAGGCCGCCTCGTGTTCGACGACCTCACGTTCGAGGTGGCGCCGACGACGGCCGTGCCCGCCGACCCCGTCCCGCACGACCCGGCCCTGGTCACCGACGGCGTCCTGGCCGGCGGCCTGCGGGTCGCGGTGGTCAGCGACGCGCAGTTCACCGCGGACGACCCGGCGGGCCCGCTGGTCGCGCAGGCCCGCCGGGCGCTGCGCGAAGCCGTCGCGGCGAAACCGGACCTGGTGCTGATCAACGGCGACTTCGTCGACCGCGGCACCGCACCCGACTTCGTGCTGGCCCGGCAGGTGATCACCGACGAGCTCGACGGCAGGGTGCCCTGGTACTACGTGCCGGGCAACCACGAGGCCGAAGGCGGCAACGGGCTGGCGAACTTCCAGGCCGCGTTCGGGGTCACCCACCAGGTCGTGGACGTCCACGGGATCCGGCTGGTCCTGCTCGATTCCTCGCGCGGCTCGCTGCGTGCGGGCGGGTTCGACCAGATCCGGGTGCTGCGGTCGGCCCTCGACTCGGCGGCGGCCGACCGGTCCGTCCGTGGGGTGGTCGTCGCCATGCACCACCCGGTGCGGGACCCGAGCCCGACCGGCAACTCCCAGCTCGGCGACCGGAAGGAGGCGACCCTGCTGACCCAGTGGCTGACCGGGTTCGAGCAGGCGTCGGGCAAGCCGGCCGCGGCCGTGGCTTCGCACGCCGGGGTGTTCTCGCTGTCCCGGGTCGACGGGGTGCCGTACCTGGTCAACGGCAATTCGGGCAAGGCACCGGCGGCCGCGCCCGGCGACGGCGGGTTCGTCGGCTGGACGCTGCTGCGCGTGGACCCGGCCGACCGGGCCCAGCCGGTGCGCTTCGAGACGCGCCCGAACGTCGACGCGCTTTCCCTGTCGGGGCCGACGTCCCTGGCCCGCGGCGAACGCGCGGTCGTCCGCGCTTCGGTGCGGCAGGGGACGCGGGACGTGCCGGTGGCGTACCCGGTGAGCGCGGACTGGCAGGTCGGCCGGGGCGTCGTCGCGTTCGACCCCGCCTCCGGCGTCCTGACTGCGCTGCGGCCGGGGGTCGCGCGGCTTTCGGTGACGGTCAACGGGGTGACGCAGTCGCTGGTCGTGACCGTGCGCGGCTAAAGCGTTCGGTTTTTGTCGGTGGTGGGTCCTAGGGTGCGGAGCGTGGACGAATCGGAGGACCGGGAACCGGCGCTGGTGCAGGCCAAGGCACTGGTGAAGCGCTTCGGCGAGTTCGAGGCCGTGCGCGGGATCGACGTCGAGGTGCGGCGCGGGGAGGCGTTCGGCTTCCTCGGCCCGAACGGCGCCGGCAAGTCGTCGACGATGCGGATGATCGCCTGCGTGTCACCCCGCACCGACGGCGACCTGCGCGTGCTCGGGCTGGATCCGGAGGCCGCCGGGCCGCGGATCCGCGCGCGCCTGGGCGTCGTGCCGCAGCAGGACAACCTGGACGTCGAGCTGACGGTCCGGGAGAACCTGCTGATCTACGGCCGCTACTTCGGCCTGTCCCGCGCGGCGGCCCGCCGCAAGGCGAGCGAGCTGCTGGAGTTCGCGCAGCTGGGCGACCGCGCGGACGACAAGGTCGACCCCCTCTCGGGCGGCATGAAGCGGCGGCTGACGATCGCGCGCTCCCTGGTCAACGACCCGGAACTGCTCCTGCTCGACGAGCCGACGACGGGCCTCGACCCGCAGGCCCGCCACCTGCTGTGGGACCGCCTGTTCCGGCTGAAGGCCCAGGGCACGACGCTGATCGTCACGACGCACTACATGGACGAAGCGGAGCAGCTGTGCGACAGGCTGGTGGTGATGGACCACGGCCGCATCGCGGCGGAGGGCTCACCGGCCGACCTGATCCGGCGGTACTCGACGCGCGAGGTGCTCGAGCTGCGGTTCGCCCCGGGGGCGCAGGGGGCGGCGGCCCAGCAGGTCGAGGGACTGGCGGAGCGCGTGGAGATCCTCCCGGACCGGGTGCTGGTCTACAGCGACGACGGCGAGGCGGCGTTGGAGCACGCGCATTCCCGCGGCGTGCGGCCGTTGTCGAGCTTGGTGCGGCGGAGTTCGCTGGAGGACGTGTTCCTGAGGTTGACCGGCCGGACGCTGGTGGACTGATGGCGATGATCCCCACCGGCCGGGTGGTCGGCAAGTGGCACGGCGCCTGGCTGCGCGTCGAGGGCTACTGGACCTGGTACCGCCGCCACTGGGTGTCCACCCTGTACTCCACCGGCCTCCAGCCGGTGCTCTTCCTCGCCGCCATGGGCCTCGGGTTCGGCTCGCAGGTACGGCCCGGCACGATCACCGGCGGCCTGTCCTACCTCCAGTACATCGCCCCGGCGCTGCTGGCCGCCGGGGCCGCGCAGCAGGCCGTCGGCGAGTCGAGCTACCCCGTGCTCTCCGGGTTCAAGTGGCAGAAGGACTACCTGGCCGTCACCGCCACCCCGGTGTCGCCCGGCCAGGTCTTCGGCGGCCACCTGATCTGGTCGGCCCTGCGCCTGACCCTCGCCGGCGCGACCTACGCGTTCGTCGCGCTCTTCTTCGGCGCCTGGACCGGGCCGGGCGTGCTGCTGGTGATCCTGGCCGGCACGATCACCGGCCTCGCCTGCACCACGCCGATGGCCGCCCTCGCGGCGAGCACCTTCGACGAGGGCCAGCGCTTCGGGCTGATCTTCCGCTTCGTCGTGATGCCGATGACCCTGTTCTCCGGCACGTTCTTCCCGATCTCCCAGCTGCCGGCCGCGATCCGCTGGCTGGCCTGGCTTTCCCCGCTGTGGCACGGCACGCAGCTGGCCCGCGGCCTCAGCGTCGGCGGGGTCGGCGGCTGGGCGCTGCTCGGCCACTTCGCCGTGCTGGCGGCGTTGTTCGCGGCCGGGTGGGTGCTCGCGCACCGGGCCTTCTACCGGAGGCTGGTGGTCTGATGGCGACCGTCGAAACGCGTGCCGGGCTGCTGTTCCGCGTGCTCCCGCCCGGGCTGTACGCGGGCCGCGCGCGCATGCTCGTCGAACGCTCGGTCATGGTGTACCGCGGCAGCTGGCTGATCTTCCTGTCCGGCGCGGTCGAGCCGTTCCTCTACCTGCTGGCGTTCCAGCTGGGCTTCGGCAGGCTGGTCACCGAGGTGACCGGCCCCGGCGGGCAGCCGATGAGCTACGTCGCCTTCGTGGCGCCCGCGCTGCTGGCGACGTCGGCGATGAACGGCGCCGTGTTCGAGTCGACGTACAACCTCTTCTTCAAGCTGCGCTACGCCAAGCTGTACGACGCCATGCTGGCCACCCCGATCGGCCCGCTCGACGTGGCGCTGGGCGAAATCGGCTGGGCGATCACGCGCGGCGGCATCTACGCGGTGGCGTTCCTGGCGATCGCGGCGGCGATGGGCCTGCTGGCGTCGTGGTGGGCCCTGCTGATGGTCCCGGCGGCGCTCCTGGTCGGCCTGGCGTTCTCGGCGATCGGCATGGCCCTGGTGACGTTCCTGAAGTCGACGGCCCAGTTCGACTACATCCAGCTGGGCCTGACCCCGATGTTCCTCTTCGCGACGACGTTCTTCCCGCTGTCGGTCTACCCCGAGCCCCTGCAGTGGGTGGTCCGCTGCCTCCCGCTCTACCACGCGATCGAGCTGATGCGCGGCCTGGCAACCGGCATCCTTTCCGGCGGCATGCTGGTCAACCTGGCGTACCTGCTGGTTCTGGGCGCGGTGGGCCTCTGGGCATCGACGCGGCGGATCGCGAAGCTGCTCTTGACCTGACGCGGCGGGTCAGCGCGCCGGGTCCGGCCGTGCGCCCGGTGCCACGGCGGCCGCCGGCGCGTTGACCATCCCGTGCCCGTAGAACCCGTTGTAACCCTCGTACCCGGCGCAGTACGCATCCTGCAGCCCGTCGCCGGTCAGGTCGTAGTCGGCCGGACACGGCATCGGCATCGCCTGCGCGTCGAGCGTGCGCCGCAGCTGGCGGGGGCCGGCCCGTTCCGCGGCGGACGCCAGCAGCGCCAGCACCCCGGTCACGTGCGGCGCGGCCATCGACGTCCCGCACAGCGGCGCGTACCCGCCCGGCACCGTCGAGAGCACGCACTCACCCGCCTCGCCGCCCGGCGCCGTGATGTCGATCACGCCCAGTCCGTACGAGCTGTAGCCCGTCTTCACCCGGTCGGCGCCGACGGCGGACACCGCGACGACGTCCCGGAGCCCGGCCGGCAGGGCCTCGCAGCCGCTGGCCGCCCCGGGTGAGCCGGATCGCGCCGACGGGGTCAGGTCGACCGCTTCGTTGGTCGCCGCCGCGACGTTCAGCGTGCCCGCCGACGTGCTGTACTCGACCGCTCGTGCCAGCACCTCGTGGACGACGCCGCGGTCGTTGCCGCGGATGCACGAGAGCGTCCACGGGTTGACGAAGAAGCTGCTGTTCGTCAGCCGCATGTGCCGTGACGCAGCCCACATCAGACCGCACACCGCGGCTTCGGGATCGGCGTAGCCGCGGTCGTCGATCACCTTCACCGACGCCACGCTGACCCCGGGCGCCACACCCGTCACGCCGCGGCCGTCGTCGGCCGCGGCGATGATCCCGGCCACGTGCGTGCCGTGCACCGACGTCGTCGGCGCCCAGGCCGCCGGTGACCGGTCCGGGGCGCCGGTCAGGCAGCCGGCCGAGTCGTCGCGGTCGAGGGCGTCGGCCAGGTCGGGGTGGTCCGGGTCGATGCCGGAGTCGAGGACGCCGACCACGACGTCCCGGCGGCCGCCCGCCCCGCGGTGGGCGTTGATCATCGCCATGTCCCACTGCTGCCCGCTCAGGTCCGCGGTGGGCACCTTCGCCGGATCCGTCGCCGGCAGTGTCGCGCGCACCGGCTGCGGCTTGACTTCGGTGGCGCGCTGCGCGGCGAGCCGCTCGCCCTGGGCGCTGAACGCCCGGTCGAGGCCGATCCGCCCGCCGAAGCCCGGGTCGCCGGATGTGGCGACCGCCACGGCGATCTGCGGGTAGTAGACGGTGGTCGCGCCGCAGGCGGCGGCGACCTCCGAACGGGCCGCGGGCTCGGCGGTGCCGCGGTCGAAGGTGACGACGTACCGCAGGACCCGGCCGTGGGCGCAGGCGGGCTCGGCGGCCGCCGCGGGACCGGCGGTGACGCACCCCGAAAGCACCAGGACAGTGCACACGGCCGCCCGCAGCGGCCGCGCCAGCAGGGACACCGGACCTCCCACCGGATGCAGGAACCGCGGGTGCCGGCGCGCGAGATCCCGGTCACCCCGAGCCGCACGGTAGCCACCCCGTGCCCGGTGGACAAGCGCTGCGGCCAAGTTCCCCCGGCCGGTGGGGCTCGCGGCGCGCCCGGCGGCGTGGGCGGGGGTACCGAGTACACCGGAGCGGTCACCCGGTGTGGGATACTCGGGGTGGCCGCTGGGCCGCGGGGCGCACGTGAGAGGTGCTGCCTGCGGCGTTGTGGCCCGGTGAAGTGCGTGGACTCCCGCGACGCGCGTCGCCGCCCGCGAACCGGGCGGCTGGACGACGTGGCGGGCGGCCCGGGGGCCGCGAGTGCCTTATGCACGCCGCCGAGCAGACCTTTGACCGGGTCGCGCGCCACCGGAAGCGGTGGTGGGCGGCGCCCGGTCGTCGGGAAAGGATTCCCGCCGCTGGTGACCACCACGGCGGCAACGATCAGAAAGGGGCCCCTGCGCGGCCGCGTCCCTGCCGGTGCGAACCGGCAGACGCGCCCGGGGGCGGAGGAGACACATGTCGAACGCGGAAACACCCGCCGAGCACGCCGGCGGGAATCCCGCCACACCCGCGAGCGGCCTGGCCGACCTGCCCGCCCGGATCCGGGTGCACGCGCTGGCCAAGCTGCTCGAGTCGCACAGCCGGGACGTCCTCGCGAAGCTGACGGAGCTGGGCGAAAGCGTCCGCAGCGCGCAGTCGAGCGTGACCAGGGAAGTGGCGCTCAAGGTCGCCGAGGCGTTCGCGCCCGCCGAGAGCGAGCAGCCCGCCGAGCCGGTCGCGACCGCTCCGGACCAGGCCGGTCAGGACCGGCCGGCCACTCAGGACACCACCGGCCAGGACACCACCGGCCAGGTCAGTGCCGGCCAGGACAGTGCCGGCCAGGACAGCGCCGGACGCGCGCCCGCCCGGCAGCGCGCCGGCCGGGGCACTGCCGGCCAGCCCTTCGCCCAGCAGGCCGCCGCCGGCGAAGCCACCGAGCAGGCGCCCGAGGCCGAGAAGCCGCGGCCGCGCCAGAAGACCCGCGCGCACCTGCCGGTGTTCGCCGCGCCGTCGCCGGTCTTCCTGCCGCCGGAGCCGGCGGAACGCGCGGCCAAGCCGGCCCGCAAGCCGGCCGACCCGTTCGCGGAGCCGCCGGCGCGCCCCGAGCCCGAGGTGGCCGAGGAAGAGACCGAAGAAGACACCACGTCGGCCGTCGACGCCGGGGCCGACGACGACGAGGACGGCGGCAGCCGCCGTCGCCGCCGCCGGGGCCGTCGCGGCCGTGGCCGGGGCAAGGGCGCCGAAGGCGGCGACGACGCCGCCGAGAACGAGGACGACCAGGCCGAGGAGCCGCAGCCGCAGCCGCGCCGCAAGAGCCGCAGCGGCGGGGACGAAAAGCCCGAAGCGGACACCGAAGAGTCCGAGGACGCGGTCGAGTCGGCTTCGGAGTCCGAAAGTGACGCCGACGAGGGCGAAGGCGGCAGCCGCCGTCGTCGCCGCCGTCGCCGCCGCAAGGGCTCGGACGGCGACGACGCCGAGAGCACCGACGACCCGCCCAACACCGTCACCCACGTCCGCCAGGCGAAGGCCGAGCAGCCCGAGCGCCCGGCGCGCGACGAGGTGCGCAGCGTCCGCGGCTCCACCCGGCTCGAGGCCAAGCGCCAGCGCCGCCGCGACGGCCGCGAGGCGGGCCGTCGCCGCGCCCCGATCCTGTCCGAGGCCGAGTTCCTGGCCCGGCGCGAGTCGGTCGAGCGCACGATGGTCGTCGTCGAGCACGGCGACTCGACCCAGATCGCGGTGCTCGAGGACGGCGTCCTGGTCGAGCACTTCGTGACCCAGTCGGGCTCCGGCTCGATCGTCGGCAACGTCTACCTCGGCCGCGTCCAGAACGTGCTGCCGAGCATGGAGGCCGCGTTCATCGACATCGGCCGCGGCCGCAACGCCGTGCTCTACGCCGGCGAGGTCGACTGGGACGCCGCCGGCCTGGAGGGCAAGGCCCGCAAGATCGAGCAGGCGCTGTCCACCGGCGACTCCGTGCTGGTCCAGGTCACGAAGGACCCGGTCGGGCACAAGGGCGCCCGGCTGACCACGCAGATCTCGCTGCCCGGCCGCTTCCTGGTGTACGTCCCCGCGGGCGGCGCCACCGGCATCTCCCGCAAGCTGCCGGAGAACGAGCGCCGCCGGCTCAAGGACATCCTCAAGCGGATCGTCCCGGAGGACGCGGGTGTCATCATCCGCACCGCCTCCGAGGGCATCGGCGAGGAGGAGCTGGGCCGCGACGTCGACCGCCTGAAGGCGCAGTGGGACGTCATCAAGGAGAAGGCCGCCGCCGGTTCCGGCAAGAAGGGCGGCGCGCCGACCATGCTCTACGAAGAGCCGGACCTGCTGGTCAAGGTCGTGCGTGACCTCTTCACCGAGGACTTCACCAAGCTGGAGATCCAGGGCAACCGGTCCTGGGAGACCATCAACGGCTACGTCAGCCACGTCGCGCCGGAGCTGACCGACCGGCTCAAGCGCTACACCGGCACCGGCGACGCGTTCGCCGACCACCGGATCGACGAGCAGATCACCAAGGCCCTCGACCGCAAGGTCTGGCTGCCTTCGGGTGGTTACCTGGTCATCGACCGCACCGAGGCGATGACGGTGATCGACGTCAACACCGGCAAGTTCACCGGATCGGGTGGCAACCTCGAGGAGACGGTGACCCGCAACAACCTGGAGTCGGCGGAGGAGATCGTCCGCCAGCTCCGGCTGCGGGACATCGGCGGCATCATCGTGATCGACTTCATCGACATGGTGCTCGAGTCCAACCGCGAGCTGGTGCTGCGCCGCCTGACCGAGTGCCTCGGCCGCGACCGCACGCGCCACCAGGTCGCCGAGGTCACCTCGCTCGGCCTGGTGCAGATGACCCGCAAGAAGATCGGCACCGGCCTGCTGGAGGCGTTCTCGACGCCATGCGAGCACTGCAAGGGCCGGGGCGTGGTCGTCTCGACCGAGCCGCAGCGCGCGGGCGGCGGCGGCGGGCACAACCACGGCGGCAACGCCAACGGCGGCAACGGCGGCGGCGGGGAGAAGAGCTCCCGCCGGTCGCGAGGCCGCGGCAAGGGCGAGGAGGCCGCGAAGGAGCCGGCCGAAGCCGCCAAGGCCGAGGTGCACGCCGTCCCGACGCCGGAGCAGCGCGAGTCGATCGCGTCGGCGGTGGCGGCGATGGCGAACGCGTCGAAGGCCGCCAAGGACCACGACCACGGCGCGCTGAACGGCAACGGGCCCGCCCGGGAGGTCGCGGACGTCCCGGCGACCACGGAGGCGGACGAGACGCCGGTGGCGGCCGAGCCGCCCGCCGAGCCCGCCCAGGAGGTCGCCGGCACCCCGGTGACCACCGAGGCGGACGAGGCGCCGGTGCCGCCGGAGGCGGAGCCCGAGGTCGAGCGGTCCCCGGCGCCGGAACCGGCCGAGGAGCCGGTCACGGCGTCCGTGGCCGCTTCGGAGGCCGTCGAGCCGGTCGCCGAGCCCGAGATCAGCGTGCCCGAACCGGCCGTGCGCTCCACCCGGCGCCGTCCGCGCCGGGCGGCGTCGCGGCCCGCGGGCCCGCCGGTGCACGCCTCCGACCAGAGCCAGTGAACGACTAGGGGACCCCGGTGGTAACGCACCGGGGCACCCCACGTAACCTGTAGTACGGCCTGCCACCAGAGCAGGTCGCCTGCGCGAGTCCAGGACCGCCCGTTCCACCAGGTGGGCCGGTCGCGCAGAGCCCCCACCCATTGTCGAGTAATGCAGGAGACTTCCGTGTCGGCGTACGCGATCGTCAAGACCGGCGGCAAGCAGTACAAGGTGGCCGTCGGCGACGTCGTCGAGGTCGAGAAGCTCGAGGGCGAGCCGGGCACCGAGCACATCCTCCCCGCCGTTTTGTACGTCGACGGTGGCGATGTCACCACGGACGCCGACGCGCTGGCGAAGGTCTCGGTCACCGGCAAGGTCGTCGAGCAGACCAAGGGTCCGAAGATCCGGATCCACAAGTTCAAGAACAAGACGGGCTACCACAAGCGTCAGGGTCACCGGCAGAAGCTGACCCGCGTCGAGGTCACCGCCATCTCGCTGTAAGAACTTCTCCGGATCTTCGTTTTAGAAAGAGGACTGAGCTATGGCTCACAAGAAGGGTGCATCCAGCTCCCGCAACGGTCGTGACTCGAACGCGCAGCGCCTCGGCGTCAAGCGCTACGGCGGCCAGGAAGTCAACGCCGGCGAGATCCTGATCCGCCAGCGCGGCACCAAGTTCCACCCCGGCGTCAACGTCGGCCGTGGCGGCGACGACACGCTGTTCGCCCTGGCCGCCGGTGCGGTCCAGTTCGGCGAGAAGCGCGGCCGCAAGACGGTCAACATCGTCGTGCCGTCGGAAGCCTGATTCGGCTTCTGTCTAGACCTCTGACGAGGGGTGGGGCCGGAATATCCGGTGCCACCCCTCGTTTGTTTTGTTCGAACCCTTTTCCGTGAGTGAAGTGAGGCAGAGTCATGGCGTCCCGGTTCGTGGACCGCGCGGTCATCCACCTGACCGCCGGTGACGGGGGCAACGGCTGTGCCTCGGTGCACCGCGAGAAGTTCAAGCCCCTCGGCGGCCCGGACGGCGGCAACGGCGGCAACGGCGGCGACGTCCTGCTGGTCGTCGACCCGAACGTGCACACCCTGCTCGACTTCCACTTCCGCCCGCACGCCAAGGCCGGCAACGGCAAGATGGGCCAGGGCGGCAACCGCGCCGGTGCGGCGGGGGAGACGCTGGTGATGAAGGTGCCGTCCGGCACCGTCGTGTTCACCGACGACGGCGAGATGGTCGCCGACCTGATCGGTCCGGGCACCACGTTCGTCGCCGCCCAGGGCGGCCGCGGCGGGCTCGGTAACGCCTCGCTCGCGTCGAAGGCCCGCAAGGCGCCCGGGTTCGCGCTGCTGGGCGAGCCGGGCGAAAGCCGTGACCTGACGCTGGAGCTGCGGTCGGTCGCCGACGTCGGCCTGCTCGGGTTCCCGTCCGCCGGCAAGTCGTCGCTGATCTCGGTGCTGTCCGCGGCCAAGCCGAAGATCGCCGACTACCCGTTCACCACGCTGGTGCCGAACCTCGGCGTCATCACCGGCGGCGACACGGTGTTCACCATGGCCGACGTGCCCGGTCTCATCCCCGGCGCGTCCGAGGGCAAGGGCCTCGGCCTCGACTTCCTGCGCCACATCGAGCGCTGCGCGGTGCTGGTGCACGTCGTCGACTGCGCGACGCTGGAGCCGGGCCGCGATCCGCTGTCCGATGTGGACGCTCTGGAGGCGGAGCTCGCCAAGTACACGCCGAGCCTCGGCGGGAAGCTCGAAGAACGGCCGCGCGTGGTCGTGCTCAACAAGATCGACGTGCCGGAGGCGGCCGAGCTTGCCGAGTTCGTCCGCCCGGACTTCGAGGCCCGCGGTCTCCAGGTCTTCGAAATCTCGACGGCGTCCCGCAAGGGCCTGCGGGAGCTGACCTTCGCCCTGGCCGCGGTCGTCGAGAAGTACCGCGAGGCGCAGCCGGTGCTGGAGCCGGAGAAGATCGTCCTGCGGCCGCTGGCCGTCGACGACTCCGGGTTCACCGTCGAGGTCGACCCGGAGGAAGAGGGCGCGTTCATCGTGCGCGGCGCCCGCCCGGAGCGGTGGATCCGCCAGACCGACTTCAGCAACGACGAGGCCGTCGGCTACCTCGCCGACCGCCTCAACCGCCTCGGCGTCGAGGACCAGCTGGCGAAGCTCGGCGCGAGGCCGGGCAGCCCGGTCACGGTCGGCGACGTCCAGTTCGAGTGGGAGCCGTCGACGCCTTCGGTTGCGGTTCACCTGTCCGGGCGCGGCACCGACGTCCGGCTCGAGCGCACGGACCGGGTCGGCGCCACCGAGCGCAAGGAAGCCCGCCGGATCCGCCGCGACGGCAGCGGCGAGGACGACGACGAACTGGACCTCGACGCGTGAGCGGCACCCGCGAGGCGATCGCGGCCGCGCGCCGGCTGGTGGTCAAGGTCGGCTCGTCGGCGCTGACGACCGCGGGCAGCGGGCTCGACGCGGCCCGGCTGAACGCGCTGGTCGACGCGATCGCCGAGCGCGTCGCCCGGGAAACCCAGATCGTGCTGGTGTCCTCGGGCGCGATCGGGGCCGGGCTGGCCCCGCTCTCGCTGGGCAAGCGCCCGCGTGACCTGGCGACCCAGCAGGCGGCGGCGAGTGTGGGGCAGCTGCAGCTGGCGCACGCGTACGCCGAGTCGTTCGGCCGGTACTCGCTGACGGTCGGCCAGGTGCTGCTGACCTCCGACGACGTCGTCCGCCGGTCGCACTACCGCAACGCGCAGCGGACGTTTTCGCGCCTGCTGGCGCTGGGTGCGGTCCCGGTGGTCAACGAGAACGACACGGTGGCGACCGAGGAAATCCGCTTCGGCGACAACGACCGCCTGGCGGCCCTGGTGGCCCACCTGATCGGCGCCGACGCGCTGATCCTGCTGTCCGATGTGGACGGCCTGTACGACGGCGATCCGCGCAACGGCGCCACCCGCAAGCTGACCGAAGTGCTTTCGGAGTCCGATGTGGACGGAATCTCGGTCGGCATGTCCAGCTCCGGCTTGGGCACGGGCGGCATGGTGTCCAAACTGGCGGCGGCCCGCACCGCGGCGGGCGCGGGCATCCCGGTCCTCCTGGCCGCGGCATCGGAGGCCTCGGCGGCGCTGACGTCGGCCTCCCCGGGCACGGCCTTCGCCCCGGCGGACACGAGGTTGTCGGCCCGCCGGTTCTGGCTGGGCTACGCGGCGGACACGACGGGCAAACTCCGCCTCGACGACGGCGCGGTGACAGCGGTGGTCCGCCGCCGCCGGTCGCTTCTGGCCGCGGGCATCACCGGCGTGGAGGGCGACTTCCAGGCCGGCGACGTGGTCGACCTGGTCGACGCCCGCGACCGCCCGGTGGCCCGCGGCGTGGTGGCCTTCGACGCAACAGAGCTCCCGGACCTGATCGGCCGCTCGACCCCCGAGCTCCCGGCCGAGCAACGCCGCGAGGTAGTCCACGCCGACGACCTCGTCCCCCTCCGCCGCTAGCCGCTCAGGGTGCCTCGACCGCCGAAATCCGGTAGCGCGCCACCGACGCGTCGAGGATTTGCGCAGCCTGCTCGTCCGACGGCCCGGACCCGCGGAAACGCTCGAGGTCCGCATCGGACTCCCAGCGCTCGTACACGGTGATCCGGCCGGAGTCGAGCAGGTCGGCGCCCAAGGCGTACTCCAGGCAGCCGGGCGCCTCCCGCGCGAGGCGGACGGCTTCCGCGCACCCGTCCAGGTAGGCGGCGCGCTCCTCGGGAGCGACGGCGAGCCAGCCGGCGACGATGATCACGACGTGATCCGGTCGGCTTTGATCGTGAGCAGCAGGCGCGTCTGGTCGCGTCCGCCCCACCACGGGTACGGGCCGCCGAGGTAGCGCCGCGAAAGCTCCTCGATGTGCTCGACCGCGCCGTCCTCGGTCGTGTCGACGACCCGCCCGCGGACCGCGTAGTAGCGCGACGGCCGGTCGCGGTCGGCGACGTTGAGCGCCACCCGCGGGTCGCGCGCGATGTTGCGCTGCTTCTGGTGGCCCAGCACGGTGTTGACGAGGATGTGCGTGCCGTCGGTGTCCACCCAGGTCTGGGTGAGCTGCGGCGAGCCGTCCGGCATCACCGTCGAGAGGAAGCAGAGGCTGGGCCCGCGCAGCAGCGCGAGCAGGTCGTCGGGCAGTTCCACGGTGATCTCCCGCTAGAGCCGGTCGGGCGCTTCGATGCCGAGGAGGGAAAGCCCGAGCGCAAGCGTGTTCGACGTCAGCGTAGTCAACCTCAGGCGCGACGCGCGCAGTGAAGGCGAAGACGCCTTCAGCACGGGGCATTCCTCGAAGAACCGCGAGAACGCGACCGCGGTCTCGTACAGGTACGTACACAGCTTGTGCGGCGCGTAGCCGCCTGTCGCCGCCTTCAGCGCTTCGCCGAACCGAAGCAGCTTCACGGCCAACGCTCGTTCCGCCGGCGCTTCGAGCACGACGTCGTCGCCCTCGGGCAGACCGCCTGCCTTCCGCAGGATTGACCGCGTCCGCGCGTGCGCGTACTGGAGGTACACCGACGTGTTGCCCTCCTTGGCCAGCATCCGGTCCCACGCGAAGACGTAGTCGCGTTCGCGGTCGCCGGACAGGTCCGCGTACTTGACCGCGCCGATGCCCACGGCCCGGGCGACCTCGGCCTGGCCCGCGGCGTCGAGCTCACTGCGCTCGGCGACGACCGCGGCGGCCTGCGTCACGGCTTCGGTCAGCAGGTCGGCCAGCTTGACGGTCTCGCCGGCCCGGGTCCGCATGGCCTTGCCGTCCGCGCCCAGCACCGTGCCGAAGCCGATGTGCTCGGCGTGCCCGGTCAGCCAGCCGGCCGCGCGGCAGGCGGCGAACACCATCGCGAAGTGCTGCGCCTGGGGCGTCCCGACGACGTAGAGCAGGTCGGTCGCGCCGCGCTCCGACGTCCAGTACCGGACGGTCGCCAGATCCGTGGCGGCGTACCCGTAACCGCCGTCGCGCTTGCGGACGATCAGCGGCAGCCGGTCGCCTTCGCGGTTCCGGAACCCCTCGGGGAACACGCAGACCGCGCCGTCGCTGAGTTCGGTCAGCCCGGCCTCATCGAGGTCGTCGACGACCGCGGCGAGGGACGGGTTGTAGAAGCTCTCGCCGTAGATGTCCTGGTCCGTCAGGGAAATCCCGAGCAGCGCGTAGACCGCGTTGAAGTGCCGGGTCGACTCGTCGACGAGCTCCTGCCAGACGGCCAGAGTGTCTTCGTCCCCGCTCTGCAGCTTGACGACGCGGGTGCGCGCCCGCGTCGCGAACGCTTCGTCACTGTCGAATTTCTGCCGCGCTTCGCGGTAGAAGGCGTCGAGGTCGGCGATCGCGCGTTGCCCGGCGGAGACGTCGAGGAGGTGCTCGATGAGCATGCCGAACGGCGTGCCCCAGTCGCCGAGGTGGTTGTGCGGCAGCACTTCGTGCCCGGCGAACCGCAGCAGGCGGGCGAGCGCGTCGCCGATCACGGACGAGCGCAGGTGCCCGACGTGCATTTCCTTCGCCACGTTCGGGCTGCTGTAGTCGAGCGCGATCCGCCGGGGCGCCGAGGTTTCCGGCACGCCGAGACGCGGATCGGCGAGCAGCGCGCCCGCGCGGGCGGCCAGCCATTCCGTGCGCAGCACGAAGTTCAGGAAGCCCGGCCCGGCGATTTCCGGCGGCTCGGCGATTCCGTCGAGCTCCAGTGCGCCCGCGATCAGCCCGGCCACCTCCCGCGGCGGACGGCCGAGCTGCTTGCCCAGGCTCATCGCGAGGTTGGCCTGGTAGTCGACGCCGTCCCGCGGCGACGCCTGGACCAGCGCCTGCTCCGGCGTCAAGGTGACATCGAGGGCCCGGCCGGCGGCGGCCACCACTCGGCGCGCCAGCTCCTCGGTAACGTCGGCGGTCTGCACGGTGTCCCTCCTTCGGCTCGGTCACGGAAGCCCGCAGCGTAGCGAGCGTGACCGGCCGACGACGAAGGGTTTACCGCAGCTCGCTGCCCTTGGTCTCCGGCAGCGTGAGGATCACCGCGAACGCGATCGCGGCGCCCGCGGCGACGTACCAGAAGTAGAGCGTCGGCGACACGGCGCCGAACAGGGTGATGAGCAGGGGAGCGGTGCCACCGAAGATCGCGACGGTCAGGTTGTACCAGGCCCCGATGCCCAGCCCGCGCAGTTCGGTGGGGAACAGCTCGCTCATGATGGCCGGCGCGATCGACGTCATCGCCGTGTACAGGCCGAGCCCGACGCAGAACACCACGAGCAGCCCGCCGACGCCGGGGCCGATCAACGTGGACAGCGGCACGACGGCGACCGCGGTCGCCCCGGACCAGACGAGCAGCTGCGGTTTGCGGCCGAACCGGTCGGACAGCGCCCCGAGCGGGTACTGCAGGGCGATGAACAACGCCGTCCCGATCGACAGGGCGAGGAAGACGGCGTCGGCGTCGGCGTGCCGGTTCTTCACCGCGAACGACGTGAGCGCACTGAAGAAGGTGTAGTAGCAGAGGGTCGACAGCATCGTGAAACCGACGAGCCGGCCGACGGCCTTCGGGTGGTGGGTCAGCGTGGTCAGCAACGGCCGTTCGATCTTGCGCGCCTTGGTCTTGGTCTGCTCGAACAGCTCGGTCTCGGCGATGCTGCGGCGCAACCACAGCCCGACCAGGCCGAAGACGCCACCGAGCAGGAACGGCAGCCGCCAGCCCCACGACGCGAGCTGGGCCTTGTCCAGCGTCCGGGCCAGCACGAAGCCGAGCACGGTCGCGACGAGCACCGCCGACCCGGTCGAGATGTAGAAGAACGCCGAGTACCGGCCACGCCGCGCCGGCGGCGCGATCTCGCCCAGGTAGGCCGACGCGTTCGACACCTCCCCGCCGAGCGACAGCCCCTGCGCGACGCGCGCGAGCAGCAGCAGGCCCGGCGCCAACCAGCCGACCTGGGCGAACGTCGGCAGCAGCCCGATCGCCACCGACCCGCCCGCCATGAGCAGGATGGTGAGGATCATCGCGGGCTTCCGGCCGCGCGTGTCGGCGAAGCGCCCGAGCAGGACGCCGCCGAGCGGCCGGAAGAAGAACGCCAGCGCGTAGGTCGCGAAGGTGTTGATCAGCGCGAGGGTGTCGTTCCCGGAGGGGAAGAACGCACTGGCGAAGTAGATGCTGAACGTCGCGTAGATCGTCCAGTCGAACCACTCCAGCGCGTTCCCGGCGCTCGCCGCGAACAGCTTGCGCACGGGCAGCCGGTGGCGCTGCGACACCTCGACGGCGGATTCGGTCATGGCGGCCTCCACGTCACCCGAAGGTGGAACGGGACTTTGCCACATCCGTTCGCAGTGCGAAAGATCCCGACTGTTCGGCTTCCTCGTTCTCCTCCTTCCTCAGGCCGTGCTCGCCAGCGCGAACGGCAGCACCGCGGGCGCCCCGGCCCGCCGCAACAACCGCGCGGCCAGCGTCATCGTCCAGCCCGTGTCGATGACGTCGTCCACCAGCAGCACCGGCCCGGACGGCAGCGTCGCCGCGAGGTCGGCCGGCATGCTCAGCCGCCGCCAGAGGTCTGCCAGCCGTTGCGCGCTGTTCGCCTGGCGGGGTGGCGGGCCGTCCGCGTCGAGCGCGCCGAGGAAGTCCAGCCTGCCGATCTCCGCCAGCCTCGTCGCCAGGCTGTAGACGAGCTGCGGCCGCGTCGACGACGGCACCGCCACCACCGCCACCGGCCGTTCCGTCCACTGCCACCCGGCGAGCACCTGTACGCACGCCTTGAACACCGACTCGGGGACCTCGGCGTCCACCGCCTGCGGGCCGACGAGCTCCCGCAGCCGGTTGCCCCAGCCGACGTCGGTGAGCCGCCCGAGCACCTGGCCCGGCTCGGCCTGGTCGTCGGCCGAGATCCGGCCGGACACCGGAACGTCCAAAGAGGACATCCCGGTGGGCCACTGCTTGCGCGGGGCCACCTCGACCCCGGGCCGTTGCAGGCGTTCCCGGGTCGCGTCGACGACGTCCTCGGACACCGACGCGTCCCAGTGCGTCCCGGTGCAGTTGTCGCACCGGCCGCACGGCGCCGCCTCGGGATCGTCGAGCTGACGCCGCAGGTACTCCATCCGGCAGCCCCCGGTCGCGAGGTAGCCGAGCATCGCCTCCTGCTCGCGGTCGCGCGCCTCCGCGACCCGCTGGTACCGCCCGCGGTCGTACTGCCACTCCTCGCCCGTGCTCGTCCAGCCGCCCTTGACGCGCCGCACCGCGCCGTCGACGTCCAGCACCTTGAGCACCATTTCCAGCCGTGACCGGGAAAGCTCGACCGACGGCTCGAGCGCGGCCGTCGACAGCGGACGGTCGGCGTAGGCGAGCGTGTTCAGCACCTGCGTCACCCGCAGCTCGTCCGGGAAGGCCAGCGACCCGAAGTACGCCCAGATCGCCTTGTCCTCCTCGCCGGGCAGCAGCACGACCTCGGCGCGCTCGACGCCACGCCCGGCGCGGCCGACCTGCTGGTAGTACGCGATCGGCGACGACGGCGCACCGAGGTGGACCACGAACCCGAGGTCCGGCTTGTCGAACCCCATGCCCAGCGCGGACGTCGCGACCAGGGCCTTGACGCGGTTGCCGAGCAGGTCGTCCTCGGCGGCCTGCCGGTCGGCCGGGTCGGTCTTGCCCGTGTAGGCCGCCACCGGGTAGCCGCGGTCCTTCAGCAGCGACGCGACGTCGTGCGCCGCCGCGACGGTCAGCGTGTAGATGATCCCCGACCCGGGCAGTTCGGCCAGGTGTTCGGCGAGCCACGCCAGGCGCGCCTGCGACGTCGGCAGCCGGCACACCGACAGCCGCAGGCTCTCCCGGTCGAGGCTGCCGCGCAGCACGAGCGTGTCCGTGCCGGTGCCGAGGCCGAGCTGCTCGGCGACGTCGGTGACCACGCGGTCGTTCGCGGTCGCCGTCGTCGCCAGCACCGGCACGCCGTCCGGGAGGTCGCCCAGCAGCGTGCGCAGCCGCCGGTAGTCCGGCCGGAAGTCGTGCCCCCAGTCCGAGATGCAGTGCGCCTCGTCGACCACCAGCAGCCCGGTGCTCGCGGTCAGCTTCGGCAGCACGTTGTCGCGGAAGTCCGGGTTGTTCAGCCGCTCCGGGCTGACCAGCAGGACGTCCACCTCGCCGGCCGCCACCGACGCCTGGACCTGGTCCCACTCCTGCGGGTTGGCGGAGTTCATCGTCGCCGCGTGGATGCCGGCCCGCGCCGCCGCCGAGATCTGGTTGCGCATCAGGGCGAGCAGCGGCGACACGATGACCGTCGGCCCGCTGCCCTGTTCGCGCAGCAACGCCGTGGCCAGGAAGTACACCGCCGACTTGCCCCACCCGGTGCGTTGCACGACCAGCGCGCGGCGCCGCTGCGCGACCAGGGCCTCGATGGCCGTCCACTGGTCTTCGCGCAGCTTCGCCGAGTCGCCGGCCAGGGCCCGGAGGAGGGTCTCGGCGCGGTCGCGGAGGGCTGAGGCGGTGCTGGTCGTGTCCACGTCCCCACGTCTACCCCATGGGACCGACAGATCGGGAATCGGCGGCGCCGCGAACGGAGAGTTTGCGACCGATACCGGCCGTAATGTGACCTGAATCACACTTTTGACCCGGTCGGGCGGGGTGGCGAAGAGCACCGGGCCCGGCGGCCTCCGGCTGTATAGGCTCTCCGGTCATGTCACCACGGCGGATCGGGGTCATGGGCGGCACCTTCGACCCCGTGCACCACGGCCACCTCGTCGCGGCCAGCGAGGTCCAGTCCCGGTTCGGGCTGGACGAGGTGATCTTCGTCCCCACCGGGCAGCCGTGGCAGAAGACCGACCGCGAGGTGACCCGGGCCGAGGACCGCTACCTGATGACGGTGATCGCGACCGCGTCCAACCCGGTCTTCTCGGTCAGCCGCGTCGACATCGACCGCGGCGGCCAGACCTACACCGTGGACACCCTGCGCGACCTGCACGCCGAGTACCCCGGAGACGAGCTCTTCTTCATCACCGGCGCCGACGCCCTCGAGCAGATCCTGACCTGGCACAAGGCCGACGAGCTGTTCGACTTCGCGCACTTCATCGGCGTCACCCGGCCCGGCTACCGGCTCAACTCGCACCACCTGCCCAGCGGCAAGGTGAGCCTGGTCGAGGTCACCGCGATGGCGATTTCGTCCACCGGCTGCCGCGATCGGGTCGAACGCGGGGAGCCGGTCTGGTACCTCGTGCCCGACGGCGTCGTCCGCTACATCGCCAAAAAGGACCTGTACCGGAAGAGCGACTGAACCGCCGCTGGTGCCTGCGGGTACCCTTCTCGGGCGAACCCGATCTGGAAAAGGAGCACCGTGGCAGCCACGTCCGAGGCTCGAGAGCTGGCCGTAGCGGCCGCCCACGCGGCGGCGGACAAGAAGGCCAGCGACGTCGTCGTGCTGGACGTGTCCGAACAGCTCGTCATCACCGACGCCTTCGTCATCGCCTCCGCGTCCAACGAGCGCCTGGTCGGCGCGATCGTGGACAACGTCGAAGAAAAACTGCGGGAAAGCGGGCACAAGCCGGTCCGCCGCGAAGGCGCCCGGGAAGGGCGCTGGGTACTGCTCGACTACGTCGACGTCGTCGTGCACGTCCAGCACGTCGAAGAGCGCACCTTCTACGGCCTCGAGCGGCTGTGGAAGGACTGCCCGCGGATCGAGGTGGCCGGACTCGAGGAGCCACCCGCCGACGAGGACCCGGACGTCCCGTGAGCCCGCGGCGGCTGGTGCTCTGGCGTCACGGCGAGACGGACTACAACGCCGCCGGGCGGATGCAGGGTCACCTGGACTCCGCGCTGACCCCGCGCGGCTGGAACCAGGCCCGGTTCGCGGTGCCCGCACTGGCCCGCTTCTCGCCGGACCTGGTCATCGCGTCCGACCTGCGCCGAGCCACCGACACCGCCACCGTGCTCACCGACGCCATCGGCGTCCCCCTGCGGATCGACAAGCGGCTGCGCGAGACGCACCTCGGCGAGTGGCAGGGGCTCACCGGCGAAGAGGTCGACCAGGCCTACCCCGGTGAACGCGACCGCTGGCGCACCGACGCGACCTGGGCGCCCCCGGGCGGCGAGAACCGCGTCGACGTCGCCGACCGCGCGAGCGAAGTCGTCACCGACCTGCAGCAGGCCAACTCCGACGCGGGCGACACCGTGCTGCTGGCCGCGCACGGCGGGCTGATCATCGCGCTCACCGCGCGGCTGCTGAACCTGCCGGTCGAGATCTGGCCGTCGCTCGGCGGCATCTCGAACTGCCACTGGGTCGAGCTGGGCCGTCGCGACGGCAAGTGGCGGCTGAACGCCTACAACGCGGGGATGCACGGCTAGCCGATGGGGCCGCGCCTGCTGGTGTTCGGCGATTCGCTGAGCTTTCACGGTCCCGAAGGACCCTGCGCCGCCGACGAGCCGCGGCTGTGGCCCAATGTCGCGGCGGCCGCTCTCGGTGGCACCGCCGACCTGGTCGCGGGCATCGGCTGGACCGCGCGCGACGCCTGGTGGTCGCTGACCGGCGATCCGCGCGTGTGGGCCGACCTGCACCACGTCGACGCGGTCGTGTTCGCGATCGGCAGCATGGACACGCTGCCCTCGCCGTTGCCGACCTACCTGCGCACCGGGCTGCGGTACCTGCGGCCCGACCCGGTGCGGCGCGTCGTCCGCAAGGCTTATCTCGCGGCGCAACCGCGGCTTTCGGTCGCCTTCCGCGGCCGGCCCGCGGTGCTGCCGGCCAAACTGACCGTCCACTACCTCGACACGGCGGTGGGCGCCCTGCGCGTCCTGCGGCCCGAGCTGCCGATCTTCGGCTGGCTGCCCTCGGTGCACCGCGCCGCGGCCTACGGCGGCGTGCACACCGCGCGCCCGGCCGCGGCGGCGGCGATGGCGGCCTGGGGCGCGCGGGCGGGAGTTCCGTTGCTGGACCTCGAAGCCGTAGTGGGCGAGCACGTGCTCAGCGGCGCGGGCAACCCGGACGGCATGCACTGGGGCTGGCCGGGCCACGCCGCGGTGGGCGAGGCGATGTCCGTGTTGCTGGCACCGGTGCCGGCCTCCCGGCACGTAGGCTGACGGCGTGTCGGTCGCCGTAGTCACGGATTCCACCGCCCACCTGCCGGAGGGCTTCGCCGAACGGCACGCGGTCCGGGTGGTGCCGCTGCACGTCCTGGTCGACGGCGTGGTTTCGCTCGACGGCGTCGAGACCGGGCCGGCGGCGGTCGCGGAGGCGATGAAGCAGCGGAAGATCGTCACGACCTCACGGCCGACCCCCACCGAGTTCGCGGCGGAGTACCGGGCGGCGTTCGCGGACGGCGCGGACGCGATCGTGTCGGTGCACCTGTCACGCGAGCTGTCGGGCACCTGGGAAGCGGCGGTGCTGGCGGCGCAGGAGGTGGGGCCGGACCGGGTCCGCGTCGTCGACTCGCGGACCACCGCGATGGGCCTCGGGTTCGCCGCGCTGCACGCCGCTTCGGCCGCTTCCGCCGGAGCTTCGGCGGAAGCCGTCGAGGCCGCCGCCATGACGGCGGCCGGGTGCTCGTCGACGTTGTTCGTCGTGGAAACCCTGGACCACCTGCGCCGCGGCGGCCGGATCGGCCCGGCGGCGGCGCTGCTGGGCACGGCGCTGGCGGTGAAACCGGTGCTGCACATGTCCGACGGCCGGATCCTGCCGCTGGAGAAGGTCCGCACGATGAACCGGGCGATCGCCCGGCTGGTCGAGCTGGCCGCCGCGGCCGCGAAGGACGACGACGTCGAGCTCGCCGTCCACCACCTCGCGTCGCCGGAGCGGGCGGTCGAACTGGCGAACCGGCTGGAGGAGGCCGTGCCGCGCTCGGCGGGCTGCGTGGTTTCCGAGCTGGGCGCGGTGATCGGGGCGCACACCGGACCGGGGGTGCTGGGCGTGGTCGTCCAGCGCACGGTCCCGCCGGGGAACGGGCGCGCCGAACCCGCCAGCATGCCACCCGGGTACGACGAAAACGGCTGATCCCGGGCTCGGCACCGGCCATCCGTCCACAACACCCCGGTTGTCCACAGGACGCGGCGGCGCCCCTGTCGGACACTCCCCGCGGGCCCTAACGTCGATCGTGTGTTCGAGCAGACCGCCCGGGATCCGGGCCCTCCCGTCAACGACCGGCTCTCCTGGCTGGCCGACCAGTTCTCGCCCGACGAAAGCACGGTCGGGCCCGGCGGCCGGCTGATCCGGCGCTGGCTCCCGGGCGGATCAGCCGGAGCCGGCCGCCGCCGCTGGGCGCTGGCCGGCGTCCTGGCGGCGGTCGTGGTGATCGTCCTCGGCGCGGTCGCACTCACCGGCGGCCGCCCGGCGCCCGAGCCACCGCCCGCGCTGCCGAGCGCGCTGCCCGGCACAAAACCGGCGGCGGAGGCCCGAGCGGCACCACCGGCCGGTCTCGTGGTGAGCGTGATCGGGCGCGTCCGTTCACCGGGCCTGGTCTCGGTGCCCCAGGGCGCCCGGGTGGCCGACGTGCTGCGCGCGGCCGGCGGCGCCGAGCCGGGAGCGGACCTCCGCCAGCTGAACCTGGCCCGCAAGGTAACCGACGGCGAGCAGCTGGCGGTCGGCATCCCGGCGCCCATCGCGGTTCCCGGCGACCCGGCGGCCGCGGGAAAGGTCGACCTGAACACGGCAACCCCGGACCAGCTGGACACCCTCCCGGGCGTCGGCGAGGTGACGGCCAAGCGAATCGTCCAATGGCGCACCGACCACGGCGCCTTCGCCAAGGTCGAGCAACTGCGCGACGTCGACGGCATAGGCGAAAGCAAGTTCGCGCGACTGCGAGAGCAGGTGACGGTCGGATGAGCCCCCGCGTGCGACCCGCTGTGGCAGTACACCGCCGGCTGCGTCCCGGTGCCGCGGCCGGATCCGCGCGGGTACTCGGCCCACCGGCGCGGCGTGGGATGGCGCGGTTGCGTCGCCGTCTCTCGTTCGGCCGGACCTTCTCCTGCGGTCGGCTTGGTCCACCCGGGCTCGCCTTTCGGCGTTGCCTGTCGGGCCGGCTTGGCCGCCGTGTGCGGTTCGGTGAGGTTTCCCACCGGCGGTGGGATCCCGGTCCTGCGCGGGTGCCTGGTCGCCCGTCGTTCGGTTGGGCGAGCACCTTTTCCTGCAGTCGGCCCGGTCCAACCGGGCTCGCCTTTCGGTGTTGCTTGTCGGGCCGGCTTGGCCGCCGGGTGCGGTTCGGTGAGGTCTCCCACCGGCAAGTGGATCCCGGTCCTGCGCGAGTGCCCGATCGCTCTTCGTTCGGCCGGGCGAGCACCAGCCGGCCCGGTCCACCCGGGCTCGCCCACCTCCGGCAGCAGGTGACGGCCGGATGACCACCCTCCCCGCAACGGACACCCGGCAGGACATGCGGCTGGTCCCGGCCGCACTGACGTGCTGGCTCGCCGCTCTGATCGGCCTGCTGCTCGGCTGGTGGGCGGCCCTCGCCGCCGGACTCGGCTCGGCCGTGCTCGCCGGGCTGGTGCTCTGGCTGGCCCGCGCCCGGCCCCGGGCGCGCGGTGCGGCGGCGGCCCTGCTGGCGCTGGGCCTGCTCACCGCCGGTCCGGTCGCCTGGCGGATCCGCGACGCGCAGCACGACGAACTCCGCGCCGTCGCCGCCCAAGGGCTGCCCGCCGCGTTGCGGGTCGTCGTTGCCGAACGCCCGAAACCCGTGCGCAGCGCGGGGTACGCCGATCGGCAGGCCGGTGCCCGGTCGGTCGTGCTCGCGGCCGACGTACTCACCGTGTCCGTCGACGGCCGGCCCGTCCCGTCGTCCGGGCGCGTCCTGCTCCTGGCGCCGGTCGCGCAGTGGACTTCCCTGCTGCCAGGCCAAGAACTCGCCGTGACCGGGCTGCTGATGCCGCCGCGCGGCTCGGACCTGACCGTCGCGGTGCTCTCCGTGCGCGGACCACCGGGCGAGCCCGGCCCGGCGCCGTGGTGGCAACGGACCGCAGCCTGGCTGCGCACCGGCTTGCACGACCTGTGCCAAGACCTGCCCGACGAACCCGGGGGCCTCCTGCCGGGCCTCGTACTCGGCGACACGAGCGCGCTGTCGCCGCGCGTCGAGCAGGAGTTCGTCACCGCGGGCCTCGCGCACCTCACCGCGGTCAGCGGCGGGAACCTGGCGGTCGTCTGCGGTGCGGTGCTGCTCCTGCTGCGCCTGCTCCGGCTCGGGCCGCGGTTGTCGGCGACGGCGGCCGGGACGTGCCTGGCCGGGTTCCTCGTCCTGGTCGGCCCGGAGCCGAGCGTGCTGCGGGCGGGCGTCATGGCGGCGGTGGCGTTGCTGGCGCTGGCCTTGGGACGGCGAGGGTCGGCGCTGCCCGCGCTCGCGTTCGCGGTGTGCGTGCTGGTGGTGGCGGATCCGGCGATGGCCACGGACTTCGGGTTCGCCCTGTCGGTCTGCGCCACCGCCGGGCTCGTCCTGCTCGCGCCCCGCTGGGCCGGTGCGCTGGTCCGCCGCGGGATCCCGCCGGGCTTCGCCGAAGGGCTCGCGATCCCGCTGGCGGCCTTCCTCGTGACAGCGCCGGTCCTCGCCGGCATGGCGGGCTCGGTGAGCCTGGTTTCGGTGCTGACCAACATCCTCGCCGCCCCCGTGGTGGCGCCGGCGACGGTGCTGGGCGTGCTCGCGACGCTGACCGGTCCGTGGTGGCCGGGCGCCGGGAAGGTCCTGGTGCACCTGGCCGATCCCGAAGCCCGCTGGCTGATCACGGTGGCCCGGCACGGCGCACGGGCCCCGGGCGCGGTCATCACCTGGCCCGGCGGCTGGGTGGGCGGGCTCCTCGCGGCCGCCGCCCTTGGCGCGCTGGTGCTCGCGGCGCGGCACCGGCGCGTGCGGGTGCTCCTGGCCGTGCTCGTCGTCGGGGCGCTGCTGGTGTTCGTGCCGGTGAAGGTGCTGGCGCCGGGCTGGCCACCGCGGAACTGGGCGGTGGTCGAGTGCGACGTCGGTCAGGGTGACGCCGTCGTGCTGGCGACCGCGTCGCCCGGCCGCGCGGTTGTCATCGACACCGGACCCGAGCCGGGCCCGGTCGACGAGTGCCTGCACCGGCTGGGCGTCGACCGGATCCCGCTGCTGGTGCTGAGCCACCTGCACGCCGACCACATCGGCGGGCTCCCCTCGGTCTTCGACGGCCGGGCGGTGGGCGCCATCGCCGTCGGGCCCGGGCGCGCGCCGGAGTGGGCGTGGCGGCAGGTCGCCGCGGAAGCGGCCCGGCAGGCGGTGCCGCTGGTGGAGCTGAGCCCGGGGGAGCGGCTGGAGTGGCCCGGGCTGTCCCTGAACGTGCTCGGCCCGCGGTACGTGCCGTCCCGCTCACCCGGGCAGCAGGACGGCACCACGATCAACAACAGTTCCGTGGTGCTGCGCGCGGAAACCCCGGCCGGCCGGGTCCTGCTGACCGGCGACGTCGAGCTGGCGGCACAGGCGGACCTGCTGGCGGACATCGGAGACTTGAGAGCGGAGGTCCTGAAAGTTCCCCACCACGGCTCGCGATACTCGCTGCCGGCGTTCCTCGCGGCGGTGGGGCCCCGGGTGGCGTTGGTGAGCGTCGGCGCGGGAAATACGTACGGCCACCCGAACAAGTCCACATTGGACACATTGACGGCGTTGGGAGCCCGGGTGACGAGAACGGACCTCGACGGCGACACGGCTGTGGTACCCGACCCGGCAGGCCCGGCACTAGCGCGGCGCGGCGAGCCCCGCGGACCGCCGCGCCGCTGACCCGCGGCGGGCAGGCCGTGCTGCTCGGCCGGGCCTGGTGGCGCGGCGAAACTGGCCGAGGGACCGCCGCCCGTGGGCTGATGAAGCTGCCCACAGGGCCGAGCGTGGTAGCCGTGCTCAGACCGCTGCCTCGTCGCCGAACCGCTTGCCGGGGGTGGGTGGGCAAGCTCTGCCCACCCACCCCGGGCGGTGGCTCAGTAGCCGAGGGCCTTGTTCACCGCGGCGGCCGACGGCGGCAGCGTCGCCTTCGGGCCGACGTGGTTCTCGATCGCGTCCAGGGTCTTGAGGCCGTCGCCGGTGATGAGGAGGACCGTCTCCGCGTCCGGGTCCAGCTTGCCCGTCTCGACCAGCTTCTTCGCCGTCGCGACCGTCACCCCGCCGGCCGTCTCGGTGAAGATGCCCTCGGTGCGGGCCAGCAGGCGGATGCCTTCGACCACCTCTTCGTCCGAGACGTCCTCGATCGCGCCGCCGGTGCGGTTGACGATGTCGAGCACGTACGGGCCGTCGGCCGGGTTGCCGATCGCCAGCGAGCGGGCGATCGTGTCCGGCTTGACCGGCTGGACCACGTCGTGGCCTTCGCGGAAGGCCGCCGACACCGGGGAGCAGCCGGTCGCCTGGGCGCCGAACACCTTGTACGGGCTGGCTTCCACCAGGCCGAGCTGGCCCAGCTCGCGGAAACCCTTGTCCACCTTGGTCAGCTGCGAACCGGAGGCGATCGGGACGACGATCTGCGGCGGGATGCGCCAGCCGAGCTGCTCGGCGACCTCGAAGGCCAGCGTCTTCGAGCCCTCCGAGTAGTACGGCCGGACGTTCACGTTCACGAACGCCCACTTCGGGTGCTCACCGGCGAGCTCGGTGGCGAGGCGGTTGACGTCGTCGTAGTTGCCGTCGATGGCGAGGAGGTCGCCGTCGTAGACCGCGGTGGTGAGGATCTTGGCGCGCTCGAGGGTCTTGGGGATCAGCACGACCGACCGCCAGCCGGCGCGGGCCGCGGCGGCGGCCGTCGCGTTGGCCAGGTTGCCGGTCGACGGACACGCGAGCACCTCGAACCCGAACTCGCGGGCCGCGGCCAGCGCGACCGCGACCACGCGGTCCTTGAACGAGTGCGTCGGGTTTCCGGTGTCGTCCTTGACCCACACGCGCTTGAGGCCGAGTTCCTTGGCGAGGCGGTCGGCGCGGACCAGCCGCGTCGCGCCCGGCTCGGTGTTCGGGATCTCTTCGACGTTGGACGGAACCGGGAGGAGCTTCTTGTAGCGCCAGATGTTCTTCGGGCCCGCCTCGATGTCCTCGCGGCGCACACGGCCGAAGTCGTAGGCGACCTCGAGCGGCGAGAAGTCTTCGGCGGAAACGAACTCCGGGGCGAGCGGCTGCCGGTGGCCCTCTTCCTTCGACACCAGTTCGACGGCGGGACCGAGATCCGGGGTCTTGGTGGTGGAGGTCGTGCCGAGGGTGGCGGTCATCGCGAGGTTCCTTTCCTCATCTGCCCCGCCGAAGCGGGCCGGAATTGGCACCGTGGTCGTCAGCTACCCCGCGATCGCGGGATGACAGGCTGTACGCCGGTTGCCGGGGCTTCGTCGGGCCGTTCCCTCTGCCCCTCTGGATGAGCGGTATTCGGTTGTCGGTGCACGCACGCCGGATCTCCCCGGGGCGGCTGCCTCGGCTACACCGTACGACATCGCGCGCGGGCCGTGCCACGGTGGCCGGTCGACATCACCGGAGCGGGGGCACGACAGCGCAAGTGAGAAGATTCCGGGGTGACCGCGCAAGCCACCGCCCCGGCCCCGCTGCACCTGGTGCTGGGCGAGGAAGAACTGCTGATCGAGCGGGCCGTCCGCGAAACGCTCGCGGCCGCCCGCGCGATGGACGCGACGGCGGAGCTGACCCGGGCCCGGGTGTCCGATCTCACAGCCCCCGAGCTGGCCGAACTGGTCAGTCCGTCGCTGTTCAGCGAGGGCCGGGTGATCGTCCTCGAGTCGGCCCAGGACATCTCGCAGGAGCTGGCCGACGCCGTGGCGAGCTACCTGAAGGACCCGGCGGACGGGGTCGTGCTCGTCGTCGTGCACACCGGCGGTGGCCGCAGCAAGGCGGGCAAGACGCTCCCGGCGGCGCTGAAGAAGGCCGGAGCCGAGGTCACGGAGTGCCCGAAGCTGACCAAGCCGGCCGAGCGGGAGCAGTTCGTGCGCCACGAGGTGCGCCGGGTGGGCGGCAAAATCGACCCGGCCGGGGTCGCCGCGCTGATCGACGCCGTCGGCTCCGACCTGCGGGAACTCTCCTCCGCGGCGACGCAGCTGGTCGCGGACACGGACGGCGCCGTCGACGCCGAGGCGGTCCGCCGCTACCACCGCGGCCGCGCCGACGTGACCGGGTTCGCGGTCGCGGAGAAGGCGGTGAGTGGTGACCGAGCGGCGGCGCTGGAGTCACTGCGCTGGGCGATGCAGCTGGGGGTCCCGCACGTCCTGGTCGCCGACGCGCTGGCCGACGCGGTCCGCACGATCGCCCGGGTCTCCGGCGCCGGCCGGGGCAACCCGAACCAGCTGGCGGGCGAGCTGGGCATGCCGCCGTGGAAGATCCGCAAGGCCCAGGGCCAGTCCCGCGGCTGGAACCCCGACGGCCTGGCGGTGGCTATGCGCGTGGTGGCGAGGCTGAACGCCGAGGTCAAAGGTGTGGCGGCGGACCCGGGCTACGCGCTGGAGCGAGCGGTCCTCGAGGTCGCCGCAGCCAAGGGCGATCGCTGACCGCAGCGCCGAGCTACGCATTGAAGGGCACGTGCTGTAGGCGGGCCAGGCGCTGGAGGGCCTGCGGGCGACCGCTGGGCCGCGCGCTGGAGGGCGCGGTTCTCGATGCGGCCGCCGAGCGTGCGGGCGGACTCGAGCTACGCGCCGGAGGCGACCCGCTGACCGCTGCGGGACGGACCCGAGCTGCGGGAAACGCGGTCCTCAAGGCGACTGCCGCAGAGCAACGCCGGAAACCCGCCCGGCCCTTACCGGGCGGCTGGCTCGCGGCGAAAGGCCCGGCCACCCCACGCGCCCCCGACCCCCTACCCCGCGCATGAAGAAGGCCCCGGCCGAAGCCGGGGCCTTCCCAGAAATCAAACCAGCTCAGAGCGCGTTGACGCGCTTCGCCAGCGCCGACTTCTTGTTCGCGGCCTGGTTGGCGTGGATGACGCCCTTCGAGACCGCCTTGTCCAGCTTCTGGGCGGCGTCGCGCTGCAGCTCGGTGGCCTTGGCCTTGTCGCCGGCCTCCGCCGCTTCGCGGACCTTGCGGATCGCGGTCTTCACCGAGGACCGGATCGCCTGGTTGCGCTGACGCGCCTTCTCGTTCGTCGTGATGCGCTTGATCTGCGACTTGATGTTGGCCATAGGGCAACTCCTGTTTCACTCGGTGAGATCGCCGCCGCGCTGAAGTGGCCCCGGTAAAACCGGGTTTCCTCCATTACGGAATGCCGCACGGGCAGCGAGCGTCCACTCTAACAGCCGGGCCGGCGGCGGGAGTACGGTGGGCGGCGGTAGTGCCTAGGGTTCCGTCGCCGGCCTGCGCCTGCAGTCCACAACCAGGGCCGGCGGGGCTGGTCCGAGCGGCACCGTCGGCGGGCCCGGACGGCCCGTCGTTCATCTGACGGGGCAAAAGCCTGGAGGACCCGGTTTTCGCACGCGCGAAAACCCGAAGGGGTCCCGTGAACGCCACCGCCTTGTCCCTCGTGCTCGTCGCCGCCGTCGTGCACGCCGTCTGGAACCTCGCCGCCAAGCGGGTCACCTCCGGGGGCACCCAGTTCGTCTGGCTCTACTACACCGCCTCCGCCGTCCTGCTGTTGCCCGTCACCGTCGTGCTGCTCGTCGTGGAAACCGACCGTCCACAGTGGAGCTGGCTGGTCGCCGCCGTCGTGACCTCGGTCCTGCACATCGGCTACGGCATCGTGCTGCAGCGCGGGTACCGGGTCGGCGACCTCTCCGTCGTCTACCCCGTCGCGCGCGGCACCGGACCCTTGCTTTCGGTGCTGGCCGCCGTCCTGGTGCTCGGCGAACGCCCCGGTCCGCTCGGCCTGGCCGGCGCGTTCCTGGTCGTCGCCGGGGTGCTGGTGATCAGCACCGGACGCCGGGCCGACGACCCGCGCGCGGTGAAAGCCGGCATCCTCTACGGCCTCCTGACCGGCGCCGTCATCGCCGGGTACACGCTCTGGGACGCGCACGCCGTGACCGGCCTCGGGGTGCCGCCGGTCGTCTACTTCGGGCTCGGCTCGGTGCTGCAGAGCGTCCTGCTCGTGCCCGGTGCGCTCGCCGACCGCGGCGAGGTGGCCCGGATCTGGCGCGAGCAGCGGCGCGAGGTCCTCGTCGTCGCCGTGCTGTCGCCGGTCGCCTACGTCCTCGTGCTGATCGCCCTCACCACGGCGCCGGTCAGCCTGGTCGCGCCCGCGCGGGAGCTGAGCATCGTGCTCGGCAGCCTCGCCGCGTGGCTGGTGCTGGGCGAGCGTGACGCCGGGCGGCGGCTGGCCGGGGCGGTGATCGTGTTGTCCGGCATCGCCGCGATTGCGGCCGCCTGAGCCCGTCCGGTAGGCATGGTCGGATGGAGATCCTCAAGAGCCGGGTCCTGATCCGCCCGCGTGACGTCGCCGCGTCCACGGCGTTCTACCGCGACACCCTCGGCCTGGCCGTGGAGCGGGAGTTCCCGGGCGGCACCGTGTTCTTCCTCGGCCACGGCTCGCTCGAGGTCTCCGGCCGGGGCGAGGCGGGCGCGTCGCCCGATCTGGTGCTCTGGCTGCAGGTCCGGGACCTCGCCGGCACCCTGGCCGGCCTGAAGGCCAACGGCCTGGAGCCGGTGCGGGACGCCCGGCGCGAGCCCTGGGGCCTCGACGAGGCCTGGATCGCCGATCCGGACGGCACGCGCATCGTGCTGGTCGAGGTGCCCGAGGGCCACCCGATCCGCACGGACACCCGCTAGGCGGGCTTGACGGCGCGCAGCTGCGCGGCGAGCGCGGCGAAGCCCGGCGGCTCCCAGGTCCAGGTCTGCAGGTCGGCGAAACCGGCGGCGGCCGCTTCGTCGGCCAAGACGTGCCTGCTCACCGGCAGCCACTTCTCGTGCGCGGACAGCAGCAGCCGGCCGCCGGGGCGCACCACCCGGAACAGCTCGGCGAACCCGGCCGCGCGGTCGTCCCACAGCATGACGTTGTTCACGCTCAGCACGACGTCCACGGACGCGTCCGGCTCGCCAGTGTGCGCGGCGGACCCTTCGCGCAGCTCGGCGCGGTCGCCGCAGCGCTCGTGGCAGAGCCCGAGCATCTCGGGGGAGGGGTCGACGCCGACGGCGCGCCCGGCCAGCCGGGCGGCGGCGGCCAGGCCGACGCCCGGGCCGGGCCCGACGACCAGGACGGTCTCGTGCGGTTCGATCTTCGCCAGGTCGACGATGCGGTGTTCGGTGGCGGCGTTGCCCCTCGCCATCACCCAGCCGCCGAGGCGGCCGAGTACGCCGGACGGGTGGCCGAAGGCCCGGTCGAGGACGCGGGCGAAGCCGTCTGGGCCCGGCTGAGGAGGGGGTGCCGGCTGGTGCGGAGTGCTCATACTTCGAGGGCACCACTTCTCGGATCGGCCCGCATCGGGGATGACCCCCACCCGCACCCGGAGGGTCATGGGAACATAGAGGTGGCCATCCCCGACTTTCCGAGGACTCATTCGAGTGACAGCGCTCAACAAGTTCGCCGACACCACCTTCACGCCGCCGGAGCTCATCCGGAACTTCTGCATCATCGCGCACATCGACCACGGCAAGTCCACCCTGGCCGACCGCATGCTGCAGCTCACCGGCGTCGTGGAAGAGCGGGCCATGCGCGCTCAGTACCTCGACCGGATGGACATCGAGCGCGAGCGCGGCATCACGATCAAGGCGCAGAACGTCCGGCTGCCCTGGAAGGTCGACGGGCAGGACCACGTCCTGCACATGATCGACACGCCCGGCCACGTGGACTTCACCTACGAGGTCTCCCGGGCCCTGGAGGCGTGCGAAGGCGCCGTCCTGCTGGTCGACGCGGCGCAGGGGATCGAGGCCCAGACGCTGGCCAACCTCTACCTCGCGCTGGAGAACAACCTCCAGATCATCCCGGTGCTGAACAAGATCGACCTGCCCTCGGCCGACCCCGACAAGTACGCGGGTGAGCTCGCCCACATCATCGGCTGCGAGCCCGAGGACGTGCTGCGGGTCTCGGCCAAGACCGGCATGGGCGTCGGCGAGCTGCTCGACGAGGTCGTCAAGCAGGTCCCGGCGCCGCAGGGCGACGCCGACGCGCCCGCCCGCGCGATGATCTTCGACTCGGTCTACGACACCTACCGCGGCGTCGTCACCTACATCCGGGTCGTCGACGGCAAGATCACCCCGCGCGAGCGGATCCGGATGATGTCGACCGGCGCCACGCACGAGCTCCTCGAGGTCGGGATCATCTCGCCCGAGCCCAAGCCGAGCAAGGGCCTCGGCGTCGGCGAGGTCGGCTACCTGATCACCGGTGTGAAGGACGTCCGCCAGTCGAAGGTCGGCGACACCGTGACTTCGGAGCGCCGCGGCGCGAAGGAGCCGCTGGCCGGCTACCGCGAGCCGAAGCCGATGGTCTACTCCGGACTGTACCCGGTGGACGGTTCGGACTACCCGGAGCTGCGCGAGGCCCTGGACAAGCTTCAGCTGAACGACGCGGCGCTGGCCTACGAGCCGGAGACGTCGGTGGCGCTCGGCTTCGGCTTCCGCTGTGGCTTCCTCGGCCTGCTGCACCTGGAGATCACCCGCGACCGGCTCGAGCGCGAGTTCGGCCTCGACCTGATCTCGACGGCGCCGAACGTCATCTACCGCGTGGTGCTGGAGGACCGCAGCGAGGTGGTCGTGACCAACCCGTCGGACTGGCCGACCGGGCTGAAGATCGCCGAGGTGCACGAGCCGGTGTCGAAGGTGAGCATCCTCGCGCCGTCGGAGTTCGTCGGCACGATCATGGAGCTGTGCCAGACGAAGCGCGGCACCCTGCTCGGCATGGACTACCTGTCCGAGGACCGCGTCGAACTGCGCTACAACATCCCGCTCGCGGAAATCATTTTTGACTTCTTCGACACGCTGAAGTCGCGTACGCGCGGCTACGCGTCTCTCGATTACGAAGAGGCCGGCGAGCAGATTTCGGACCTCGTCAAGGTGGACATCCTGCTGCAGGGCGAAACCGTCGACGCGTTCTCGGCGATCGTGCACAAGGACGCGGCCTACGGCTACGGCAACCGGATGGCGACGCGGCTGCGCGAGCTGATCCCGCGCCAGCAGTTCGAGGTCCCGATCCAGGCGGCGGTCGGTTCGCGGATCATCGCGCGCGAAACGATCCGCGCGATCCGCAAGGACGTGCTCGCCAAGTGCTACGGCGGTGACATCTCGCGGAAGCGGAAGCTGCTGGAAAAGCAGAAGGAAGGCAAGAAGCGGATGAAGACCGTCGGCCGGGTCGAGGTCCCGCAGGAAGCCTTCGTCGCCGCACTGTCCACTGAGGACTCCGGGAAGAAGAAGTAACTGTTCTGCTGATGTGACAGCGGCGCCCATATTCACGCGGTGGTGTGAATATGGGCGCCGAACTCGCGTTCGATGCGGTTTCTGTCGGTGGTCTCTGGTCTCCTCTGGTGTGAAGAGCGAAAGGAGAGCACCATGACGGTCATGGCAGACATCGAGCCTCCCGCCGATTCGGGCCCCCTGACGGTGCACGACCTCGGGGGGATGCCGTATGACAGCCGACGCTACGAGCTCATCGACGGGGTGCTCCTGGTGACCCCTGCGCCGGGAAGGCGACACCAGACGATCGCGGTATGGCTCTGGAGAGTGCTCGTCGATTCTTGCCCGCCCGAGTTCGACGTAGTTGTCGCGCCGTTCGCGGTGCATCACGGTGACAAGATCGAGCTACAGCCGGACGTCCTGGTCGGCCGGGACGAAGACTTCACCGACAAGGATCTCCCAGTGCCGCCGGTGCTGGCCGTTGAAGTGTTGTCGCCCAGCACGGCGATCCACGACCTCAACACGAAGAAGGCGGTATACGAGCGGCTCGGGACCGGCAGCTACTGGGTGATCGACCCGGAGGAGCCGGCGCTGACGGTGTTCGAGCTGGATGCGGACGGCTGCTACCAGCAGGTGGCCAAGGCGGCGGGCGACGAAGCGGCCGAATTGGAGCGGCCGTTCCCGGTGCGGATCGTGCCCCGGGAGCTGCTGGGCCGGCTCGGCTGACCTGCGTCAGTACTCCCGGAGGCGGGTGCTGCGGAGCTGGGCGTGCAGCTGCCGGTGCCGGAGCTCCTTCCGGAGCCGCTCGACCACCGCGTCGAACAGGGCCGGGTCGAGGATCGCCGTCTGGTCGAACTGCCGTCGCTGCGGCGGTGCCGGTTCGAGCTTGCCGCGGGGTGCGTACCGCTGGACCGAGCTCTCGATGCCGCCGCCGGTGACCAGGTCGAGCCAGAGGGCGTCGCGGAGGTAGCCGTCGCCGAAACGGGCCGAACGCCGGGTGGTGACGTCGGCGATCTGGGCCCACGGGACCAGCCGGGTGCTGAGCGTGCCGGCGGGGAGGCGGATGCCTTCGTCGCCGATCCTGAGGTCGCGCAGCCCGTCGAAGCCGCGCTTGAGCTCGCGAGCACGGGAAGCCCGGAAGGCCAGCACGGCGATGACCACGGTCGCCGCGTAGGCGCCGCCGATCAGCCACGGCGAGAGCCCGCGCAGCAGCCCGAGAACGAGGGCCGCGCCGAAACCGGCGTCGGCGAGGAAGAGCACGCCGAGCAGGATCTTGACCGGCGTGGTGACGCGCAGGGAAGCGGAGGACTCGGACAACGGGACGACTCCTGGGGCCGGGTGGGTCAGGGGTTGCCGATTATCCGGTCCGCCCGCACGAACACCGCGACCCGCCGCTCTTCGGCCATCACGCGGTCGTACTCGGCCCAGTCGTCGTGGGTGCCGGTGGCGGCGACGAAGACGTCCCGCAGCAGCTGCGGCAGGCCGGCGGGGTCGAAGGCGGGATCGGGGTCGTCGGGCCCGACGAGGTGGGTGGCCCCGGTGACGGACACCCAGTTCCAGCCCCGGCGGAAGGTCACGGTGGCGTGCCCGGCCCGGCGCAGCAGCGCGAGCTTGTGCGCCCGCCCGACGGCGACGTAGGCGACACCAGGGGCGCCGGTCACCGGATCGTCGAGGACACCGGCGTTGACGACGGAGGCGTGCACGGTGCCGTCCGCCCGGGTCGTGGCGACGGTGGCGAGGCCGTTCTCCTGCAGCGACAGCGTGCGCACCTGGTCCAGATCAACGCTCATGCCTCAACCTAACCCGCCGGACAGGCCCCGCGCGACGGCCAGACATGACCGGCCGCCTCATCCGCCACCCGGGCGTGCTCGAGGACGACGTCACGCTCGAAGGTCGCGCCGGCGAAGGAGGCGGTGCCACCGAAGTCGGCGCCGTCCGGGTGGGGCACGCCGTCGACCATGCGCGCGCCGCCGAACAACGCCTCGCCGGAGAACGCGGCTTCGTCGAACATCGCGTTGCTGCGGAACGTCGTTCCGCGGAACACGGCCCGGCCGTGGAAGCGGGCCCGGACGAAGTTGGCCGACCGGTCGAACGTGCTTCCGCCGAAGATGGCGTAGCCGGTGAATTCGACGTCCTCGAAACGGGTCCAGCCGGCGAACCGCGCTCCGCCGAACCGGACGTTGTGGACCCGGCAGCCGCGGAAGTCGAAGTGGCACAGGACGGCACCCGTCAGGTTGAGGGTGATCCCGGGCCAGAACTCCGGCCGCGTCGCGTCGGGCGCATCGCCGGGGAAGAGGTGGTCGGCGAGGATGCGCTGGGCCGTTCCGCGGACCTCGAGCTCCTCCTCGCTCGTGCGGCCCGCCGGCGGTCCGGACGGCAGCGTGAACGGCAGCCGCAGGTAGCCGCAAAGCAGGTTGACGATCGTCTGCCGCTGCCCCGGCGTGCTCTGGGCCAGCCGCTCCAGGGCGTAGAGACCGGCCAGCCGGATCGGCGTCTTCTCCGACCCCAGCTGGTCCGCGGCCTTGGTGTAGAGCTCGGTGATGCGCCGTTCCACCGCGTCGACGCGGGCGTCCTCGGCCAGCCGCCGCTGGTGCGCGGCGTTGTCCGAGGCCACCTGCTCGACGTGCTTCTGGGCGTGGTCGCGCTGGGCGAGCTCCTGCTCCTTCCGGCGCAGTTCGAGCTCGCCCAGGCGCTGCCGCCGTGCGGCCAGCACCAGCGCCACGGCGCCGCCCGCGCCGAGCACGACGTTCCCGGTCGCGCGGAAGACGTCCAGCTGCGCCTGGTCCGCCGGGGTACCGGCCCCGAACAGCGCCAGCAGCAGCCCGAGCGTGCCGAGCGCGACCACGACGACGATCAGCCCGGCGAGCACGATGGCCCGGGTGGTGAGCACCCGGCCGAGGCGCTCGGGCTGTTCCGGGGCGGGGCCGGGTGGTTCGCTCACCCGTTGACTGTGCCACGCCGGGCCCGCCACGCGGCAGGCCCGGCGCGACGGCTCAACAGGTGCCGTTGTCGGTCCACACTCCCCACTGGCCCGTCGTTCCCGGCTCCTCGCCCTGCGTCCACCACTTCGCCGTCCACTTGTGACCGTTGTGCGAGACCACGTTTCCGCCGGTGTACACCTGCGAAGCGCTCCACTCCGGGTCCGTGCACGTGCCCGGGTTCGTCGTCCCGCCGTTGTCCCACGCCACCTGCGCCGAGCGGTAGAAGGCGATCGACTGCGCCACCCAGCGTGGCGCCTGGGCTCCCAGGCGCGTCCGGAACGCCGTCCAGTCGTGCGTCGACCACGGCGACCAGCCGAGCTCCGCGTGGGCCGCCAGGCGGGGGAACGCGAGGTAGTCGATGTCGGACGGGGTCACCACGGTTTCCGACCACAGGGGCGATTCCACGCCGCGGACCGCCGCTTCGCCCACGCCCGACAGGTACGAGCCCGGGTTCCAGCCGTACGCGTCCTGGACCTCGATGTAGCCCGCCCACGACAGGCCGATCGGGGTCGAGCTGTTGTACTTCATGTCCAGGTACGCCTTGTTCGCCGGTGACAGGATCACCTTGCTGCCGCGGGAAACGGCCGCCGAGACGCCGGAATCCGCCGTCGTCGTCCCCCAGAACTGCGGGGTGGCCGAGGCCGGCAGGGTGGCCTTGGCGATGTCGTGCCAGCCGACCACCGACTTGCCCGTCGCCGCCACCAGGGGGAGCACCTTGTTGACGAACGTGAGGTAGTCGGCCGCCGAGGTGGACGACGCCTCGTCGCCGCCGATGTGCAGGTACGGGCCCGGGGTCAGGGCCGCCAGCTCGCGCAGGACGTCCGCGACGAACGTGTACGTGATGTCCTTCGAGATGCACAGCGAGCTGTAGCCGACCGCGGTGTCGGTGCGCAGCGCCGGCGCCACGCCGTTGCAGTTCAGCTCCGCGTACGACGCCAGCGCCGCGTTCACGTGGCCCGGCATGTCGATCTCCGGGATCACGGTGATGTGGCGGGACGCCGCGTAGTTCACGATGTCCGTGTACTGCGCCTTCGTGTAGTAACCACCCGCGCCGCCGCCGACCTGGGTGCTGCCGCCGTACGTCGTCAGGCGGGGCCAGCTGTCGATCTGGATGCGCCAGCCCTGGTCGTCCGCCAGGTGCAGGTGCAGATTGTTGATCTTGTACTGGGCCAGCTGGTCGAGGTACCGCTTGACCGTCGCCACCGGGTGGAAGTGCCGGGCGACGTCGAGCATCGCGCCGCGGTAGGCGAATCGCGGGTAGTCGAGGACCGTCGCCCCGGGGACGCTCCACGGGCCTTGCTGGGCCGTAGGGCTTTCGATGCGGCCCGGCAGCAGCTGCCGCAGCGTCTGGACACCCGCGAAGAGCCCGTCCGCGGTCGCCGCCCGCACGGTGACCGAAGACGCCGTCGACACCAGCTGGTAGCCCTGCGTGCCGACGGACGCCGGTGCGCCGCTCAGCAGCAGCGCGATGCTGTCCGAAGGCACGGACGCCGGCGCGTCGGACACCGGCAGCGCGAACCCGGTCGACGGGCGCAGCACCCCGGCCAGGTAGTCGCCGACCTGCCGGGCCGGCGCCGAACCGGCTTCGGTGACGATCTTCGTCGTCGCCACCAGCGGGAACGTGACGCCGGCCGCCGGGGTCACCGAGACCGGCACCGGCACGATCGACTGCAGCGCCGGCGTGGCCGCCGCGGCCGGGGTGAGCTGGGCTGCTGCCGTACTGGCGCCGATCAGGGCCAGCACGGCGAACGCGCGGCCGAGGCGCCGCGCCAACGGATGCTTCACCGGGGGACCTCCAGGCAGAAGGGCGCGACCTCGCCGTCGCACCTGCCCGGATCGTCGCATTTCCTGCCGTGATGGTCTAGACCAAATCGGGTGGTTAGGCTCGCACCGTGACGCGGGACTTCGCGCCGGGCTCGCCGTTCGCGCTGCTCTCGGGCGCCGAGACGGCCGCCTGGTACGCCTACATGAAGGTGCACCTCCGGCTGGAGTACGAGCTGAACCGGCAGTTGCGCGCCGACAGCGGGATTTCGCTCGCCGACTACCACGTGCTGGTCGCCCTGACGAGCGCGCCCGAGGGCCGGATGCGGGTCACCGACCTCGCCATCCGCATCGGCTGGGAGCGCAGCCGGCTGTCGCACCACCTGAAGCGGATGCGGGCGCGCGGGCTGGTCGAGACCGGGACCGCCGCCGACGACCGCCGCGTGACCGAGGTCGAGCTGTCGGAAACCGGCTGGGAGACCCTGCGGCGAGCCGCGCCGGACCACGTCGGTTTCGTGCGCGAAGCCTTCCTGGACGCTCTCGGGCCTGACGAGAAGGCGCAGTTGACGACGCTGCTGGAGCGCGTCTACGACACGCTCGTCGAGCGCGGCAGCCTGCCCCGGCCGGACGACCATCCCTGACACTTACGTGACATGTCACGTAATATGGCCGGGACCCGAGGAGGACGCGGATGACGACGGTGGCCGAACTCATGGAAGCCAACCTGCTCAAGGTGTTCAACGAGCGTGACGACGAGCGGCGCGCGAAGGCGATCGCCGGGACCTACGCGCCCGACGTCGAGTTCGCCGACCCGGAAGGGCTCGCGACCGGCCACGACGAGCTGAACGCCAAGGCGAAGGGCCTGCTGGCGCAGTCGCCGGGCTTCGTGTTCGCGCCCGCGGGCCCGGTACTGGTCAACCAAGACCTGGGGCACCTCGCGTGGCAGCTCGGCCCGGAAGGCGCACCGCCGGTCGTGCGGGGGATCGACGTCGCCCTCGTCGAGGACGGGCTGATCAAGAAGCTGTACACGATGGTGCTGCCCGCCTGAGTACTACGCTCGGTGGCATGTTCGACGAGCTGACGTTCCCGGTCGTGGCCGCGCCGATGGCGGGCGGTCCCACCACCCCCGAGCTGGTCGCCGCGGTGAGCGAGGCCGGTGGCTTCGGCTTCCTCTCCGCCGGCATGCTCACCCCCGCCGCGCTCGCCGCGCAGATCGACCGCACCGCCGGGCTCACCGGGCGGCCGTTCGGGGTCAACCTCTTCGTCCCGCAGCCGGACACCGGCGCCGACATCGCCGACCACCGGACCCGCCTGCAGGAGTTCGCCCGCGAGTACGACGTCGAGCTCGGCGAGCCGAAGTGGGACGACGACGCGTACCCGGCGAAGCTGGACGTCGTGCTCGAGAAGCGGATTCCCGTGGTGTCGTTCACCTTCGGCCCGCCTTCGCCGTCGGACGTGCTGCGGCTCAAGGAGGCCGGCAGCCAGGTGGTCGTCACCGTGACCACCCCCGAAGCTGCGCACCGGGCCGCCGACCTGGGCGCCGACGCGCTCGTCCTGCAGGGGTTCGAGGCGGGCGGGCACCGGAGCTTGTTCACCGACGACCCGGGGCGGCCCGGCGGCGGCGCGGAGTACGGCGTCCTGGCCTTGCTGCGGCTCGTCGCCGCCCGCGTCGACCTGCCGTTGATCGCCGCCGGCGGGCTGGTGCACGGGGCCGACGTCGCCGCCGTGCTGGCCGCCGGGGCCGTGGCCGCCCAGCTGGGCACCGTCTTCCTGCGCGCGGACGAAGCCGGGACGTCGGAGGCACACCGCAAGGCCCTCGCGCTCGCCGAACGCGAGACGGCGTTCACCCGCGCGTTCAGCGGCCGTCCGGCGCGGGGCCTGGTCAACCGGTTCACCGACGCGCTGTCCGAGGGCGCGCCCGCGGCCTACCCGCAGCTCAACCACCTGGCCGGGCCGGTGCGCAAGGCGTCGGCGAAGGCCGGGGACCCGGAAGGGATCTCGTTGTGGGCGGGCCAGACCTACCCGCTCGCGTACGACGCTTCGGCCGCCGTGATCATCGAGCGGCTGAAGGTCGAGGCGCGCGACGCCGCCGCACGCCTCGACCGGATCCGCTAGACGAGTAATGCGTAACTCGGTCAGTGGTCGTAGGCGGTCAGGGACCGGGTGATGGGTTGGCCGGTGGCGCGGTTGTGCCAGATGGCGGCGGTAAGAGCCAGAAGGCGTTGGGCGACGCGGACGCCGACGCCCTCGATGGTGCGCCCGCCGTGCTGTTCCAGGTTGAGCTGGCCTTTGAGGGTGTCGTTGACCGACTCGATGAGCTGGCGGATCGACTTGAGCAGCGCTTCGCCGGGATGGGCCTGGCGGTTGCGGGAGGACGGGCGGATCAGCCGGACTCCGCGTTCGGTGAGGTAGTGGTCGAGTTCGCGGGAGATGTAGCCGGGGTGCAGACCAGGTGCAGCCGCAGTCCCCAGAACCAGCGCGAGTGCGAGCGGCAAGAACCGTACTTAGCCCACCCCGCCAGCTCCGAACGCTTGACCGTCGGCCGGGACCGGCCGCACTCGACCGGGGTCGAGTCGACGATCCAGGTGGTGTCGGTCCACAGGTCGGTATCGGCAGCGAACTAGCGCATCACGTGCTTGACCAGCGGCAATGCGGCACGCAGGCGGCGGTTGTAGCCAGACTGGCCCGGCAGGTACCGGAACGCTCCGGGCATCCGGGCAGGCAGGAACCGCAGCCAGCGGGCCTCGGAGGTGAACCCCAGCAGCGCCTGGCCACGGCCAGGGTGACCAATTCGGCGTCGGTCAGCTTCGGTGGCCGGCCCACCCGGCGCCGGCCCGCGAGGTGGTCGTCGATCTTGACGTAGGGGTGCGGTGAGAAGGGTGTTCAGGTCTGTCGTCACAAACGGATCTTGAACACCCTTCGCCCGTCTCCGTCACCACCCAGACTTACGCATTACTCGTCTAGACCTCCGGGCCGCGGTTCAGCACCGAGTGCCGCTTGCTGTAGAGGAAGTAGATGGCCAGGCCGATGACGAACCAGACGGCGAATCGCAGCCAGGTCGCCGGCTGCAGGAACGTGATCAGCCAGATCGAGAACACGATGCCGATCGCGGGCACCACCGGCATGCCCGGCGTCTTGAACGTCCGCGGCAGGTCCGGCTGCTTGTAGCGCAGCACGATCACCGCGACGCAGACGACGACGAACGCGAGCAGGATGCCGATGTTCGTCAGCTCGGCCGCCTCGCCGATCGGGAGCACCCCGGCGATGACCGCGGACGCGCCGCCGAGGATCCACGTCATCCGGCTCGGCACCCGGCGCTTCGGGTTGGTCTTGCCGAACCACGGCGGCAGCAGGCCGTCGCGGCTCATCGAGTAGCCGACGCGGGTGGCGCCCATCAGGAACGTGAACAGCACGGTGAGGATGCCGACGATGGCACCGATCGCGATCACCGTGGCCAGGCCGGAGAGGCCGACCGACTTGAACGCCGTCGAGAACCCGCTCTTCGGGTCGATCTCGGTGTACTTCTGCATGCCGGTCAGCACCAGGCAGGCCAGCACGTACAGCACCATCGAAATGGCCAGCGAGTACAGGATCGCCTTCGGCATGTGCCGCTGCGCGTCCTTCGACTCCTCGGCGGCGGTGCTCATGGCGTCGTACCCGAAGACCGCGAAGAACACCGTGGCCGCGCCGGTCACCGCGCCGCCGAAGCCCGCGGGCGCGAACGGCGTGTAGTTGCCGGTCTTGACGTAGAAGAAGCCGACCAGGATGACCACCAGCACGATCAGGACCTTGATCCCGACCATCGCCGTCTCGAACCGGGCGGCGCTGCGGATGCCGCGGTTGAGCAGGTACGCGATCAGCAGGCAGAGCAGCGCGGCGAACAGGTCGACCTTGTGGCCCGGGCCGGTGCCGGGCGCGCCGAGCATCCACGCGGGCAGGTCGAGGCCGAGCTGGCCGAGCAGGAAGCTGAAGTAGCCGGAGATGCCGATCGCCACCACCGCCACGATCGCGGTGTACTCCAGCAGCAGGTCCCAGCCGATGAACCAGCCGACGACCTCGCCGAGCACCGCGTAGCCGTAGGTGTAGGCCGAGCCGGCCTTCGGGATCAGGCCCGCGAACTCGGCGTAGGAGAACGCTGCCGCGGCGCTCGCGACGCCGGCGATGAGGAACGAGATCAGCACCGCCGGGCCGACCCCCGGGATGCCGGCGGAGTCGTCGCCGTGTGCGACGCTGCCGGCCAGGGCGAAGATCCCGGCGCCGATGATGCCGCCGATGCCGATGGCGGTCAGCTGCCACAGGCCCAGGGTCCGTTTCAGGCCGTCGCCTTCCGCGGCGTCCTGGATCTGGTCGATCGGCTTGCGCCGGAAGATGCCGGAGCCGGCACCTGCTGGAGCGGACATCATCGTCTCCCGAACGGTCGGTGGGGAGTCCGGATCACGGACCCTCGCGGGAACCTACCGCCATCCGCGCGTGAAGACAGCGTGAGCCGCTCAGCCCGCCGCGGTGTCTTCGCTCACGGCCTCCGACGCCGTCGCCGCGGCCCGCTTGGCCTGCGCGGTCCGGACCGCGCTCGCGGCGAAGTAGCCGAGCAGCTCGGCGATCTCGACCGGGTCGTCCAGCTGCGGGCAGTGCCCCCAGTCCTCGCGGACCAGCAGCCTGCTGTGCGGCACCAGCGTGTGCAGCTGCCGCCCGGACGCCGCGGTGACCAGCTTGTCCTTGCCGCACGCGACGACCAGCAGCGGCACCTTCACCGACTCGAGCCGGTAGGCGTCGGCGAGCTCCGCGACGAGCTGGCGGGCCTGCTCCAGCCGGCTCTTGGTCGCGCGGTAGTCGGGGAACAGGGCGGTGAAGCGCTGCACCTGAACGGCGTCGGCGACGCTCGAGTCGGCGTACAGCAGCCGCGGGACGAGCTGCTCGGCGACCTTGCGCACCAGGAACCCCGGCACCGGGACCGGCAGGGACGAGTACAGCCGCAGCGGCAGCGGGTAGCGCGCGACGGCACGGATCAGCCACGAGTCGACGAACCCGGGCGCGGCGATGGAGACGACGCCGGAGATCGGCAGCCGGCTGTTCTGCGCCGCGCGCAGGCTCATGGTCCCGCCGAGCGAGTTGCCCGCCAGCACGACCGAGCCGAGGACCGCCTGCTCGCGGACGACGGCGGTGGTGAACGCGTCCAGCTGCGGCAGCATCGGGCCCGGCCGCAGCGGCTGGGCGTCACCGAAGCCCGGCAGATCGACCGCGACCGCCGGGATCCCGGCGGCCGCGAGCTGCTCCAGGGCGGGGCGCCAGGTATCGGCGCTGTCGCAGTAGCCGTGCAGCAGCACCAGACGCGGTGCCGACGGCTTCACGTGCGGCGCCGCGGCCCGGCGGCGCAGGGAGCGGCGCGCGGCGGGTTGCTCCGGTTCGGGGCCGCCGACCTCGAGCACGCGGGTGCGGACGCCGGCGTAGCGCCGGAAGGAGACCCGGATCGGCGTCTCTTCACTGGGCCGGCCGCCCGGCTCAGCCGGCGCGGGCCGCTTCGTCGCGGTCATGACTACAGATTACCTGGCCGAGGTGGGGTTTTGGTCGAATTTCGGTGCTAACGACCAGGTCTCGAACTGAATACGTCAGTTATTCACCAGTTGTCGAGGCTGGGCGGATCTCCGGATCCGCCCAGCTCACGGGCGGTCTAGCGGGTGAAGACGATCTTGCCCGCGGTGTCCCCTTCGAGCATGGCCCGGAAACCCTTGGGTGCCTCGGAAAAAGAAAGTTCCGCCCCGATTTGCGGCCGGACGCCGGTCAGGTCGAGGTAGGCGAGCAGGTCCGCGAGCTCGTCGCGGGTGCCCATGGTCGAGCCGGCGACGCGCAGCTGGAGGAAGAAGACGCGCTGCAGCTCCGCGTGCGCGTCCGGGCCGCTCGTCGAGCCCGAGACCACGATGATCCCGCCCGGCTTGAGCGATTTGACCGAGTGTGACCAGGTCGCCTTGCCGACGGTCTCGAACACGGCGTCGACGCGCTCGGGCAGCCGGGCACCCGACTCGAACGCCTGGTGCGCGCCGAGGCCGGTGGCAAGCGCGCGCTTCTCCTCGCTGCGGCCGGTGACCCAGACCCGGAACCCGGCCGCGCGGCCGAGCTGGATCAGCGCCGTCGAGACGCCGCCGGAGGCGCCCTGCACGAGCATCGTCTGCCCCGGGCGCAGGCCCGACTTCACGAACAGCATCCGGTACGCGGTCAGCCACGCCGTACCCATCGTGGCGGCTTCGGCGAAGCTGAGCCCGGCGGGCTTCGGGACGACGTTGCGGGCCGGGACGACGACCTGGTCGGCGAAGGTGCCCTGGTGCTTCTCGGTCAGCAGCGTGCGCTTCGGGTCGAGGGTGTCGTCGCCCTGCCAGCCCGGCGCGTTGATGACGGAGTGGAGGACGACCTCGGTGCCGTCGTCGAGGGTGCCGGCGCCGTCGCAGCCCAGGATCATCGGGAACTGCTCCGGCTTGATGCCGACCCCGCGCAGCGTCCAGAGGTCGTGCATGTTGAGGCTCGCCGCCTTGACGTGCACGCGGACCCAGCCGTCCGGCACTTCGGGTTCGGGGCGCTCGCCGACGACGAGCGAGTCCAGCGGGCTTTCGGCGTTGGGTTCCTGCGCGTACACGGCGAACATGTCCTGCAACGTACCGCCCCACGAGCGCGGGGGCAGCAGGGCGCGCGTAGGCTCACACCGTGTTCAACGGGCTGGCCGACTGGTGGGACGGGGTCGAGCTGTGGCTCGCCCAGGCCTGGTTCCCGGTGCAGTTCGTGCTGGTCATGGTGGTCGTCGTGCCGCTGTGCCTGGCCGCCGCCTGGGTGCTCGACAAGGTGGTCGGGTTGTTCGCCAGCCGGCTGGCTCCGGGGCGTGACGACGACTCCGACGGGTCGGCATAGGCTCGCGCACCATGTTCAACCGAAGGCGGATCACCGCCGCGCTGATCGGGCTCCTCGTGCTGGTGCTGGGGGGCTGGCTGGTCAAGGACGTCGTCAGCGGCGGCTCGACGTCGCCGGGTTCGCCGGCGAGCACCTCGGCGAGTGCGCCGGCCAAGAGCGGCACGCCCGCGAAGGGCGGCGCCGCGGTGCCGGGCGCGGACTCCGGGCTGCCGGTGAAGGCGCTTTCCGCGCTGCCGCCGCAGGCGTCGGACACGTGGAAGCTGATCGAGGCCGGCGGCCCGTACCCCTACCCCCGCAACGACGACGTCGTGTTCGAAAACCGCGAAAAGCGCTTGCCCGGCAAGAAGTCCGGCTACTACCACGAGTACACGGTGAAGACGCCGGGCAGCCCGGACCGCGGCGCGCGGCGGCTGATCACCGGGCAGGCGCACGAGCTGTACTACACCGGCGACCACTACGCGTCGTTCGTCGTCGTGGACCCGGCCCGATGAGCGCCGACGACGCGAAGGCCGCCGCGGAAGCGGCGTTCGCCCGCGGTGCGTACCCGCACCTGGTCGGCCCGCGGCCGACCGTGGACAAGGCGAGCACGCTGACCGCGTTCGCCGACGCACTGTCCTTTCCGGACTACTTCGGGCACAACCTGGACGCGCTCTACGACTGCCTGACCGACCTGTCGTGGCTGCCGCCGGGGGAGCACGTGCTGATCTGGCCGGGTTCGGACGCCCTGCGCAAGGCGGAGCCCAAGACGTACCTGGCCATCCGCAGCGTGCTTTCCGACGCCCAGCGCGCGCTCGGCCCGAGCGGCCGCAGCGCCGGTTCGTGGCGGCTCACGGTCGTGCTGCCCGATGCCTGAGCCGTCGTGAGTGGGAAACAGTGTTCTAACCCTGTTTCCCACTCACGACCGGGTGGGTCAGTCCTGCGGGATCCAGCTCGGCTTGCGCTTCTGGGCGAAGGCCAGGATGCCCTCCTGGCCTTCCTCGCTCGCGAAGAACTTCGCCGACAGGCCGAGCATCTCGTCGAAGCCGTCCGACGGCGTCGCCGGGCGGGGCCGGCTCAGCAGGGCCTTCGTCTCGGCCAGGGCCTTCGGGCCGCCCGCCGCCAGAGCCTTCACGAAGCGGGCCACTTCGGCGTCGAGATCGGTGGTGGCCGAGTTCAGCAGGCCGATCTCGACCGCGCGGCGGGCGTCGAACGTGTCGCCCGTCAGGAACAGCTCGTGGGCCGCGCGCGGGTTCAGCCGCGGCAGGACCGTCAGGGAGATGATCGCCGGGACCACGCCGATGCGGACCTCGGAGAAGGCGAACGTCGCCTCCGGGACCGCCACCGCGATGTCGCACGCCGCCACCATGCCGATGCCGCCCGCCCGGGCCGGGCCCGCCAGGCGCGCCACCACCGGTTTCGGGCTGGTCCACAGCTGCTCGAGGATGCGCGGGAACTCGTTCACGCCCTGGTCGCCCGCGCCGGCGCCGCGGGCCTCCTTGAGGTCCATCCCCGCGCAGAACACCGGCCCGGTGTGGGTCAGCACGATCACGCGCACGGCGTCGTCGGCGGCCGCGGCCGTCAGCGCGTCCGAGAGTTCGCGGCGCAGCTGCGCCGACAGCGCGTTGCGGTTGTGCGGGGAGTCCAGGGTGATCGTGGCGGTGCCGCCCACCACGTCGTAGTGCACCAGTTCGTCAGCCATGTCCGACACCCTTGCACATGCGCCGCACCCGGCCGGTGTTACGCGGGCCACCCCGCGGGCGCGTGCCCGCGGGGTGGCCCGGCACTCAGCCGATGGTCGTGGTGGTGAAGACCGGGCTCGGGTTGGGGAAGCAGGCCGTCGGCGCGGTGAGGTCACCGATGATGGTGCTCGCCACCGCCTTGAACGTCAGGCCCGGATCGCTGTAGCTGGTGCCGGCCAGCCTGGTCTGGATGGTGCCGGACTGGCCGGCCTTGAGGTGCGCGGTGACGGTGGGCAGTTCGAACGTCGCCCCGCCGGCGATCGGGCCCGGGAAGCTCAGGGTCGCCACGCCGTTCGCGACGGAAATGACCGGCGGCGTCGAGCCGAGGCCGGAGCCGCCGGACAGCGTGGCGCCGACGTAGGACGAGTTCGCCGGGATCGGGATCTTCAGCGCGAACGTGTTGATGTTCTTGACCTTGTTGCCGCTCACCGTGCCGGGCACGGTGTTCGGCGCCGGGTCGATGACGACGTCGAACGCGGCGCCGGGCGCCACGGTCGGCGGCGCGGTCACGTCGGCGTCCTGGTTGAGCGCCACGTGCTGCGGCCCGACGATGGGCGCGTTGGCCTGGCAGTCGAAGCTCACCGAAGTGGCCGCCGAGGCGGGCGCGGCGAGGGCGATGGGAAGGGCCGCGGCCGCGGTCAGCGCGGCGAGCCGAGAAAGGCGAAGAGCTTTCATCTGTGTCCACCTGCCTGCGATTTCACGAGGGGAGGGAGAAAGCTGCGCAGCACCCAGATAGTTACCGGCAAGTTAAGTAAGCCGTCAAGGATTCACTGTTCCCATACGCGCGGTGTGACAACCGAATGTGAATGTTTGTCACCTTTTGGCGGTGGTGGTGCCGCTGCGTGACCGCGGGCGTGTTCTTCTCCGATCGATCCTGACCGCTTTGTTTCGGAACCCTGGCCCGGCTCGACGCCGCCGGTGTTACCTGGGTCACGTCGACGATGACCTCGAAGGGACGGGCCGATGAGACTGTTCGCCACGGTGGCCAGGACGCTGGCCACGGTCGTGCTCGCCGGGGGGCTGCTGGCCGCCGGCCCGCCGCAGGCCCAGGCGTCGACCGCCGGGTTCAAGGGCGTGAACTGGGCCGACCAGCGGGACAACTTCGTCAACGGCGTGCTGTACGTGTCCGGGCTGAGCTCGTCCGACACGCACGCGACGGCGGCCGCCACGGCCGACCGGCTCGTCGGCGGGATGTACGCGATCTCCGGGGCCGACACCGTCCGGATGCCGATCAACGAGCCGACCGTCGCCGGCTACTGGGACACCTACACCGGCGCGATCGACGCCGCACTGGGCAAGGGCCGGGTGATCCTCGCCTACTGGGCCTACAGCGGCGGCAAACCGGCGAGCACCGCCGGGTTCCAGCAGATGTGGGACAAGGTCGTCGCCCGCTACGGCGCCAACCCGAACGCCTACTTCGAGGTCATCAACGAGCCGTACTCCTACAGCGCCGGCGACCTGACCAACTTCTACAACTCCTGGCTGACCCGGTACCCGAGCGTGCCGCGCGGCCGCGTCGTCCTCGACGGGACGGGGTACGCCCAGAACGTCCCCGCGGTCGGCGGCGACCACCGCCTCGACGGGACGCTGCTGGCGGCCCACGACTACTCGTTCTTCGCCGGCTACGAAAGCGAAACCGAGTGGGCGAACCACCTCGGCGGCTACATCGGCGGGTACGCGGACCGGACGATCGTCACCGAGTGGGGCGGCCCGATGGGGCCCGGCAGCAAGAACGGCGTCCACTACGACCCGATCGACTACAGCATCCCGAGCGGATCGTTCTTCGCCGACTACATCCGGGGCGTCAGCGCGAAACTGCGGAGCCTCGGCGTGGGCAGCGTGTACTGGCCGGGCCTGCGCGACGGCGACTGGTACAGCCTGACGACCAGGTCCGGCACGCAGCTGTCACTGGTGAACCCGAGCGGCCTGACCCGCCTGCAGTACGCGTGGGGCATCGGCACCGGCGGCGGCACGTACGTCCGGATCGTCAACGCGGCCACCGGCCTGTACGTCGACGGGCTCGGCCGGACGGCCACCGGGTCCACCGCCGGCCAGGCGAGCGGCGACGCGAGCCGGCTCGATCAGCAGTGGACCGTCGAGAACTACGGCAACCGCGTACGCGTCAAGAACCGGGCGACGGGCCTGTACCTGGACGGCGCGGGCCGCACGGCCAACGGCGCGGCGGTGAGCCAGTACGCCGACAGCGGCAGCGCGAACCAGCAGTGGACGGTGGTGACGGACGCGAACAACGTCCGCATCAGGAACGCCGCCACCGGCGAGTACCTGGACAGCGCGGGCCGCACGGGCAGCGGCGCCGACCTGAGCCAGTACGCCGACAGCAGCAGCGCGAACCAGCGCTGGCGGATCGTGGCCGCGGGTTAGGCGTACTGCCGCAGCAGCCCGCTGACCGCGGTCGCGTACCGCGCGACGACGACGTCCGCCACGCGCGGGTCGTCCGCCAGCGGGGCCGCGATGAACGCCTCCGGGTCGGCTGCGCGGGCCAGGCGGGCGATGCGGTCCGGCAGCAGGCCCGGGGCCAGGAACCACGACCCCACCACCAGGTGCCGGACGCCCCGGGCGCGCAGCCGCTCGGCCGCGGCCGGGATGTCCGGCTGGGTCGCGCTGGCGAACGCCTCGCTCACCGGCAGCCCCAGCCGGTCCTCCCACCGCGCGGCCAGCGCGGCGACGACCGCGTTGGCGGCCGCGTTCGACGAGCCGACCGCGCTGAGCAGCACGCCCGCACCCCGGTGCCGCGGGGCCGCCGCCAGGCGGTCGAGGGCGACGGCCTCCAGGGCCGGGTCGGCGCCCAGCACGTCGGCCGTCCGCACGGCGAAACCCGGGCAGGACGCCGTCACCGAACCGATCAGCGCCGGCAGGTCGACGCGGGCGTGGAACGCGCTGCCCAGCAGCAGCGGCACCACGACCGCCGTGCGGTGGCCGTCCGCGTACAGCGACCGCAGCACGTCCGTGACGAGCGGCTCGGACAGGTCCAAAAAGGACTCGTGCACCGGGACGCCCGGGGCCTGGGCGCGCACGACGTCCACGAGCGCCCGCACGGTCGCCGCCGAGCGGGGGTCGCGGCTGCCGTGCGCGACGGCGACCAGGGGAGGCGTCACGAGAAGCGCTCACCCACCAGGCCCGCGGCGAGGGTGTCGCCGTCCTTCGGGTCGATCACCAGGAACGCGCCGGTGCGCGGGCTGACGCCGTAGTCGTCGACGCCCAGCTCCTCGGCCAGCCGCAGCGTGACGCGGCCGATGTCGTTGAGCTCCAGCGAGCCCGGCGAGTCCACACTGGACAGTGTCTGCTCGTCGAACCGCGCGTGCAGGTCGGCCACCAGCGCCTGCACCGTGCGGGTGCCGTGCTTGACGAGCACCCGCGCGCCCGGCTTGAGCGGCTTGGACGACAGCCAGCACAGCGTGCCGGTGATCTCGTCGGTGACCCGCGGCGGCGCGTCCGCGGCGGCGATCAGGTCGCCGCGGGAGATGTCGATGTCGTCGGCGAGCAGCAGCGTCACCGACGTCCCGGCGCCGGCCTCGTCCAGCGGCCCGTCCGCGGTGTCGATCCGCTCGACGCGGCTGCGGATGCCCTGCGGCAGCACGACGACCTCGTCGCCGGGGCGGACCGTGCCCGCGGCGATCTGGCCCGCGTACCCGCGGTAGTCCGGGTATTCGGGCGTGCGCGGGCGGATCACGTACTGCACCGGGAACCGCAGCGCGGAGTCGTGCGGGTCGGGCGCGACCGGCACGTCCTCCAGGTGCTCCAGCAGGCTCGGGCCGGTGTACCACGGCGTCCGCTCCGAGCGCGTCGCGACGTTGTCGCCTTCCAGCGCGGACACCGGAACGGCGAGCACGGAACCCCGCGCGTAGCCCAGCGACTCCGCGTGCGAAGCGAACTCCTCGGCGATCACCGTGAAGGTCGCCTCGTCGTAGCCGACCAGGTCGATCTTGTTCACCGCCAGCACCAGCTGCGGCACGCCGAGCAGGGCCAGCACGGCCGCGTGCCGCCGGGTCTGCTCGATCACGCCCTTGCGCGCGTCGACCAGCAGCACGGCCAGCTGCGCGGTGGACGCGCCGGTCACCGTGTTGCGCGTGTACTGCACGTGCCCCGGCGTGTCGGCCAGCACGAACGACCGCTTCGGCGTGGCGAAGTACCGGTACGCGACGTCGATGGTGATGCCCTGCTCGCGCTCCGAGCGCAGGCCGTCGACCAGCAGCGAAAGATCCGGTGTGGACAGTCCCTTGTCGACGGACGCGCGGGTGACGGCGTCCAGCTGGTCGGCGAGCACCGACTTCGTGTCGTAAAGCAGCCGGCCAACCAAGGTGGACTTGCCGTCGTCGACGCTCCCGGCCGTGGCCAGGCGCAGCAGCGAACTCATCAGAAGTACCCCTCACGCTTGCGGTCTTCCATGGCCGCCTCGGACATCCGGTCGTCGGCGCGGGTGGCGCCGCGCTCGGTGAGCCGGGACGCCGACACCTCGGCGATGACCTCCTCGACGGTGTCCGCGGTGGATTCCACCGCGCCGGTGCACGAGCCGTCGCCGACGGTCCGGTAGCGCACGCTCAGGTCGTGGATCTCCTCGTCCGGCCGGGGACCGAACCACGGGCCCTCGGTCAGCCACATGCCGTCGCGGCGGAAGACCTTCCGTTTGTGCGCGTAGTAGATCGACGGCAGCTCGACCTTCTCGCGGGCGATGTAGTTCCAGACGTCGGCCTCGGTCCAGTTGGACAGCGGGAAGACGCGGACCTGCTCGCCGGGGCGGTGCCGTCCGTTGTAGAGGTTCCACAGCTCGGGCCGCTGGCGCCGCGGCTCCCACTGGCCGAAGGCGTTGCGGAGGCTGAAGATCCGCTCCTTCGCCCGGGCGCGCTCCTCGTCCCGGCGGCCGCCGCCGAACACGGCGTCGAACTTGTTTTCGGCGATGGTGTCGAGCAGCGGCGTGGTCTGCAGCGGGTTGCGCATCCCGTCCGCGCGCTCTTCCAGGCGCCCGTCGTCGATCCAGTCCTGCACCTTCGCGACCACCAGCCGCAGCCCGTGCTGTTCGACGACGCGGTCGCGGAATTCGAGGACCTCGTCGAAGTTGTGCCCGGTGTCCACGTGCAGCAGCGGGAACGGCACCGGCGCCGGCCAGAACGCCTTGATCGCCAGGTGCAGCAGCAGCGTCGAGTCCTTGCCGCCGGAGAAGAGGATCACCGGCCGGTCGAACTCGCCGGCCACCTCCCGGAAGATGTGGATGGCCTCGGACTCCAAGGCCGCGAGGTTGTCCTGTGCCGCATCGGTCGCGGGCTCCAAGGTCGTCATGCGTCCCTTCCTCAGCCGTGCAGTCCGCACTCGGTCTTGCTCTGCCCCGCCCACCGGCCGCTGCGCGGGTCCTGGCCCGGCTCCACACGGGCCGTGCAGGGCGCGCAGCCGATCGACAGGTAGCCGATCGAGACCAGCGGGTTCTCCAGGATCCCGTGCTCGCGGATGTAGCCGGTGAACTCGTCGTCGGTCCACGCCGCGATCGGGTTGATCTTGACCAGGCCGTTGCGGTCGTCCCAGGTGACGATCGGGGTGTTCGCGCGGGTCGGCGCGTCCACGCGGCGGACGCCGGTGACCCACGCCGAGTAGTTCGCCAGTGCCTTGCGCAGCGGCACGACCTTGCGCAGGTTGCAGCACAGCGTGGCGTCGCGGTCGTGCAGCTTCGGGCCGTGCTCGGCGTCCTGCTCGGCAACGCTCTGCGCGGCCTGCGCGTTGACGATCTTCACGTCCGGGTAGACCGTCTGCACGGCGTCGCGCGTGCCGATGGTCTCCGGGAAGTGGTAGCCCGTCTCCAGGAAGAGGACGTCCACATCGGACTTCACCTTCGTGGCGAGGTCGATCAGCACCGCGTCCTGCATGTTGGACGCGACGATGAAGTCGTCGCCGAACGTTTCGGCGGTCCAGCGCAACGCTTCTTCCGCGGTCGCGTCGGCGAGTTCCTGCGAAGCGCGTTCGGCGAGGGTCTTGTAGTCGGCGGTGGCGGTCATCGGGAAACCTCCGGAAGGGACAGGCCGAGGAACTTGACCGAGAAAACCCGGCGACAGCTGGAACACAGCCAGCCGCCGTTCTCTTCCGGCCGCAGGTCCTCGTCACCGCAATACGGGCAGTAGAACGGCGCCGCGCGCTCGTCGGACGTCACTGCAGCGCGCTTTCCTCGGCGCGCGCGGCCCACTGCGCGAACCGCTCGCCGGGTTCGCGCCCGGCCGCGAAGTTGCGCACGACCCGCTCGACGTACCCGGTCAGCTCGCCCGAAGTCACCTTGTGGCCACGCAGTTTCCGGCCGAACCCGGCGTCGAGGCCGAGCCCGCCGCCGAGGTGCACCTGGAAACCCTCGACCTGGTTGCCGTCGGCGTCGGTGACGATCTGGCCCTTGAGGCCGATGTCCGCGGTCTGGATCCGGGCGCAGGAGTTGGGGCAGCCGTTGAGGTGCACGGTCACCGGCGTGTCCAGCCCGGCCTGGATGTCGGCGAGGGACTTTTCGAGGTCCGCGACGAGCTGCTGCGCGCGGGCCTTCGTCTCGACGATGGCGAGCTTGCAGAACTCCAGCCCGGTGCAGGCCATCACCCCCCGCCGCCACGGCGACGGCTTGGTCTCCAGCCCGATCTCGGCCAGTTCGGCTTCGAGCGTGGGGACCTGGGCCTCGGGGACGTCGAGCACGACGACCTTCTGCTGCGGGGTGAGCCGCACCCGGCCCGAACCGGCCCGCTCGGCGGCCTTGGCGACGGCGACGAGCGTCCCACCGCTGGAGCGGCCGGCGATCGGCGCGGCGCCGACGTAGAAGGTGCCGTCGACCTGCGGGTGCACGCCGACGTGGTCGATCGGGACGGCCGGGTCGACCGGCGGCGGGCCGTCGATCAGCTCGCGCTTGAGGTACTCGTCCTGCAGCACCTGCCGGAACTTCTCCGCGCCCCAGTCCTTGACCAGGAACTTCAGCCGGGCGCGCGAGCGCAGCCGCCGGTAGCCGTAGTCGCGGAAGATCGAGATGACGCCTTCCCAGACGTCCGGGACCTCGTCCAGCGGCACCCAGGCGCCGAGGCGCTGGCCGAGCATCGGGTTGGTCGACAGGCCACCGCCGACCCAGACGTCGAAGCCGGGCCCGTGGTCGGGGTGGTCGACGCCGACGAAAGCGACGTCGTGGATTTCGTGGGCGACGTCGGGCTGGCCGGAGATGGCGGTCTTGAACTTGCGCGGCAGGTTGGCGAACTCCGGCTTGCCGATGTACCGGCGCTTGATCTCGTCCAGCGCCGGGGTGCCGTCGATCACCTCGTCCGCCGAGATGCCGGCGACCGGCGAGCCGAGCATGACGCGCGGGCTGTCGCCGCACGCCTCCATCGTCGTCATGCCGGCGTCCTCGAGCTTGGCCCAGATCGCCGGGACGTCCTCGATCCGGATCCAGTGGTACTGGATGTTCTGCCGGTCGGTGATGTCGGCGGTGTCGCGCGCGTACGCCTGCGAGATCTCGCCGAGCACGGTGAGCTGGGCGGTGGTCAGGGCGCCGCCGTCGATCCGGACGCGCAGCATGAAGTAGCGGTCGTCGAGCTCTTCGGGCTCGAGCGTCGCGGTGCGGCCGCCGTCGATCCCCGGCTTGCGCTGGGTGTAGAGGCCGAACCAGCGGAACCGGCCGCGCAGGTCGCCCGGGTCGATCGCGTCGAACCCGCGGTGGGCGTAGATGTTCTCGATCCGCGCCCGCACGTTGAGCGGGTGGTCGTCCTTCTTCGACCGCTCGTTCGGGTTCAGCGGCTCCCGGTAACCGAGCGCCCACTGCCCTTCGCCGCGCTTCTGCTTGGCCCGCGCGGGGCGGGCTGGGGTTTGGGGCGTGGCCATGGCGGCGTCCTCCGAGAGGCTTTTCGTGGCGGCGGAGGACCACCGGCTCGCGGTGTCCTCCGGCGCCGGCTGTCCAGGTTCGTGGCAGGTGGTGGCGATCGGGAGTCAGCGAACGGGTACGCAGAGGGCGCTGGCGACCCGCAGGAGGTCGACGTGGCGGCGGGCCACGAGGAGAACACCGGCATGAGTCACGGCGTCAGCGTGCCACGCGTCCACAATGTGGTCCAGGGGTGCCCGGATGGTGGGAGAAGGGTCACTTACCTGCGAAAACCGTGTCAACCGCCTTGCGCACGCACTCTTGCCCCACCTGAGTACTACATGTAGAGTACTTCAGGCACAGTGGTTTGAAGAGAGGAACTGGGGATGCAGGTCACGGGTTTCGGGGCGGGGTACCTGGTCGACGACGTCGCCGCGACCACCCGCTTCTACGCGGACGTCGTCGGCCTGCCGGTCACGGTCGAGCTCGGCTGGTTCGCGAGCGTCAACGCCGGCGCGCCGGGGTTCGAGATCAGCTTCGTGCAGCGCGGGCACGAGTCGATCCCGCCCGGCTACCGCGCGCAGGAGGTGTCCGGGGTGTCGTTCGGGCTCGTCGTCGAAGACGCTCGCGCCGAAGCGAAACGGCTGGAAGAAGCGGGTGTCGAGCTGGTGGCGCCGGTCGTCGACGAGGTGTACGGGCAGCGGCACTTCTACGTCGCGGACCCGAACGGCGTGCTGCTCGACGTCATCGAGATGATCGCGCCCGACCCGGACTGGGTGGCGGCCAACCTCCCGGCGTCGTAACAGGTGTTAACCCGATCGGCCCCTTGAGGCGACCGGGCGTGACGGGGTGGACAATTCGAGCGTGCCCGCACTGCGTCCCGACCCCGCCACACCGATCGATCCGGCGTTGCCGGAAAGCGCGCTGAAGGGGCTCGGCAGCAGAGCGTTCGGGGTGTACGTGCACGTCCCGTTCTGCGCCACCCGCTGCGGGTACTGCGACTTCAACACCTACACCGCGGGGGAGCTCGACACCGGCTCGTCGCCGCAGTCCTGGCTCGAAGGGCTGCGGCGCGAGCTGGAGCTCGCCGCGCGGGTGCTCGTCGTGCCGCCCGCGGCCGAAACGGTGTTCGTCGGCGGCGGCACGCCCTCGCTGCTCGGCGCGGACGGGTTGCGTTCGGTGCTCGACGCGGTCCGCGACGTCTTCGGGCTGGCTCCCGGCGCCGAGGTGACGACGGAGTCGAACCCCGAGTCGACGTCGCCGGCGTTCTTCGACGGCATCCGCGAAGCCGGCTACACCCGGGTTTCGCTGGGCATGCAGTCGGCCGCGCCGCACGTGCTGCGGATCCTCGACCGGGTGCACACCCCGGGCCGTCCCGGCCAGGCCGTCGCCGAGGCACGGGCAGCCGGTTTCGAGCACGTGAACCTCGACGTGATCTACGGCACGCCGGGCGAGCGCCCCGACGACCTCCTCGCGACGCTCGACGCGGTGCTGGGCGCCGGCGTCGACCACGTGTCGGCCTACGCGCTGATCGTCGAGGAGGGCACGGCGCTGGCTCGCCGCGTGCGCCGCGGCGAGCTGCCCGCGCCGGACGACGACGTGCTGGCGGCCGACTACGAGATGATCGACGCGGCGCTGTCGGCGGCGGGGCTGCGCTGGTACGAGGTGTCGAACTGGGCGGCGTCGGAGGCGGCCCGCTGCCGCCACAACCTCGGCTACTGGCGCGGCGACGACTGGTGGGGCGCGGGCCCGGGCGCGCACAGCCACGTCGGCGGGGTGCGCTGGTGGAACGTCAAGCACCCGGCGCGCTACACGGGGTTGCTCGCCGACGGCCGTTCGCCGGCGGGCGGGCGCGAGGTGCTCACCGACGACGACCAGCACCTCGAACGGATCATGCTCGAGCTGCGCGTCGCCGAAGGGCTGCCGCTCGACGTCCTGGACGAGCCGGGGCTCGCCGAGGCCCGCGCGGCCGCGGCCGAGGGCCTGCTCGATCCGTCCGCTTTGGACAGCCGCGGCCGCGCGGTGCTCACCGACCGGGGGCGGCTGCTGGCCGACGGGGTGGTCCGCCGCCTCGCCGGCTAGGTGTGATGTCCGGGGAAGTTGTTCCGCGTTGAGGTGACCCGGTGACGGCCTGTTGTGCTGACAGGTGAAGGCCTCCGGTTGTGAAGTGGAGCCGTCTAGGAACCGCTTCACGCCTCCGGAGGCCTTCGTATCCCACCCTAACGCCACCCTGACCCCACGCACCCGGCTCCGGCTGGCGCGTCTGATCGTTGAACAGGGCTGGACCTGTACCGATGCGGCGAAGATGTTCATGGTCGCCGCCAGGACTGCATCGGTGGCCGCCTCGGCCTGCCCGCCTCGACCGTGCGCGCGGTACTGGTGCGCTGCCGGATCAACCGCCTGTCCCGCATCGACCGGGTCACCGGCGAACCCCTGCGCCGCTACGAACACGACTACCCCGGCTCACTGATCCACGTCGATGTCACCAAGTTCGGCACCATCCCCGACGGCGGCGGCTGGCACTACGTCGGCAAACAGCAAGGCGAGAAGAACAGCTCGATAACCACCCGGCGCACCGGGACCTGGAGCACCGACCGGCACGCCCGCACCGGCACCGCATTCGTGCACACCGTCATCGACGACCACTCCCGCCTCGCCTACGCCGAAGCCCGCACCGACGAAACGGCCGCCACCGCGACCGCGGTCCTGCGCCGGGCGGTCGCCTGGTTCGCCGACCTGGGCATCAATGTCGAGCGGGTGCTGTCGGACAACGGCTCGGCCTACCGCTCCCATGCTTGGCGCGACACCTGCACCGAGCTGGGGATCACTCCGAAACGGACCCGGCCTTACCAGCCGCAGACCACTGGCAAGATCGAGCGGTTCCACCGCACCCTCGCCGACGGGTGGGCCTACGCTCGTTTCTATCCATCCGAGGCCCTGCGCCGGGCTGAGCTACCGGGCTGGCTGCACTTCTACAATCATCACCGGCCCCACAGCTCAACCGGCGGCAAGCCGCCGGTCACCCGGCTGACCAACCTCCCTGAACATCACAGCTAGGGATTAAATCCGGGGACCGGGTCGTTGCTTGTATTCAGCAACGACTTTCGAGGAGGCCCCATGGCGCGCGCGATCAGGTTCGACGAGTACGGCGACGTGGAGGTCCTGCGGGTCGAGGACGTTCCGCGGCCGGTCCCGGGAGCGGGCCAGGTGCTCGTCGAGGTCCGCGCGGCGGGGATCAACCCGGGCGAGGCGTCCATCCGGGAGGGACTGCTGCACTCGCGGTTCCCGGCGACGTTCCCGTCCGGACAGGGGAGTGACTTCGCCGGGGTTGTCGCTTCGCTCGGCGAAGGCGTCTCGGACGTCGCTGTCGGCGACGAGGTGATCGGGTTCGTCGACACGCGGTCGAGCCACGCGGAGTTCGTCGTCGCGGAGGCGGCGAATCTGACGCCGAAGCCGGACGCCGTGCCGTGGGAAGTGGCCGGTTCGCTGTTCGTCGCCGGTACCACCGCGTACGCCGCGGTGGCCGCGGTCTGCCCCCGGGAGGGCGACACCGTCGTCGTTTCGGGCGCCGCGGGTGGCGTGGGCTCGCTCGCCGTGCAGCTGGCGAAGCTGGCCGGCGCCACGGTGATCGGCCTGGCCGGCGAGGCGAACCACGAGTGGCTGCGTTCGCTGGGCGTCGTCCCGGTCGCGTACGGCGAGGGCGTTCTCGAGCGGATCCGCGAAGCCGCGCCTTCCGGCGTGCAGGCGTTCGTCGACACCTTCGGCTCCGGGTACGTGGAACTGGCGCTGCACCTGGGCATCCACCCGGGCCGGATCGACACGATCATCGACTGGGCCGCGGCCGAGAAGTACAACGTGAAGGCCGACGGCAACGCGGCGGGCGCGTCGGCCGACGTGCTGCGCGAGCTGGCCCTGCTGCTGGACAAGGGGTTGCTGGACCTGCCGGTCTCCGGCGTCTACCCGCTGGACGAGGTGCAGGACGCCTACCGCGAGCTGGAACGGCGGCACACGCGCGGCAAGATCGTGCTGCGGCCCTAGCTCTTCGCGATCGCCTTCAGCCCGGCGAGGAACGCCTCCAGCGCGAACTCGAGGCGTTCCTTCGCCGTTTCGGCGGAGAAGAACTCGCCGGCCTGCAGCAGGTTGGGGAACGCTGCGGGGGGCAGTGACCGCATGTACGCCACCATCTGCCTGCCGCGTTCGCCGGCTTCGGCCTGGTCGATCTCGCCCCACGTCCAGCCGCTGGCTTCGTAGGCGTACGCCTTGGCGTAGAGGGAAAGCGCGTCGCCCGCGAAGGTCGCCTGCCTGAGGGACAGGCCGCCCGCGCGGAGCAGGGCCAGCATTCCCTCGCCCTGCTTCAGCGAGTTGGGCGTGACCGGCACGGCGATGTCCCACGCGATGCGCGCGATGCCGCGGTGCGCGGCCATCGCCTGGATCTGGTCCCGGACGAGTTCCTTGACCTGCTCGTCCCACTGCGCCGGGTCGGGCTCGGGGACCAGGATGTCGGCGAGCACGGCGTCGAGCATGAGCTCCGCCAGTTCGTCCTTGTTCGAGACGTGCGCGTAGAGCGACGCGGGCCCGGTCTCCAGTTCCTGCGCGATCCGCCGCATGGTGACCGCGTCGATCCCCTCGTCGTCCAGGACGATCAGGGCCGCTCGCACGATCGAGGCCTGGGAGAGGGTGGGTTTCGCGGCGCGGCGGCGGGGAGCGCTGCGCCACGGCGGCGGGGGCACGGTCACCCGAACACTGTACTTGACGCGAACAGCGTTCGAGAGTAGAACGGTGTTCGTGAGACGAACACTGTTCGAAGGGGGATCCGATGACCGCTACTGCCGAAGCCGCTGTCCGCGGTGTGCTCGGGCGGCTCACCGACGCGTGGAACCGCGGTGATGCCGCTGCGTACGGGCGCCTGTTCACCGAGGACGCGGACTACGTCACGTTCTTCGGCCTGAACTTCCCGGGGCGGGAGGCGATCGAGACCTCGCATCGTGCTCTGTTCGAGGGGCCGCTGAAGGGGTCGAAGCTGACCGGGTCGCCGGGCGAGGCGGCGAAGGTGCGGTTCGTGCGGCCGGACGTCGCCGTGGCCGTCGTCGGGGGCGGGTCGTCGCTGGCCGGCGGGGAGGTGGCCGACGAAGGGCGCGAGTCGACCGTCTCCTTCGTGCTCGTCCGGGAGGGAGGCGAATGGCTGATCACGGCGTTCCAGAACACGCGGGTTTCGGATCCGCGCGGGTGAAAACGCTTGCGGAGGCGTCGGGCGTGGTGGCGCGGCCACCGGGGGAGGTGTTCGAGCGGCTGCGGCGGTGGCTGGCCGGAGGCGGCCATCCGATGCGGATGGACGTCGACCGCTCGCAGGGGTTCGTCGCGGTCCAGGGCGGCTGGTGGTACCGCGGCGAGTACCGCGTCACGGCGGATCCGGGTGGCTCCCGCGTCGAGCACCGGGTCGTCAACGCGGCCTCGTGGGGGCGGTGGGGCGTGCCGCTGGCCAACCGGTTCTTCATCGGGTTCCGCGGGAAGGTGGTGGCCGGATTCGGGAGGTTGCTCGACGAACTGGGTACACCTGAGTAGCCGCGGGCCGTTTCCGGCGCGTAGGCTGACTTAGGTAAGCCTTAGCGATGGTTGGAGTGGCCGATGGCTGAAGCACCCCGGCGGTCCGGGCGTCCCGCGGTGCGCCTGCGGGTGCTGCGCACCGAACGCCTCACCCCGCACATGATCCGGATCGTCGCGGGCGGCGAAGGCATCGCCGGGTTCGAGCCCAACGCGTTCACCGACGCCTACGTGAAGGTGCTGTTCAAGGTGCCCGGCGTCGAGTACCCGGAGCCGTTCGACGTGCAGGAGTGCCGGGCGACGATGCCGCGCGAGCACTGGCCGCGGCAGCGGTCCTACACCGTCCGGGCGTTCGACCCGCAGGCCGGCGAGCTCGTCCTCGACTTCGTCCACCACGGCGACGAGGGCATCGCGGGCCCGTGGGCGGCCACGGCCCAGCCCGGCGACGAGCTGTTCCTGCTGGGCCCGGGTGGCGCCTACGCGCCGGGCGCGGAGGCGGACTGGCACCTGCTGGCAGGCGACGAAAGCGCATTGCCGGCCATTGCCGCGTCGCTCGAAGCGCTGCCGGCCGGCGTCCCGGCGCACGCGGTGATCCTGGTCGAGAACGCGGACGAGCAGCAGCCGCTGGTCACGAAGGCGGACGCGCAGATCACCTGGCTGCACCGGTCTTCCGGCGGTGACGTCGCCGCCGCGGTGCGCGAGCTGCCGTGGCGGGAAGGTGTCGTCCAGGCGTTCGTGCACGGCGAGGCCGGGTTCGTCCGCGAGCTGCGGCGCTACCTGCTCGACGAGCGCGGCGTGCGGCGCGAGCTGCTGTCGATCTCGGGGTACTGGCGCTACGGCAAGAACGACGAAGCCTGGCGCGAGGAGAAGGCGGCCGAACGGGCGCGGGAGAAGTAATCTCGCCGTATGGCGGATTTCGAGGTGGACGTCGACCCGGCCGAAGCCGGCTTCGACGCGGCACGGCTGTCCCGGATCGACGCGCACTTCGACCGGTATGTCGACAATGGACGGTTGCCGGGCTGGCTCGCGGTGGTGAGCAGGCACGGCCGCATCGTCCACCTGGCCCGCGGCGGCCACCGAGATGTCGAGGCGTCGCTGCCGGTGGAGCCGGACACGCTGTGGCGGATCTTCTCGATGACCAAACCGGTCACGTCGGTCGCGGCGATGATGCTCGCGGAAGAGGGCCTGCTGGAGCTGGAAGACCCGATTTCGCGCTGGCTCCCGGAGTTCGCGTCCCCGCGGGTGTACGTCAAGGGCTCGGCCCTCGCCCCCGCGACCGAGCCGGCGACGGCGCCGATCCGGGTGTGGCACCTGCTGACCCACACGGCCGGCCTGACGTACGGCTTCCACCACGGCCACCCGGTGGACGCGATCTACCGGGCGGCGGGTTTCGAATGGGGCACCCCGCCGGGCCTCGACCTGGCGGCGTGCTCCGAGAAGTGGGCCACGTTGCCGCTGCTGTTCCAGCCGGGAACGGAGTGGAACTACTCGGTGGCAACGGACGTCCTCGGCCGGCTCGTCGAGGTGGTCTCGGGTCTGCCCCTGGACGAGTTCTTCGCGTCCCGCATCTTCTCGCCGTTGGACATGACGGACACCGGCTTCGTCGCAGCATCTGCCGACCGCCTGGCGGCAATGTACGTCCGAGACCCGGCCTCGGGGAAGGCGCGCCGAAACGACGCATTCGGCCGCCTGGGAACAACAACCCCGGAAGCCCTGTCCGGAGGCGGCGGCCTGGTCTCCTCGGCACGCGACTACTGGCGTTTCACCGAGATGCTCCGCCGCGGCGGAACCCTGGACGACGCACGTCTGCTGTCCCCGCGAACGGTGTCGTTGATGACAAGCAACCACCTACCGGGCCACGTGGACCTGGAGCAGTTCGGCCGCCCATTGTTCGCCGAAATGCCCTTCGACGGCCACGGCTTCGGCTTGGGCTTCTCAGTCCTGGAGGACCCGGTGAAGGCCAGGACCCTGTCATCGGCAGGCGAGTACGCCTGGGGAGGAGCAGCATCAACGGCCTTCTGGGTGGATCCGGCAGCAGACCTGACGGTGGGCTTCTACACCCAGCTCTTGCCGTCCAGCACGTACCGGCTGCGTCCCCAGCTGAGGCAGCTGGTCTACCAAGCTTTGGTGGCCTGAACCGGGGGAACCGGCTCGGGAGTCGCGGCCTGGGGGCGCGCTGCGGTGAGGTACCTCGCCACCGTGTTCCTCAAGTGGTCCGCGTGCTGGTAGATGTCCTCGACCGTGGTGATCGGCAGGCGGGTCTCGACCTTGTTTTCGTCGAACACGCCGAGGTACTTCTTCGATCGGTTGAACCACAGCCGGGCGATCGGCTTCCGGTTGTTGTCATCCAGGAGGACGCCGAAGTAGGTCTGGGTGTCGCGGGCGGCGATCCTTGCGGCGGGCACCTCGGCACAGACGATGGCGCGGACGATCCGGTAGCCCTCGAGTTCCTCTTCGGTCGTGACGACTCGCTCGGCTTCCTCGGCCGGACCGGCGTCGACAACCTGTGCCGGTTCCTGCTGGCCGGGTTGTACGACACTGCCGCTCGAAACGCTCACGTAGGCGTCCGGGCCGCCGAGTGCGTTCTTCAGGCGGTCGTTGACCTGCTCGTTCAGGAACTGGCCGGCCGCCTTGGCCACCAACGGGCCGAACTGGTCACGGACCCGCTGGGTGATAGCCCCCTCGTACACCCGGGAGGTCAGGAACTTGACCCATTCGTCCTCGGGCTCCTTGAACTGGGCCGCGAGGACCCGCTTCAGCTGCCCGATGTACTTCAGCTCGCCCGCGGCGCTGATGACCGAGTCGAGGTCGAAGGATTCCTTCGTGAGCTTGGCCAGTTCGGGCAGGAGGGTGTCGTCGATGTCGGCGAAGTCCAGCACGAGGAACGGTTTGGCGTCCATCCGGTTCGGGGCGTCGAGGTCGGTGTAGAACTCGTACACCTGCCCGTTCGTCAGGATGGCGATCCGGGCGTTCGTCACGGCGAAGTAGCGGAACAGCTGGGAAGCGTGCTCGATCCGGAGCGGGTCGTTGATCTTCTTGGCCTCGACGAGAACCTGCACCTGACCGTTGTGCACGATCGCGTAGTCGATCTTCTCACCCCGTTTGGTGCCGACGTCGGCGGTGAACTCGGGGATGACTTCGGCCGGATTGAACACGTCGTAACCGAGGACGGTGCTGATGAACGGCATCACGAAGGCGTTCTTGGTCGCCTCTTCGGTTTCGATGCCTTCCTTGTGCTTGCGGATCTTCAATGCCAGTGCCTGCGCGCGCTCCGCGATGTCCATGCCATCGTTCATCGATGTCACGCGCCTACTCGGGCCGGCGATCGATACCCGCAAGCCCGCGCGGTTCAGGACGCCCAAGGCGATCAGGGAGTCGCCGCCGAGGTGCTGGCCGGGTGGTCGCGCACCCCTCGTCGTACTTCCTGTGGCTGCCGCCTGCCCCGGACGCGCGCCCGGACCGGATCGCGGCGGCCCTGGCTCGGCGGCGGGTCTTGGTCGCCGCCGCCGAGTCGTTTGCGACCACGGCCGCCGGGCCCCGGGCACTGCGGCTGGCCCTCGGGCTCGCCGAACTGCGCCCGGAAGCCCGTCCGGCAAGAAGCCGGTGCCGACGTCTTCCGGTGAGGTTCAGTCGCAGAGTGTGCCCGCCGCGGGTACCGCGCCGGTGATGAAGTAGCGGTCCAGCCATGCGTCGATGCAGGTGCTCTTGCCGCGGGAACCGTGGCCGTACGTGTTGAGGCTCAGCAGGCGGGCGTTGCCGAGCAGGTGCTCCGTGCGCTGCGCGCCCGCGTACGGCGTCTCCAGGTCTCCCTGGCGGTTGGCGAGCAGGAGGATCGGTGCCGTCGGGTGGTTCCACGGTCCCGCGTAGCGGCCGGTGTCCGTGACGTGCCAGGTGGCGCAGGGCAGCGTCTTGTAGACGTCGAACGCTCCGAAGCCGCGCGCGATGCGGTCTGCGCGGTGGGCGTAGTCCCACCAGACCGCTGGGTCGCGCGGGTTCGCCGCGTCCGTGCACAGGGTGGCGCCGCCGCCCAGTAGGGAGTCGACGTCCGGGGGGCTGCCCTCCGCGGCAGGTGCGGGCGAAGCCGGGTCGGCCAGGGCCTGCAGGAAAGCCGTCAGGGCCGGCGCGGACCCGGCGTCGGTCAGGAAGGTGTGGATCCGGCTGATCGCGCTCTGGTAGGTGACGACGACCTGGCGGCCGGCCGGGTCGGTCACCGTGATCGGGCCGCGTTCGAGCCGGTTCAGGATGTCGTCGTAGTCGAACGGGCAGCGAGACGCGCAAGCGTCCAAAAAGGACTGCAACGCCCGCGGGGCGTCCGAGAAGCCCTGCAGGCGGTAGCTCATCGGGCCGGGGCCGGTGGACCAGCGTGCCGGGTCGTCGACCGCGTCCAGGGCCAGGGAGCCGACGCGGCCCGGGAACAGGTTCGCGTACGTCTCGCCGAGGTACGTGCCGTACGACTTCCCGTAGTACCGCAGTTTCGGCTCGCCGAACGCCGCGCGCAGCCGGTCCAGGTCGCGGGCGATCGTCCCGGTCGACAGGTGGTTCGCCAACGGGCCCGCGTTCTGCTCGCACAGGTCGGTGACCGTTTTCGTGTCGGCGATCTGCTGCTGCTCGGCCTCCCGGGTCAGCGGGAACGTGCCGAGCGCTCGCTGCAGGACCGCCAGCTGCGCCGGGTCGGTGAAGCAGTGGATCTTCGAGCTCGCGCCGACGCCGCGCGGGTCGAACCCGACGATGTCGAAGCGGGCGTGCAACCCCGGGGTCAACGCCGGGGCGAACCGCCCGGACGAGCCCGGGCCGCCCGGGTTGGAGAAGACAGTACCGAGCTTGTGGGCTTGGTCGGTGGCGGGCAGCCGGGCGACCGCCAGCCGCACGGTCCCCAGCGACGAGTCCTGATAGGACAGTGGCACGTCGAGGTGGCCGCATTCGTACCCGGCGGCGCAGGTGTCCTCCCAGACGATGCCGGCCGGGCTCGCCGCGGCCGCGGGCGCGAAAGCGAGGGCGAGGGCGAGGGCGCCGGCCGTGAGAGTGGCCGTCCCCAGGGCCAGCGCAACACGAAGGTTCATGGCCCGATCGTCCCGGCACCGGGACCGGGGGCGCGCTGGTGCGCACCCCCGGAACCGGGGTAGGGCGGGCCCTACGTGGTGAGTTTCGGGATGATCTGCGACCCGTACGACGCCAGGGTCGCCTCGCGGTCGTCGTGCATCAGGTACAGCGAGAACTGGTCGACGCCCAGCTCGGCCAGCTCCTGCAGCCGTTCGACGTGGGACGAAGCCGGCCCCAGCAGGCAGAACCGGTCGACGATCTCGTCGGGGACGAACTCCGTCGACGGGTTGCCCGCCTTGCCGTGGTGGCTGTAGTCGTAGCCCTCCCGTTCGCGGATGTAGTCCGTCAGTTCCTGGGGTACCACTCCCGACGAGCCGTACCGCGCCACCAGGTCGGCGACGTGGTTGCCGACCATCCCGCCGAACCAGCGCAGCTGTTCGCGCTGGTGCGGCAGGTCTTCGCCGACGTACGCCGGGGCCGCGACGCAGATCGTGATGCCGCCCGGGTCGCGCCCGGCCGCGCGGGCCGCGTCGCGGACCGCGCCGATCGTCCAGCGGGCGATCGCCGGGTCCGCGCACTGCAGGATGAAGCCGTCGGCGTGCTCGCCGACCGTCTGCAGTGCCTTCGGCCCGTAGCCGGCCATCCACATCTCGAGGCGGCCGTTGCGGATCCACGGGATCTGCACGGTCTTGTCGTTCATCGTCACCGCACGGCCCTCGGCCAGGTCCTTGACCACGCGCATGCAGTCGCGGACGGTGGCCAGGGTGGACGGGGGCTTCCCGACCACGCGGTGGGCCGAGTCGCCGCGGCCGATCCCGCAGACCGTCCGGTTGCCGTACATGTCGTTGAGCGTGGCGAACGTCGACGCCATCACCGACCAGTCCCGCGTTCCCGGGCTGGTCACCATCGGCCCCACGACGAGCGACGAAGTCGCGGCCAGCACGGCCGAGTAGATGACGAACGGTTCCTGCCAGAGCACGCAGGAGTCGAACGTCCAGCCGTACCGGAACCCGCAGTCCTCGGCGTCCTTCATCAGCCGCACGACGTCCCGCGCGGGCGGGTCCGTCTGCAGCACGATCCCGAAGTCCATGGCGTCCTCAGTTCAGGTACTGGTTGAGCGACCGGGACAGGAACTTGCCGTGCGACGTCGACCCGGTGAACCCGTCCGGCGACACGATCACGCGCCCGCGCGAAAGCACCGTGTGCACGCCACCGGTGATCTCGAACCCTTCGTACGCCGAGTAGTCCACGTTCATGTGGTGCGTCTCAGCCGACAAGGTCTGGCGAGCGGAAGGGTCGTAGATCACGATGTCCGCGTCCGAACCCGCCGCGATCACACCCTTGCGCGGGTACAGCCCGAACATCCGCGCCGGTGTCGCCGAGCACGTCTCGACCCACCGGCCGAGCGTCAGCTCACCGGCGACGACACCCTGGTGCAGCAGGTCCATCCGGTGCTCGACGCCGGGGATCCCGTTCGGGATGGCCCGGAAGTCGCCGCGGCCCAGTTCCTTCTGGTCCTTGAAGCAGAACGGGCAGTGGTCGGTGGACACCACGGACAGGTCGTTCGTCCGCAGCCCGCGCCACAGGTCGGCCTGGTGCGACTTCTCCCGCAGCGGCGGCGAAGCGACGTACTTCGCGCCCTCGAAGTCCGGCTTCGCCAAGTCCTCAATGGACAAATACAGGTACTGAGGACACGTCTCCGCGAAGACGTTCTGACCGTCGTTGCGTGCCTCCGCCACCGCCGCAAGCGCTTGCGACGCCGACAGGTGCACGATGTACAACGGCGAACCGGTGACCTTCGCCAGCTGAATCGCCCGTGAGGTGGCTTCTCCTTCCAGTTCCGGTGGCCGCGTCAGCCCGTGCTGCACCGGGTCGGTGTTCCCGGCCGCCACGGCCTGCGCCGCCAGCTGATCGATCGCGATGCCGTTTTCCGCGTGCATCATGATCGTAGCGCCGATCTCGCGGGCTTTCTGCATCGCGAGCAGGATTTCCCCGTCCGTGGAGTAGAACACCCCCGGATAGGCCATGAACATCTTGAAGCTGCCGACGCCGCCGTCGATGCAGGCTTCCATCTCCTTCAGCGACTGGTCGTTGACGTCGGAGACGATCATGTGGAAGCCGTAGTCGATCGCGCAGTTGCCGTCGGCCTTGGCGTGCCACTTGTCCAAAGTGGACAACAGCGAAGTGCCCTTGGCCTGCACGGCGAAGTCGATGATGGTCGTCGTGCCACCCCACGCGGCCGCCGTCGTCCCGGTCGGGAACGTGTCCACCGAATGGGTGCCGCCGAACGGCATTTCCATGTGGGTGTGGGCGTCGATGCCGCCGGGCAGCACGTACTTCCCGGTGGCGTCGATCGTCTCGTCGCCGGACAGCGTGCCGGGCGCCCCGACGGCGGCGATGGTCTCGCCGTCGACGAGGACGTCCGCGAGCAGCGCGCCCGACGGCGAAACGACCTGACCGCCCTGGATGAGCGTGGTCATCAGGCCTCCGCGAGCGGGCTGTAGGTGTCCGGGCGGCGGTCGCGGTAGAACGCCCACGTGTTCCGGACTTCCTCGAGCAGCGAAAGGTCGAGGTCGCGCACCACGACCTCGTCGTCGGTGTCGGAGGCGGCTTCGTCGATCAGCTGGCCGCGCGGGTCGACGAAGTACGTCTGACCGTAGAAGTCGTTGTCGCCCAGCGGTTCCACGCCCACCCGGTTGATCGCGCCGACGAAGTACTCGTTCGCCACCGCGGCCGCCGGCTGCTCCAGCTTCCACAGGTACTGCGACAGCGAGCGGCTGGTCGCCGACGGGTTGAACACGATCTTCGCCCCGGCCAGGCCGAGCGCGCGCCAGCCCTCCGGGAAGTGCCGCTCGTAGCAGATGTAGACGCCGATGCGGCCGACGGCGGTGTCGAACACCGGGTAGCCGAGGTTGCCGGGGCGGAAGTAGAACTTCTCCCAGAACCCCTTGACCTGCGGGATGTGGTTCTTGCGGTACTTGCCGAGGTAGGTGCCGTCGGCGTCGATCACCGCGGCGGTGTTGTAGTAGACGCCGGGCTGCTCGACCTCGTACATCGGCACGACCAGCACGATCCCGTGGCGCTCGGCCACCTCCTGCATGAGCTTGGTCGTCGGGCCGTCCGGGATGGCCTCGGTGTAGGAGTAGTAGTCGGCGTCCTGCACTTGGCAGAAGTACGGCCCGTAGAACAGTTCCTGGAGGCAGACGACCTGGGCGCCCTGGGAAGCGGCGGTGGCGATGTGGTCGACCGCCGCCTTGATCATGGACTCCTTGTCACCCGTCCACCGCTGCTGGATCAATCCGGCTCGAACCACGCTCACTGATCTCCTCCTTCTTCGTTGCGGGCAGGGCGAGGGCGGTGAAGACGGCGAACGCGCCGACCAGGCCGATCACCCAGTTGTAGTCGTAAAGGGGCTTGAGGAACGGGATGAGACCGGCGTCCGGGAACGGCCCGCCGTAGGCGCCACCGACCGCCAGCAGTGCTCCCACCAGGGTGGCGACCAGCGCGCGCCAGTTCCAGCCGCCGCTGAACCAGTACACCCCATCGGGTGTGTAGAGGTCCTTCAGCCGCAGCTTGGTGCGGTTGACGACCCAGTAGCCGGCGACGAGCACCCCGGCGACCGCGCCGAGCAGGCCGCCGTAGAAGCCGAGCCAGGCGAAGATGTAGATGTTCGGGTCGGAGTACAGCCGCCACGGCTGGATCAGGACGCCGATGACGCCGGTGATCCCGCCGCCGACCGCGAAGGTGATCTTCTTCGGGAACGCGTTCGAGAAGTCGTAGGACGGGCTGACGACGTTGGCCGCGAGGTTCGCCGAAATCGTGGCGAGCACCAGCGCGACCAGCGCGACGACGACCACGACCGGGCTGGTGAACTTGTCGGCCAGCTGCGCCGGGTCCCAGATGTCCTGGCCGTAGAGCACGTGCCCGCCCGACGTCGTCAGGATGGCCACGATCGCGATGAACGTCATGGTCGTCGGCAGGCCGAGGATCTGGCCGCGGACCTGCTTGCGCTGGCTGCCGCCGAAGCGGGTGAAGTCCGGCATGTTGAGCGACAGCGTCGACCAGAACGCGATCATCGCCATCAGGGCCGGCGCGAACACCTTCCAGAAGTCCGGGCCCCAGCCGAGCTTGCCGCCGTCGGCCAGGATCGGGCCGAGCCCGCCCGCCTTGACCAGCACGTACCCGAGCATGATCAGGAAGCCGACCGACACCAGCGGCGCCGTCCAGTTTTCGAACCGGCGGACCGCCTCCATACCGCGCCAGATGATCAGCATCTGGCCGATCCAGAAGACCACGAAGGACAGCCAGAGCGTCCAGTGCTGCCCGGCGACCACGGACGAGTCACGCCACCAGGAGCCGAGCAGCCGGCCGAGGATGACGTAGATGGCCTCGCCGCCGACCCACGTCTGGATGCCGAACCAGCCGCACGCGATGAACGCGCGCAGCAACGCGGCCAGGTTGGCGCCGCGCAGGCCGTAGAAGGCGCGGGCGAACACCGGGAACGGGATGCCGTACTTGGTGCCGGCGTGGCTGTTGAGCAGCATCGGGGCCAGCACGACCAGGTTGCCGATCGTGATCGTGAGCAGCGCCTGCACCCAGTTCATGCCGAGCGCGATCAGCGACGCGGCCAAGGCGTAACTGGGGATGTTGTGCGCCATCCCCATCCAGAGCGCGAAGTAGTTGTAGGTGGTCCAGGTCCGTTTTTCGACTGCGACGGGGGCCAGTTCCTCGTTGAAGAACCGGCTGCCTTCGAGAGACCGGACGCCGGCGGGATCGAGCTCGACCCGGCCGTCGTCGTGCACGCGCTGGTCTGCGGGTGTCGGCGCCATTGCGGAATCCTGCGCGCCTGGTCAGCGCCGGGGCAACGGCAGTCTGTTCACTCTTCGCTGATCAGGAGTGCAGTCTGTCGATTGCGCGAACCGGCCCCGGAGTGCATGACCTGCGTCACACATCCGGGCGCAACGAACCGGTAAAGCGGGTGAAACGTCTCCACAGGATCTTCACACTTCGCGCGAACCGTCTCCACCGGAGGTGCTTAGGGTCGTGGCCATGGAACTGGGTGGGCGGCGCGTGCTCGTCGTCGAGGACGACGCCACGATCGCCGCGTCGATCGCGGCCCGGCTGCGGGCCGAAGGGTTCACCGTGGACATCGCCCACGACGGGCCGGCCGCGGTCACGGCCGAGGCGTCCGGCGAGCCGGACCTCGTCGTGCTGGACGTGATGCTGCCGGGGTTCGACGGCCTGGAGGTCTGCCGCCGGATCCAGGGGCGGCGGCCGGTGCCGGTGCTGATGCTGACCGCGCGCGCCGACGAGACGGACCTGCTGGTCGGGCTCGGCGTCGGCGCCGACGACTACCTCACGAAACCGTTTTCGATGCGGGTGCTGACCGCCCGGGTGCACGCGCTGCTGCGGCGGGTCGAGCGCTCGTCGTCGGTCTCGGGCACCCGGATCGTGCTCGGCGACCTCGAGATCGACGTCGACCAGCGGCGCGTCGCCCGGGCCGGGGTCGCGGCGCAGCTGACGCCGATCGAGTTCGACCTGCTGGTGCACTTCGCCCGGCGGCCGCGGGCGGTGCAGCCGCGGGAACGGCTGCTGTCGGAGGTGTGGGACTGGGACGTCCACGGCACGTCCGCGGGCACGCGGGCGGTGGACAGCCACATCAAGGCGCTGCGGCGCAAGCTCGGCGCGGACCTCATCCGGACCGTGCACGGCGTCGGCTACGCGCTGGAGGCGGGATCGTGAACTTCGTGCCGCGGCCCCTCGACCGGATCCGGTCGATCAAGCTGAAGCTGGCGATCCTGATGGTGGCGTCCGGAGGGGTGGCGTTCGCGTTCTTCAACTGGCAGATCGGCTGGCTGCCGCCGAGGACGACGATCACCGCGGTGGTGCTGGCGCTGGTGTTGTCCCAGCTGCTGGCCCACGGCATGACGCGGCCGCTGCGCGAGATGACGGCGGCGGCACGCGCGATGGCGAAGGGCGACTACACGCGCCGGATCCGCGCGACCACGCGGGACGAGGTGGGGGTGCTCGCCCTCGCGTTCAACCAGATGGCGGGCGACCTCGGCGACGCGGACCGGCAACGCCGCGAGCTGATCGCGAACGTGTCCCACGAGCTGCGCACGCCGATCACGGCGTTGAACGGGGTGCTCGAGAACCTGGTCGACGGCGTCGAGGATCCCGACCCGGCGACGTTGAAGACGGCCCTGCAGCAGACCGAGCGGCTGGCGAAGCTGGTGGACGAGCTGCTGGACCTGTCCCGGTTGGACGCGGGGGCGATGCCGCTGCACAAGACCTCGTTCCCGTTGTCGGAGCTGCTGTCGGAGGCGGTTTCGGAGGCGGCGCTGGTGCGCGGGGTCAGTTTCTCGGTCGCGGTGACGCCTGCCGAGGCGACGGTGACGGCGGACCGCGGACGGTTGTTCCAGGTGGTGGCGAACCTGCTGGAGAACGCGGCCCGCCACGGCCCGGCGGGCGGCTCGGTGCGCGTGCTGGCCGAGGTGCGGCCGGGCGAGGTGCGCATCGACGTGTGCGACGAGGGGCCGGGTATCGCGCCGGCGGACCGCGAGCGGGTGTTCGAGCGGTTCACGCGGGGGGAGCGGCCGTCCGGCGGGGGGACGGGGCTGGGGCTGGCGATCGCGCGGTGGGCGGTGGAGCTGCACGGGGGGACGATCGGAGTGGTCGATCCGTCGGCGGGGGTGGGGAGCCGGATCCGGGTGACGCTGCCGGCTTAGGTCGCTTTTTTCGGGGTGGTTCGCGGGGTCGCGGGCTGAGGTATTTGCGGAAGCGAACGTGGGAGTGGTGGATGCCGAAGAACAGGGTGGATGAGCCGGGGGATGGACGGCCGGTGCCGCGGGGAAAGCGGCCGATGGTCGCCGATCGGGGCGTCGCGGGTGGTGGGCCTCCCGTCGACCCACCGGGAGCCTCGGGCGGTGGGGTGGCCGTTGCCGCTCCGCCCGTCCTCATGCGGCCGCTCCCGCCGCCGAAGTCCGCCGTCGTTCCGCTGCCGCCCGCGGTGCTGCCTGCTGCCGGGGTGGCCGGGGTGGCCGCTGCCCTGGTGCTGCCCGTCGACCGGCCCGGGGTCGGCTGGGTGCTCAGCGGGCTCGCCGTTGCCGCCGGTGTCGTCGTTGCCGACCGGCGCTCGCGTGCCGGGAGCAGCTTCACCTGGCGCAACGGCGCCTGGGCCGGGCTCGCCCTCGCGCTGCTCGCGATGGGGGCCGTGCGGGCGTCCGGGTGGCTGTTCACCCTCTGCGTGCTGGCCGCCGTGGTGGCCGGGTCGCTGGCCGTCGTCGGGGAACGGACCGTCAACTCCGTTCTCTACGACATGCTCGCCCTGCCCGTCGAGGCGTTCCTCGCCCTCCCGTGGGTCGGACGCGGGGTCGGGCGCTTCGCCGCCCGGCGCGACGGGGTCGCCCGGCGGATCGCGCTCGCCGTGCTCGCCGCCGCCGCGCTCGTCGGGGTCTTCGTGCCGTTGCTCGCCAGTGCCGATGCCGCCTTCGCCGCCGTCGTCACCGCCCTCGTGCCCGACCTCAGCGTCGCGACGCTCGTGCGGTGGTGTGCCGTCTTCGCCGTCGCCATGTCGGTCGTCGCCGGGGCGTGCTACTTCCTCGCCGCGCCACCGCGAAGGGCGTCGGGCGACCGTCCACACCGGACGGGCTACGGTCTGGAGTGGACGGTCCCGCTCGTGGTGCTGATCCTGGTGTTCGGGGTCTTCGTCGGGGTCCGGCTGGTGGTGCTGTTCGGCGGGACGGAGTACGTCCTGCACACCAGCAACCTGACGTCGGCCGAGTACGCCCGCGGCGGCTTCTGGCAGCTGTGCGCGGTCACCGTGCTGACGCTCGCCATCGTCGCCGCGGCGCTGCGGTGGGCGCCGGATGTGACCAAAGCCGACCGGCTCCGCCAGCGCGTCCTGCTCGGCACGCTCAGCGCACTGAGCCTGGTGCTGGTCGGGTCGGCGTTGAGTCGCATGTGGACGTACCAGGAGGCGTACGGGTTCACGGTCCTGCGCCTGCTGGTCGAGGTGTGCGAACTGTGGTTCGGCGGGCTGTTCGTCCTGGTCCTGGCGGCGCTGGTCCGGTTGCGCCCGAGCTGGCTGCCCCGCGCGGCGATCGCCACGGCCGCGGGAGCGCTGCTGGTGCTCGCCGTGCTCGACCCGGAACGCCTCATCGCCGACGCCAACCTCGACCGCGCGGCGGCCGGCAAGCCCCTCGACCACCGTTATCTGGCCGGCTTTTCCGCCGACGTGGCCCCGGTCGTCTCGGCGCGGCTGCCGGAACCGTTGCGCACGTGCGTGCTCCGCCAGGTCCTCGCGAACGACACCCCGGACGGCTGGCCGGCCTGGAACCTGAGCCGTTCGACGGCCCGGGACGCACCGCTCGCCCCGCCGGCCCCCTGCGGCTGAACCGGACCGGCGGGTGACGCGTGGTTAAGAGTTACGCGGGAGCCACCGGGCCGTCGTGGGGGCGACCCGGCGGCTTCCGCGCGCGCAAAGAACCGACCAGGGCTTCCCACGATCGGGTGGTAACGGAGAGTGTGCCGCCCGCGCGGTCCTTCGTGTCGCGGATCTGGGACAACCCGGCAAGCCGAACTTCGACACAGTTGCCTTGGGGGTCTTCGCCGCTGTAGGAGGATTTCCGCCAGCTGGCATCTGACATTTCAGTCCTCCAGTTCGGTGATCACCCCCTGGATGAGCTGCTCCGAATCGTGCTCGCTCAAGGCCAGGGCGGACAAGGTCGCCTTCGCCGCGCGGTAGTCGGCCAGGTGATCGTCATGGTAGACGTACCCGTTGCTGCGGTAGTGCTCCAAATAGACGATGGGCGGCAGGTCTTCGAAATCGAAGATCACGAACGGCCCGTAGAGGCCCGGGTGGTAGCCGCGGCGCTCCGGCAGGATGCGCACCGAGACATTGCGCGCGCGGGATGCCGCGAGCAGGTGGCGAAGCTGCTCCGCCATCTCCGACCGGTCACCGATGTCCTGGTGCAGCACCGCTTCGCCGAGCACAGCCTGGTACTCCAGGGGCGGGTGGCTGCGCAGGACATCGCGGCGGGCGAGGCGGATCATCACGTGCTTCTCGATGTCCTGCTTCGGGCGGGCCGTCGCGGCGAAGATCGCCCGCATGTAAGCGGGCGTCTGCAGCAGTCCGGGAACCAGGCCCGAAGCCCACTCGAACATGTCGGTGGCGGTCCGCTCGTAATCGACGAACGTGGCCGTCGGGGGCGCGTGCTGTTCGAGCCAGTTGGGCTCGGTGGCGGTGCGGGCCAACTCGACCAGCCGGGCGCGTTCGGCGGGCTCCACCCGCAGTGCCCCCAGAATCGTGGCGAGTTCGTCGACTTTCGGGATCCGCTTGCCGCTCTCCCAGTTGGAAATGTTCTGCGGTGGCACGTCGATCATCCGGCCGAGTTCCCGGACCTTCAGGTTCCGGGCCTGCCGGGCTCTTCTCATCCCGAACCCCAGTGCGCGAGCCCGGGGCGTGGCGATCGGTGGTGGCATGGGGCACAGCCTGCCCGTGAGCAGGCCGTGCCCTTTCAGGTGATGCCGTTCTCCTGTCGCAAACCAGCGTCAGAACGCGAACACGCCGTCCGAATCGCGATCCGCTTCGCAGCGATTGGGAAACGTCGTGGTGTACGACACCGGTTTGCCGTGCCAGGTGCCGATCGCCGTCACGTCGACCGGGGCGTAGATCAGCGTGCACATCTGGTGCCGCGCGGTGATCCGCGCAAAGTCGCCGCCCGCATCGGAAAGAACCGCGCACGCCTTGTCGCGCTTCGGGTGCGTGCCGCCGGTGGGCTCGCACGTCAGGAGGACCGAGCTCACGCGGTTGGCGGTGTCGTGGGTGGTCAGCTGCAGCGTCGACGCCGGGGGGTGCGCCGGCGCGAGGCAGCCGAGGCTCATCAAGCATGCCGCGAGGGGGATTATGGCCATATCGGTGTCATCGGCACACCGGAGTCGATCACTGTGCTGCACGTCCGGGTGAGTCTTCTTCGCTCGTCCGGGTGAGGTCCGCCGCCAGCAGCGCGACGTACAGCGACAGCATCGTCTCCGGCTCCTCCAGCCGGACGCCGAGGACCTGCTCGATCCGGGCGAGCTGCTGGTAGTACGCCGTCCTCGACGTGTGGGCCGCCGCGGCCGCCGCCGACTTGTTGCCGCCCTGCTCGCAGTAGTGCCGCAACGCCTGCACCAGGCGGCTGCCCGACGCCGCGTCCCGCTGCAGCAACGGCCCGAGCTCGCGAAAGGCGAACGCCGTCACGCGCTCGTCGCCTTCGAGCAGGTGCAGGAGGCCGCGCAGGCGGACGTCCGAGAGCCGGTGCAGCACCCGCTCGGCACCCGTCCCCAGCGCCGCCGCCGCGACCTGGCCCGCCTCCAGGAGCGTCCGGCGCGCTTCGGCCGGGGACGTCACCGTCGTGCCGACCGCGAGCACGCCCGGCGCGCTGCCGCGGGCCTCGTGGACGTCGGTGGCGAGGCGGTGCAGCACCGCCTCGACGTTCGCCTCTCGCGACAGCGCGAGCAGCGCCCGCACGCCGAGGTCGTCCGTCCCGACCAGCGCCGACACCTTCGCGCGGCGCGCCGCCAGCACCGTCGCCTCGGCCAGCTCGCGCAGCACCGGCGGCGTCGACAGCGCGGGGCGGGACGTGCCGGTCAGCCGCGGCCGGACCGCCAGCCCGACCAGCTGCCGCCCGGTCAGCGGCACGGCCAGCGCCGACGCCCGGGCCAGCAGCTCCGCCGTCGGCGCCGGCGACGCGAGCAGCTCGGTGAGGAGGGCGCGGTGGGCTTGGCGTTCGAGACCGTCCACGTCCTTGGCGACCAGCCGGTGCACGGCCAGCGCGGACGCGGCCCGCTCGGCGACCACCCGGTGGCGGTGCGGCGGCTGGTCGGCGCAGACGACGATCAGCCGGCCCCAGTCGTGCCCGCGCGCGCCGACCACGGTCACCAGCCAGCCCGAACCCGGGTGGTAGCCGGTCCGCTCGCCGACCTGGACCACCCGCGACCGGGCCGGCCAGCCGGTCAGCAGCTCGGCCGGGTCGGTGCCGGCCGCGTCGTAGGCGAGGACCTCGTGCGAGAGCGTCTCCAGCACGACGGGCTGCTCGGTCAGCCGGGCGACCTCGCCCAGGACGACGCCGGGTTCGGCGCCCGCGACCGTCAGGGCGGTGAACGTCTCGTGCACGCGCTCGGCCGCGCGCAGCTCGGCGACCTGGGCGTCGACGATCTGGCCGTTGACGGCTTCGGTGACGCTCACGAACCGCGTCTCGCGCGAGAGCGTGACCAGCGGCAGGCCGTGCTCCTCGGCCGCTTCGACCAGCGCGGCGGGCAGCCGGTCGCTCCAGTGCCGGACCAGTTCGACCACGACCCCGGCCGCGCCGACGCCGGCCAGGTCGGCGACGTAGCGGGCGAGTGCCGGGCCGTCGTCGGGCAGGGCGACGCCGGTGGTCAGCACGAGCTCGCCGCCGCGCAGCAGGTGCGCGATGTCGGCGACCTCGGCGACGTGCGCCCAGCGCACCGGCGCGTCCAGGCCGGCGGCACCGGCGACGACGTGCGGGCGGCCGTGGCGCAGCACCGGCAGCGCGAGGACCTCGGCGACGGTCGGGTACATGGCTCCTCGAATGATCGGCAGGGACAGACTGTACGGCCGCGACAGCGAGTCCGTACACGTTGTCGATGGCGGTGGCGTGGCGCCCGCCTTGAGACTCTGGGGGACGTCGCCGGATCGAAGGAGCCTGCCGTGACCGACCGCATCAGCCACTGGATCGACGGCAAGCCGTACGGCGGGACCGCCGCGCGCTCCGGCGAGGTCTTCGACCCGGCCACCGGGCAGGTCCGGGCGCACGTCGACTTCGCCGGCGACGCCGAGGTCGAAGCGGCCGTCGCCGCGGCCAAGGCGGCGCTGCCGGGCTGGCGCGGGACGTCCCTGGCCGGCCGGACGCGCGTGCTGTTCGCCTTCCGCGAGCTGCTGTCCGCGCGCAAGCACGAGCTGGCGAAGATCATCACGAGCGAGCACGGCAAGGTCGAGTCCGACGCGGCCGGCGAGATCGCCCGCGCGATCGAGAACGTCGAGTTCGCCTGCGGCGCCGCCCAGCTGCTCAAGGGCGGGTTCAGCGAGAACGCCTCCACCGGCGTCGACGTCTACTCGATCGCCCAGCCGCTGGGCGTGGTCGGCGTGATCTCGCCGTTCAACTTCCCGGCCATGGTGCCGCTGTGGTTCGTCCCCAACGCGCTGGCCTGCGGGAACACCGTCGTGCTCAAGCCGAGCGAGAAGGACCCGTCGGCGTCGGTGTTCATCGCGGAGCTGTTCGCCGAGGCCGGGTTGCCCGCGGGCGCGCTCAACGTGCTGCACGGTGACAAGGCCGCGGTGGACGGACTGCTGACGCACGCCGACGTCAAGGCGATCTCGTTCGTCGGGTCGACGCCGATCGCGCGGTACGTCTACGAAACCGGTACCCGGCACGGCAAGCGCGTCCAGGCACTGGGGGGCGCGAAGAACCACATGGTGGTGCTGCCGGACGCCGACCTCGACCTGGCCGCCGACGCCGCGGTGTCGGCCGGCTTCGGCTCGGCGGGGGAGCGGTGCATGGCGGTGTCGGTGGTGGTGGCCGTCGACCCGGTCGGGGACGCGCTGGTGGCGAAGATCACCGAGCGGATGTCCCGGCTGCGCGTCGGCGACGGCCGCGACCCGGCGTCGGAGATGGGCCCGCTGGTCACCGCGGCGCACCACGCCCGGGTCGAGTCCTATGTGGACGCCGGGGTGGCCGAGGGCGCGTCGCTGGTGGTGGACGGCCGGGGGATCGAGGTGTCCGGGGACGGGTTCTGGCTCGGCCCGACGCTGTTCGACCACGTCCGCCCCGAGATGTCGATCTACACCGACGAAATCTTCGGCCCGGTGCTGGCGGTGGCCCGCGCGGGCTCGTACGACGACGCCCTGGACCTGATCAACGCCAACCCGTACGGCAACGGCACGGCCATCTTCACCGGCGACGGCGCGGCGGCCCGGCGGTTCCAGAGCGAGGTCGAGGTGGGCATGGTCGGGGTGAACGTCCCGATCCCGGTCCCGGTGGGCTACTACTCCTTCGGCGGCTGGAAGGACTCGCTGTTCGGCGACAGCCACGCGTACGGGCCGGAGGGGTTCCACTTCTTCACCCGGACGAAGGTCGTCACGTCGCGGTGGCCGGACGTGTCGCACGCCGGGGTCAACCTGGGCTTCCCGCGCAACTCCTGAGCGTTTCCGGGAATCGTCCGGGGTACCCGGGGGTTTCACCCCTCCGAACACCCCGGACGATGATGGGACGAACCATGAGTGCGAAGAACTCCGGCACCTTCACCATCGGCGGCGACCTCCCGGTCACCCGACTCGGGTACGGAGCCATGCAGCTGACCGGACCCGGTGTGTGGGGCGACCCGAAGGATCCCGGCGAGGCCGTCCGTGTGCTGCGGCGGGCCGTCGAGCTGGGCGTGAACCTGATCGACACGGCCGACGCCTACGGCCCCTTCGTCGCCGACCTGCTGATCAAGAAGGCGCTGCACCCGTACGCCGACGACGTGGTCATCGCGACCAAGGCCGGCTTCACCCGCCAGGGCCCGAACGAGTGGATCCCGGTCGGCCGGCCCGAGTACCTGCGCCAGCAGGTCGAGCTGAGCCTGCGCCACCTCGGCGTCGACCGGATCGACCTGCTGCAGCTGCACCGGATCGACCCGAAGGTGCCCGTGGCCGAGCAGGTCGGGGAACTGAAGAAGCTGCAGGACGAGGGCAAGATCCGGCACATCGGCCTGTCCGAGGTCGAGGTCGGCGATCTCGTCGAGGCGCAGAAGACCGCCGAGATCGTCTCGGTGCAGAACCTGTTCAACCTGGCCAAGCGCGACGCCGAGCCGCTGCTGGAGCACGCCACCGAGCACGGCATCGCCTTCATCCCGTGGTTCCCGCTGGCGACCGGCGCCCTCGCGGGGCCGGACAGCCCGCTGACCGCGCTCGCGAAGGAGCACGACGCCTCGCCGTCGCAGCTCGCGCTCGCGTGGCTGCTCAAGCGGTCGCCGGTCGTGCTGCCGATCCCGGGGACGTCGTCGGTCGCGCACCTCGAGGACAACGTCGCCGCCGCGGACATCGAGCTGTCCGACGCCGAGTTCGACGCCCTCAGCAAGGCGGTCTAAGCCGGGAGGACGTTGACCAGCACCTTCGACCGCGGGGCGATCAGGACGGTGTTGGCCCGGTCCGGCCGGATCCGCTCGCGGAGCCTGCGCTCCAGCGGGTAGGTCCGGCCGCCGGCGCGGAGGCTGAACGATTCGAGGCTCTTGAACCCCTCCGGGCTGCGGTGCAGGCCGATCGGGTACTCGTCGGTGAGGCGGGCGGTGTCGAAGTCGTGCGTCCAGCCGGTGACCGCGGTCAGCCGGCCGCCGAAGGCGTCGGCGAGCCGGCGCCAGCAGACGAACGCGAACCAGCCGGTGATCGCCAGGAGCGGGACCACGGTGCCCAGCACCTCGCCCGCCGTCTCCGCCACGAGGGCGAGGCTCACCGTCACCCCGAGTCCGGCGACGGCGACGGCCGCCGTCAGCCGGAAGGTCAGGTCGAGCAGCGCGCCGCGCTGCGCGGGGTGGAGCCGGCCGTTGCGGTTGGCCAGCTCCACCTCGGGCCGGTCGTTCACTCGGGGTGCTCCTTCTCGTAGGCCTCCTGGGCCTCGTGGTAGCGGTCGTACTGTTCGTTCTCCTGGCGGCGGCCTTCGGCCGCCACGCCGATCCCGTCGGCCACGTTGAATCCCGGCACCCCGTCGCCTTCACGCCACTTCTTCTGGTTGAGGAAGCTGCGGCCCTCCTCGGAATACTCGCCCGGGCCTTCCAGCTTCTCCCGGCCGGGCACGCGCTCCTTGGCGGCGTCGCTCCAGCCCTTCGCCGTCTCTTCGGCGGACTTCGCGTCCTTGCCCGCCTGCTTGAGCTCGTTGGCCTTGCGCTCGATGCCCGCCGCCGTGTCGACGCTCTTGTCCACGATCCGGTCGGCCGCCTTGCCCGCCTTCTTCAGCGCGTTCGCCGCCCCTTCCAGCGCCGCCTTCGACTTGCCGGCGCCCTTCGCCAGGCCCTCCAGCTTCTCGACGATCTTCGCGATGCGCGTGCTGATCTTCTCCGCCAGCACCCCGCCCTCGATCACCGTGTCCGCGATGAACGCCGCGATCGTGCCGCCGAAGGTGCACCACGACGCCGCCAGCGCGGCCAGCGCCTTGACGATCAGCTCGCCCACGAACGACGAGATCAGGTCCCGGATCAGCCCGCGCTCGGTGCCGACCAGCGCCGCGCCGACGTTCATCGCGGTCGACGCGCCTTCGGCGTGCGAAGCCGCGCCGCGCAGGACACCGACGTAGCTCTCGGCCGTCCGCTGGTAGGCGTCCGCGGACGCGCAGTCGCTGAACGACTGGCCGACCTGATTCGCCTTCCGCTCGTAGCTCTCGGCCGTCTCGGTGAGCGACTTCGCGATGTTCGTCCAGGTCACGGCCTTGGCGGTGATCGCTTCGGGCTTGCCGGCGAGCTTGTCGAGGCCGTCCTTGAGGAAGCTGATGTGCTCGATCAGCCAGCCGACGCCCGCGCTCGCCAGGGTCCCGAGCGGGTCCATCGCCGCGCCGAGCAGGTCGAGGGCGTCGGTGCCGACGTCCATCGCGAGGTTGCCCCAGTCGCCGTTGCGGGCGTCGGTCAGCGTGGAGGCGGCGTCGCTGAAGATGCCCGCGCCGCCGGTCTGCGCGTTGACGTTGTCCAGCTCGCCCTTCGAGCCGTCGCCCATGCCGCTCCAGAAGCCGCCCGCCGGCTCGGCCGTGGCGACCAGCGAGTTCTCCGTCATTCGGGCAGCTCCTTGCCGATGCCTTCGAGCAGGCACTTCGTCTTGTGTTCGTGGTCGCGGAACGCCGTGTGCGCGGTCTTCACCCGGTCGGCGACCTCGTGGCCGGCCTCGACCGCCGCGGTGAGGAAGCCGTCGGCGGTGGTCAGCCACGCCTGGATGGGGACCGCGAAGACCTGCCCGACCAGCCCGAAGGCGTCGAAGTCGAGCGCCTGCGCGGTGCCCGCGGCGTCGAGCGCCTGCTGGACCTTGGCGGCGATCTCGCGGATCTCGTCCTCGTGACCGCCGAGGGCGTCGAAGTCGACCTTCATCGCCATCAGAGCCCCCGGCGCAGGATCGGGCTGCCGAAGTCCTCGTCGGACGGCGGTTTCCGGCGCGGTTCCGCCGCGGGTTCTTCCGGCGCCGGAATCTGTTCCCTGAGGAATTCCATCGCCTCGCTGCGCTCCCCGATCACCGGCGCCATGATGCCGGTCAGCTGCTGGGCGGCATCGAGCTGCGCCCGCTTGGCCGTGGCCAGGACCGCCTGCGCCAGCCGGGTCCGCGGCAGCTCGTCCGCCCGCGGGCCGAAGGTGAGTTCCTGCAGCGCACCGGCGGTGTTGACGGTGACCGTGACGGCTCCGTCGGCACTCGTGGCGGTCGCCGAGACACGCTCGAGCCGCGCCTTCGCCTCGGCCGCGCGCCGGGCGATTTCGGGCATACCGGCCGAAGCCGGATCAAAACTGTTCACGGCGACCTCGGAAGTCGGGGAAAGGGACGCGGGTGAGAGGGAGCAAACCGGTTTTCGGTTCCCCCTTCAAGTCGAAAACCCATTCGCAGAACAATGCATGGGGTTCCGTTTGCGTGCTCTTTACCCCACGCGGACGGCCGGTGTTGAGCGCGACCGGCTCAGGCTTCCGTAAACTCGGATCCAGCAGCGAACGAGGTAGGTGAGGAACCGGTGGCCAACGCGGAGGAGCGCCGCTTCGACGTGCTGCGCGCGATCGTGGCCGACTACGTGTCCAACCAGGAACCCGTCGGGTCCAAGGCGATCGTCGAGCGGCACAACCTGGGTGTGTCGAGCGCCACCGTGCGCAACGACATGGCGACGCTCGAAGAAGAGGGGTACATCACCCAGCCGCACACCAGTGCCGGCCGCGTGCCGACCGACAAGGGGTACCGCCTCTTCGTCGACCGGCTCTCCGAGATCAAGCCGCTCAGCAGCGCCGAGCGCCGGGCCATCACCACGTTCCTCGACAGCGGCACCGACCTCGACGACGTCCTCAAGCGCTCGGTGCGGCTGCTCGCGCAGCTGACCCGGCAGGTCGCCGTCGTCCAGTACCCGATGCTGACCAACGCGAAGGTGCGCCACCTCGAGGTGGTGCCGCTCACGCCGGCGCGGCTGATGCTGGTGCTGATCACCGACAACGGGCGCGTCGACCAGCGCACGGTCGACCTCGGCGACGTCGTCACCGAAGAGGACGTCGCCCGGCTCCGGACCGTGCTGAACGCGGCCATGTCCGGACGGCGGCTCAACGACGCCGCGGCCCGCGTCGCCGAGCTGCCCGACAAGTCGCCCGGCGAGCTGCGGGACGCGCTCATCCGCGTCACCACCGTGCTCGTCGAGTCGCTGGCCGAGCACCCCGAAGAACGCCTGGTGCTCGGCGGCACGGCCAACCTCACGCGCAACGTCGCCGACTTCCCCGGCTCGCTGCGCCAGGTCCTCGAAGCACTCGAAGAACAGGTCGTCGTGCTCAAGCTGCTGGCCGCCGCGCGCAACCCCGGTGCGATCACGGTGCGCATCGGTGAGGAAAATGAGGACGAGCAGATGCGCAGCACCTCGGTCGTGTCGATCGGCTACGGCCAGGACATGGTGCTGGGCGGCATGGGGGTCGTCGGCCCGACCCGGATGGACTACCCGGGCACGATCGCCGCGGTGCGCGCGGTCGCCAACTACGTGGGGCAGATCCTGCACGGCCGCTGAGCCGGGCAGAGCAGAAGGAGAAGCAGAGACGGTGGCGAGGGACTACTACGGCATCCTCGGGGTGGCCAAGAACGCGAGCGATCAGGAGATCAAGCGCGCGTACCGGAAGCTGGCCAGGGAGCTGCACCCCGACGTCAACCCGTCGGAAGACGCGCAGCACAAGTTCGGCGAGGTCACGACGGCCTACGAGGTGCTGTCCGACCCGCAGAAGCGCAAGATCGTCGACCTCGGCGGCGACCCGATGGACGGCGGCGCGCGCGGTGGCGGTGGCGGCGACCCGTTCGCCGGCTTCGGCGGCCTCGGCGACATCATGGACGCCTTCTTCGGCGCGGCCGGCGGGGGCGGCGGGCGGGGGCGCGGCCCGCGCAGCCGGGTCCAGCCGGGCTCCGACGCGCTGATCCGGCTCGGCCTCACGCTCGAGGAGTGCGCGACCGGCGTCGACAAGGAGATCGCGGTCGACACCGCGATCGTCTGCGACCTCTGCCGCGGGGCCGGTACCAGCGAGGGCACCTCGGTCAAGACGTGCGACACCTGCGGTGGCGCCGGCGAGGTCCAGTCGGTCCAGCGGTCGTTCCTCGGCCAGGTCGTGACGGCCCGCCCGTGCCCGGTCTGCCGCGGCTTCGGCGAGGTCATCCCCGACCCCTGCCGCCAGTGCGGCGGCGACGGCCGCATCCGCGCGCGCCGCAACGTCACCGCGAAGATCCCGCCGGGCGTCGGCGACGGCATGCGCATCCGCCTGTCCGGCCAGGGCGAGGTCGGCCCCGGCGGCGGCCCGGCCGGCGACCTGTACGTCGAGATCGACGAGACCCCGCACGAGGTCTTCGTCCGGCAGGGCCACGACCTGCACTGCAACTTCCGCATCCCGATGACCACGGCCGCCCTCGGCGCCACGGTGCCGATCTCGACCCTGGTCGACGGCGACTACGAGCTCGACGTCGAACCGGGCACCCAGCCCAACGCCGAGCTCGTCCTGACCGGCAAGGGCATGCCGCGGCTGCGGTCCTCCGGCCGCGTCGACGGCCGTGGCGACCTGCACGTCCACATCGACGTCGTGGTCCCGACGAAGCTCGACGACGCCCAGCGCGAACTGCTCGTCGAGCTGGCCCAGCAGCGCGGCGAAGAGGTCCCGACGCTGGCGTCCAACGGCACGAAGCACGGCGGGCTCTTCTCGAAGCTCCGCGCGAAGAACCACCGCTGACCGTGCCCGACACCACCCTGCCGGTCTTCCACGCCGCATCGGTGCCGGCCTCGGGCCGGGCGGTCCTCGACGGCGAGGAGGCCCGGCACGCGGCGACGGTCCGGCGCCTGCGCGCCGGCGAGCGGCTGGTGCTGTCCGACGGCGCCGGCGCGATGGCGCGGTGCGTCGTCGAAGGCGTCCAGGCCGGGCGGGACGCTTCGCTCACGCTGACCGTCGAGTCGTTCTGGACCGAGGAGCCGCCCGCGTTGCGGGTCCTGGTCGCGCAGGCGCTGGCGAAGGGCGACCGCGGGGAACTCGCCGTCGAACTCGCCACCGAGGCCGGCGTCGACGCGATCGTGCCGTGGCGGGCGGCGCGGAGCGTCGCGAAGTGGGAAGACGGCGGGCGCGGGGACAAGGCCCTGGCCCGCTGGCGCGCCACGGCCCGGTCGGCCGCCAAGCAGGCCCGGCGCGCGCACGTCCCGGACGTCACCGAGCCGGTGACCACCGGCGAGCTCGCCGGGCTTGTCGCCACCATGTCCCTGGCGATCGTGCTGGAGTCCGACGTGCCGGAGCGGCTCACCGACCTGCCGCTGCCCGGCGCCGGGGACATCCTGCTGGTCGTCGGGCCGGAAGGCGGCGTCACGGACGAGGAACTCCGCACGCTGCGAGATGCGGGGGCGCGCGCGGTGCGCCTCGGGACGACCGTCCTGCGGACGTCGACGGCCGCCGCGGTGGCCCTGGGCGCGCTGGGCGCCCTGACGACGCGGTGGCGCTGAGAGATCACCTAAAAAACCGGCGTCATTTTGCGCCCAGTTATGGCGCGATCACACTCCGACCCGTTACTCTCGTTTACTAACGCGCCACACAGTGTTTCGGGCGCGCCACTGGGAAGAACACGGACTCCGCCGGGCACCTCCCCCCTCGGTCCGGCGGCCGCCGCGGTGGCGGTAGATCGACCCCCAGGGTCTACCGCGCCGCGGCATCCCGGTTTCCCTCCCTCGCTAAGGTGCTCGCATGAGCGAAACCGAGGCCGACACCCTCTTCGAACGGATCATCGCCGGCGAGATCCCGGCCGATGTCGTCCACCAGGACGAGACCACCTTCGCTTTCCGCGACATCCGGCCGCAGGCCCGCGTGCACGTGCTCGTCGTGCCGCGCAAGCGGTACCGGACCGTGGCCGAGCTCGCCGCCGCCGACCCGCAGCTGCTGGCCGACGTCGTCGCCACCGCCCGCAAGGTCGCCGAGGCCGAGGGGATCCTCGAGAGCGGCTACCGGGTCGTCTTCAACACCGACGCCGACGCCGGGCAGACCGTCTTCCACGTGCACGCCCACGTGCTCGGCGGGGAGCCGCTCGGGTTGTTCGGGGCGCCCGACGAGGACTAGGGAAACCGGCCTGCGTCCTGTCGGTGGGTGCCAGTAGCATCGGTGGGGTCCGTAGTCCCTCACCGAGAAAGCAGGCCTGAGGCCACGTGGCCGGAACCGTACCGGGTGGAGCCGCCCGACCCGACGTCCCCGGGGACGTCGCCAAGGCCGAGGATGCCGCCGTTCAGGCCGCGCAGTCCCGGTTCCCCATCCCCGACGCTGCCGCTCTCAGCCTGCTGGGCTCCCGCGATGAGAACCTGCGTGTCGCCGAGGAGCTCCTCGCGGCCGACGTGCACGTCCGCGGCAACGAAGTCACCCTGACCGGCACGCCGGCCGACGTCGCGTTCGCCGAACGCGTCTTCGCCGAGCTCGTGCAGCTCGCCACCGGCGGGCAGCAGGTCGGCCCCGACACCGTGCGCCGCACCGTCGGCATGCTCTCCACCGGGGACGCCTCGCCCGCCGAGGTGCTCAGCCTCAACATCGTCTCGCGGCGCGGGAAGACCATCCGGCCCAAGACGCTGAACCAGAAGCGGTACGTCGACGCCATCGACAAGCACACCGTCGTCTTCGGCATCGGCCCCGCCGGTACCGGCAAGACGTACCTGGCGATGGCGAAGGCCGTCCAGGCGCTGCAGGCCAAGCAGGTCACCCGCATCGTGCTGACCCGCCCGGCCGTCGAGGCCGGCGAGCGCCTCGGGTACCTGCCGGGCACGCTGAACGAGAAGATCGACCCCTACCTGCGGCCGCTCTACGACGCGCTGCACGACATGGTCGAGCCGGAGTCGATTCCGCGGCTGATGCAGGCCGGCACGATCGAAATCGCGCCGCTGGCCTACATGCGTGGCCGCGCACAGCCGACGAGTACGCCCGTGCTGACGCCGGAGGGTTTCCGGCCCATCGGCGAACTGCAGGTCGGCGACCTGGTCATCGGGTCCGACGGTGAACCGACGCCGGTTCTCGGGGTGTACCCGCAAGGCGAGAAGGACATCTACCGCATCACCGCGAGCGACGGATCATCGACGCTTTGCTGCGGTGAGCACCTCTGGACGGTCCGGACAGCGGCCGACAAGCGCCGCAACAAGCCGTGGCGCGTCCTCGAGACGCAGGAAATGATCGGCAAGCTCCGGGCCGCCCACGCCCGCCGCTACGAGCTGCCGATGCTCACGGCGCCCGTGTGCCACCCCGAGCGCGAAGTGCCGATGGACCCGTACGCACTGGGGCTCCTGCTGGGTGACGGCTGCCTGACCGGCTCCACCACGCCCGGTTTTGCGACCGACGACCCGGAGTTGGCCCTCGCTCTCGAGGTGGCGCTGCCCGGTGTGTCCGTGCGGCACAAGGGTGGAGTCGACTACACCCTGAACCGCGTTCGCGAACCCGGCGACGTCATCACCTTGGAGAATCCGGTCACCGGCGCCCTGCGCGCGCTGGATCTGCTCGGGACCCGCTCACACACCAAGTTCGTGCCGGAGGTCTACCTCCAGAACTCCGCGGAGGTCCGGCTCGCGGTCCTGCAGGGGCTCCTGGACTCGGACGGCGGGCCGGTCACCCAGTTTGCCCGTACCGGCCGCATCCAGTACACGACGACGTCGCCGCAGCTGAAGGCCGACGTCATCCGGCTGGTGCAGTCGCTCGGCGGGGTCGCCTACACCCGGCGTCGCGCCGCGCTGGGCCGCAAGCCTGGCCGCGCGAACGGACGTGACGTCGGCTATCGCCACGATGCCCATGTCGTCGAGATCCGGCTCCCCGCCGGCTTCGAGCCGTTCCGCCTGACCCGTAAGCGGCTCAAGTACCGCGAAGCCGGTGGTGGCGGACGCCCGATGCGGTTCGTCGAGAGCATCGAACCGGCCGGCCGCGCGGAAGCGGTGTGCATCCAGGTCGCGGCGGCCGACTCGCTGTACGTCACGGACGATCACCTGCTGACGCACAACACGCTGAACGACGCCTTCATCATCCTCGACGAGGCCCAGAACACCACGCCCGAGCAGATGAAGATGTTCCTCACCCGGCTCGGCTTCGGGTCCAAGATCGTCGTCACCGGCGACATCACCCAGGTCGACCTGCCCAGCGGGCAGCGCAGCGGCCTGCGGGTCGTGCGCGACATCCTCACCGGCGTCGAGGACCTCCACTTCGCCGAACTGACCAGCCAGGACGTCGTCCGGCACCGGCTCGTCGCGAGCATCGTCGACGCCTACGAGAAGTGGCAGGCCGTGCAGGACGCCCAGCAGAACGACGGCTGGAAGGGCAACCGGCGTTGAGCATCGAAATCGCCAACGAGTCCGGCGTCGACGTCGACGAGACCTCCATCGTCTCCGCCGCGCGCTACGCCCTCGACAAGATGGAGGTCAGCCCGCTCGCCGAGCTGTCCATCCTGCTCGTCACCCTCGACGTCATGGAAGACCTGCACGAACGCTGGATGGACCTGCCGGGCCCCACCGACGTGATGGCCTTCCCGATGGACGAGCTCGACTCCTCCCGCCGCCCCGACGCGCCCGACGCGTCGCCGGCGCTGCTCGGGGACATCGTGCTCTGCCCGGCCTTCGCCAAGGACCAGGCCAAGACCGCGGGCCACGCCCTGATCGACGAGCTGCACCTGCTCACCGTGCACGGCGTGCTCCACCTCCTCGGCTACGACCACGCCGAACCCGCCGAGGAGCGCGAGATGTTCGCCCTCCAGAAGCGCATCCTCGGCGAGTACCAGGAGGCCGTCGCCGCCCTGGACAAGCGGGACGCCCAGCGCAGCACCGACGACCGCGTCCTCGGCATCGCCGGGTTCGAGGCCCCGGCCGTCCCCGCCGAGCCACCCGCCGGGGAAACGCCCTAGGCGTCAGCCATGTCCCAGCTCATCTTCGCGATCGCGCTCGTCCTCCTGGCCGGCGTGTTCGCGGCGGCCGACGCGGCGATCAGCACCGTCTCGCAGGCCCGGGCCGACGGCCTCGCCCGGCTCGGGCTGCCCGGCGCCCGCCACCTCGCCGCCGTCGTCGCCGAGCGGCGCCGGCACATCAACCTGCTGCTCCTGCTCCGCCTCGGCTGCGAGCTCACGGCCACCGTGCTGGTCACGGTGTTCGTGGGCACCCGGCTGGCGCCGCTGGGCCTCGCCGTGCTGGTCGCGGCGGTCGTGATGGTCGTCGTCAGCTACGTCCTGATCGGCGTCGGCCCGCGCACCCTCGGCCGCCAGCACCCCTACCGCATCGGCCGGTACGTCGCCGGGCCCGTCCGCGTCCTCGGCTCGGTCCTCGGCCCGCTGTCGCGGCTGCTCATCCTCATCGGTAACGCCATCACCCCCGGCCAGGGCTTCCGCGAAGGCCCGTTCACCTCCGAGGTCGAGCTGCGCGAGCTCGTCGACCTGGCGCAGGAACGCGGCGTCGTCGAGGACTCCGAGCGCGAGATGATCCACTCGGTGTTCGAGCTCGGCGACACCGTCGCCCGCGAGGTGATGGTGCCGCGCACCGAGATCGTCTGGATCGAGCGCACCAAGACCGTCCGGCAGGCCCTCGCCCTCGCGCTGCGCACCGGGTTCACCCGGCTGCCGGTGATCGACGAGTCCGTCGACGACATCGTCGGCGTCGTCAACATCAAGGACCTGATGACCGGCTACCTCGACCCCGACGGGCCGAGCACGGTCGTCGACTCGGTGATGAACCCGGCGTCGTTCGTCCCCGACTCGAAACGCCTGGACGAGCTGCTCAAGGAGATGCAGCGCTCGCACAACCACATGGCGATCGCCGTCGACGAGTACGGCGGCACGGCGGGCCTGCTCACCATCGAAGACGTGCTCGAGGAGATCGTCGGCGAGATCACCGACGAATCCGACGCCGACGAGCGCCCCGAGGTCGAGGAGCTCGACGGCGGCGCCGTCCGCGTGTCGTCCCGGATGACCGTCGACGACCTGGGTGAACTGTTCGGCATCGACCTCGAAGACCACGACGTGGAGACCGTGGGCGGGCTGCTCGCGGAACGACTGGGTAGGGTCCCGCTACCGGGGGCCGAAGCCGAGGTCGCCGGCCTTCGGCTGTTCGCCGAAGGGGGCAAGGACCGGCGCGGCCGGATGCGGATCACCTCCGTGGTCGTGCACCCGGCCGACGCCGAGGCGATGACGGACCCCGTCGACCGGACGCGCCGCCGCACGCGCCTGCCCCACCCCGACGAACGCGACAGGAGCGTCGAACATGCCTGACCTCGAGGCCGAGGACCAGAAACTCGTCACGCTGGCCCGGTCCTCGCGCGCCCGCATCCAGGCCCCCGAGGGCGCCGCGGTCCGCGACACCGACGGCCGCACCTATGCCGCGGGCACGGTCGACCAGCCGTCGTTCAAGCTCACCGCGCTCCAGGCCGCGGTCGCCGCCGCCCTGTCCAGCGGCGCCGAGGGCATCGAAGCCGCCGCCGTCGTCAGCAGCGAGGGGCTGCTCAAGGGCGCGTCCGTGCACGCCGTCCGCGACATCGCGAAGTACGCGCCGATCATCCTGGCCACCCCGGACGGCGAAGTCCTCGAGGTGCTCGAGCGATGACCGAGCACCGTTCCGGCTTCGCCTGCTTCGTCGGCCGTCCCAACGCGGGGAAGTCGACGCTCACCAACGCCCTCGTCGGCACCAAGGTCGCGATCACCTCCAGCAAGCCGCAGACCACCCGGCACGCCATCCGCGGGATCGTGCACCGCGAGGACGCCCAGCTCGTCCTGATCGACACGCCCGGCCTGCACCGCCCGCGCACCCTGCTCGGCGAGCGGCTCAACGACATCGTGCACACGACGTGGTCCGAAGTGGACGTCGTCGGCTTCTGCGTCCCGGCGAACGAGAAGATCGGGCCGGGCGACAAGTTCATCGCCAACGAGCTGCAGAAGATCGCGCAGCGGACCCCGGTCATCGGGATCGTCACCAAGACCGACCTCGTCCAGCCGCAGCAGGTCGCCGAACAGTTGCTTGCCCTGCAGCAAGTGATGGAGTTCGCCGAGCTCGTCCCGGTGTCCGCAGTGGACGGGTTCCAGGTCTCCACCCTGGCCGACCTGCTGGTCCGGCGGCTGCCCGAGGGCCCGCAGCTCTACCCGGGCGGCGAGCTCACCGACGAACCCGAGCAGACGCTGGTCGCCGAGCTGATCCGCGAGGCGGCGCTGGAAGGCGTCCGCGACGAGCTGCCGCACTCGATCGCCGTCACCGTCGAGGAGATGCTGCCCCGCGAAGGCCGCGACGACCTCATCGACGTGCACGCGTTCCTGTACGTGGAACGGCCCAGCCAGAAGGGGATCATCCTGGGGCACAAGGGCGAACGGCTGCGCGAGGTGGGCGCCGCCGCCCGCCGGAACATCGAACGGCTGCTCGGCTCGAAGGTCTACCTCGACCTGCACATCAAGGTCGCCAAGGAGTGGCAGCGCGACCCCCGTCAGCTGCGCCGGCTGGGCTTCTGACCGGCGCTTTCACCGCGCGGGGGAGGATCAGCGGAATTCCTGGTCTCGATTCGGTCGCGGCGGGAGCAATCACCGGACGCGCGGCCGCGCCGCCCCCTACAGTCGCGGCTTCGACCACACCACGGCCGGTCGGGGCGGCCGCGGATCCGGTGGTCGTCTCTGGAGCACGACGAAGGGGAACAACCGATCATGACCGACAGCCAGGGCATGCCCAACTACCCCGGCGACCAGCCGAACCAGCCCGGCGGGCAGCCGAACTACCCCGGCGGCCAGCCTGGTGGCTACCAGCCGGGCCCGCCCCCGAGCAACTACCTCGTGTGGGCGATCCTCACCACGATCCTCTGCTGCCTCCCGTTCGGCATCGTGTCGATCGTGCAGGCCACCAAGGTGAACGGGCTGTGGGCGCAGGGCCAGACCGCGGCCGCCCAGGAGGCTGCCGACTCGGCCAAGAAGTGGGCGATCATCGCCGCGATCGTCGGTGTCGTGCTCAACGTGCTGTGGATCATCCTGCTGATCGCGGGCGCGTTCACGTTCAACGCGACGGTTCCTTCGCGATACTGACGTAACCGAACAGCAGGAGGATCCCGGTGACCGACCAGTACCCGCCGCCGTACCCGCCCCCGGGCGGGCCGCCACCCGGTTACGGCTACGGCTACCCGCCGCCCAACTACGGGCCGCCGCCGGAGAACGGCATGGTGTGGGCGATCCTGAGCACCGTGCTGTGCTGCCTGCCCCTGGGCGTCGTCTCGATCGTGAAGTCCAGCCAGGTGAACTCGTTGTGGTTCCAGGGCTTCCACGCCGAGGCGCAGAAGGCGGCCGACGACGCCCGCAAGTGGGCGATGTGGTCGGCCATTTCGACCGGGGTCCTCCTGCTGCTCTACATCGTCGTTTTCGTCGTCATCCTGGGCATCGGCGTCTCTTCGGCGGGGTGGCGGTAGTGACGGTGACGACCGTCTACACGGGAGTCCCGGCCCACGGCACCCGGCAGAAGCTGCGGGCGCTCGCCCCGCCGCTGGCCGTCGTGGCCGGGCTCGGCGTGTGCGCCGCGGTGGTCTGGGCCGGCGACCCGACCACCCCCGGCGGGTTCCTGCCGCTCTGCCCGACCAAGGCGCTGCTCGGCATCGACTGCCCGGGCTGCGGCGGCATGCGGATGGCGTACAGCCTGATGCACGGGAACATCCCGGCGGCGCTGCACTACAACGCCGTGTCGTTCGTCTTCGTGTTCCTCTTCGTGTGGAGCATGGCCGCGTGGACCCTCGGGCGCCTGCGCGGCCGCGCGATGAACAGCTGGCTGCAGTGGCGGTGGACGCCACTGGCCTTTTCCGTCGTGTTCGTCGTCTGGTTCGTCATCCGCAACCTCCCGTTCGCGCCGTTCACGGGCCTGCGCGTCTGATCGCGGACGGACGGGAACCGGGCCGCCACGCACCGCGTCGGACCGGCACGCCGTTCACCCGGACAGCTGAAGCCTGAGCAGCGCGGCCGAACGCCAACCGAGTACGCTCCCGCGGACCGCGCCGTTCGTCCGGGGTCCTGCACGGGACGTGCGGCGGAGTGACCAGCGAGGGGGAGACCCAATGACCGATCCCTACGGTCAGCAGTCCTACGGGCAGCAGCCCTTCGGGCAGCAGCCCGGTGGCCAGCAGCCGTTCGGGCAGCCGCAGCCGGGGCAGCCGCCGTACGGCCAGCCCACGCCGTACGGGCAGGCGCCCTACGGGCAGCAGGCGCCCTTCGGCCAGCAGAGCAACCCCTTCGGCCCGCCGCGGAACTACGCGAACTGGGGCCAGCGCGCCCTCGGCGCGCTGGTGGACTACGGGCCGGTTGTCCTGCTGTACGCGATCGTCATCCCGCTGAGCCTCTACGGCGGCCACCTCGGGACGCTGCCGACCCTGGTCGCCGCGCTGGCGTGGATCGCCTGGTCGGTCTACAACCGGTGGATCATGCAGGGCAACACCGGGCAGTCGTTCGGCAAGCGGGTCGCGAAGATCAAGCTGGTCCGCGAGGACACGGGGCAGCCGATCGGCCCGGCCATGGCGTTCGTGCGCGATCTCGCCCACTTCGTCGACAGCGTCATCTGCTACGTCGGCTGGCTGTGGCCGCTCTGGGACGACAAGGGGCAGACCCTCGCCGACAAGATCATCGGCACCGTCGTGGTCAACGCCGACGACGCGGCCGCGCCGTTCGCGCCGCAGAGCGCGCAGTCGTTCGGTAGCTTCCCGCCGCCGGGCCAGCCGGGCCAGTACGGTCAGCCGCCGTCCTCCGGCGGGTTCCCGCAGCAGCCCGCGTCCGGTGGTTTCCCGCAGCAGCCGCCGTCCGGCGGGTTCGAGCAGCAGCCCGCGCCGGGTGCCTTCGGCCAGCCGCAGCCGGGCGGGTTCGGCCAGCCGCCGTCCCCCGGTGGGTTCGGGGCCCAGCCCCCGCAGCCGGGCGGCTTCGGGCAGCAGCCGCTCGCGCCGCCGCCGGGCGGTGGCGCGTTCGACGAGCAGGCCGAGCGCACCCAGATGCTGCGCCCGGGTGCCGGCAGCGGCTCCGCCTTCGACGAGCAGGCCGAGCGGACGCAGATGCTGCGCCCGGACGCCCCGGGCGAACCCGAAGCGACCCAGAAGATCCAGCCCGGCCAGTTCGGCCAGCCGCCGAACGAGCAGCGCTGACACGCTTTTTCCGCACCACCACCGCCGGGGTCTCCTGGCGGGAGTTCACGAATAGTTGGGGTACAACGTCATGACCAATCCCTACGGCCAGCAGCAGCCCTACGGCCAGCAGCCGCAGCAGCCGCAGCAGCCCGGCTACGGCCCGCCGTCCGGCGGCATGCCCGCGCCCTACGGCCAGCCTGCGCCGTACGGGCAGCCCGCGCCGTACGGCCAGCCGCCCACCGGTGGCTTCGGCGCGCCCGGCTACGGCACCCCGGGGTACGGCATGCCCGGTGGTGGCGACATCAACCAGATCAAGGACTACAAGGGCTGGGCGATCGCTTCGCTCTTCCTCGGCGGCATCATCCTCGGGATCTTCGCGATCATGAAGTCCAACGAGGTCGGCACGTACAAGATGCAGGGCAACTACATGATGGCGGAGCAGGCGTCGCGGACGACCAAGACGCTCTGCCTGGTCTCCTCGATCCTCGGCGGCCTCAGCTGCGTCCTGGTCCTGTTCGCGTTCCTCATCCCGCTGATCGCCTACGGCGTCTCCTGACCCGGTTTCCGCGGGGCGCTCCACCCCGGCATCGCCCGGAAGTGGGACGATGTCGGGGTGGTGAACCTCTACCGCGACACCGGGGTGGTGTTGCGCACGCACAAGCTGGGTGAAGCCGACCGGATCGTCACCCTGCTGACCCGGCGGCACGGCAAGGTCCGCGCCGTGGCGAAGGGCGTGCGGCGCACGTCGTCGCGCTTCGGGGCGCGGCTGGAGCCGTTCGGCCACGTCGACGTGCAGTTCTACACCGGACGGACGCTCGACGTGATCACCCAGGTCGAGACGGTCGACGCGTTCCAGCTGCCGCTGGTCGCCGACTACCAGAGCTACACCGCGGCCAGCGCGATCGCCGAAACCGCGGACCGCCTCTCCGCCGAAGAGGGCGAGCCGGTGCTCAAGCTGTACCTCCTCGTCGTCGGCGCGCTGCGGGCGCTGGCCGAGGGGCAGCGCGACTCCTCGCTGGTGCTCGACGCGTTCTTCCTCCGCGCGATGTCCTACGCCGGCTGGGCGCCCGCGCTCACCGAATGCGCCCGCTGCGGCCTGCCGGGCCCGCACAACGCGTTCAGCGTCGCCGCGGGCGGCTCGATGTGCGCCGACTGCCGGATACCCGGCTCCGTGCACCCGGCGCCCGAGGTCCTGAACCTGCTCACGGCGCTCCTGCACGGCGAATGGCCCCTGGCCGAGTCGACCCTGCCCGGCACCCGCCGCGACGCGAGCGGCCTGGTCGCGGCCCACCTGCAGTGGCACCTGGAACGCCAGCTGCGGTCCCTGCCCCTGGTCGAGCGACGTGCCCGGGAGTCGGCCACACCAGGGCAGTAGGGTCGGGTTGACCGTTCACCCATCCAGGGAGGCTCGCAGTGCTGCGCAGGGGACGCGAGAACAAGGCGTCGCGATACGAGCTGCGGGCCCCGGATCCGCACCCGTCGGGCGCGAAACCGCCGGAGATCCCGCGCGAGCTGGTGCCCAAGCACGTCGCGCTGGTCATGGACGGCAACGGCCGCTGGGCCAACCAGCGCGGCCTGCCGCGGATCGAAGGTCACAAGCGCGGCGAAGCGGTGATGATCGACGTCGCCGCCGGGGCCGTCGAGATCGGCGTCAAATGGCTCTCGGTGTACGCCTTCTCGACCGAGAACTGGAAGCGCAGCCCCGAAGAGGTGCGGTTCCTGATGGGCTTCAACCGCGACACCATCCGCCGCCAGGTCGACTACCTCGGCTCGATCGGCGTGCGCATCCGCTGGGCCGGGCGGCGGCCGAAGCTGTGGGCGTCGGTGATCAAGGAACTGCAGGCGGCCGAAGAAAAGACCAAGCACAACACGGCGCTGAACATGACCATGTGCGTCAACTACGGCGGCCGCGCCGAGCTGGGTGACGCGATGCAGCGGATCGCGCAGGACGTCGCCGGCGGTCGCCTCGACCCCGCCAAGGTTTCCGAGAAGACCATCGGGAAGTACCTGTACCAGCCGGACATGCCGGACGTGGACCTGTTCCTGCGGCCCTCGGGCGAGCAGCGGACGTCGAACTTCCTGCTGTGGCAGTCGGCCTACGCCGAGATGGTCTACCAGGACACGCTGTTCCCCGACTTCGACCGGACCCACCTGTGGCGGGCCTGCCTGGAGTTCGCGAAGCGGGATCGCCGCTTCGGCGGCGCGGTCGACCAGGCGGCTTCCTCGTGAGTGCCACCGAAGCGGTCGAAACCGCGGAGCTGCTGACGCGGGCCCGGGAGGCCCTGGAGCGCTACCTCGAAGTGCACGTCGACGACGACGGCGCGCTGACGTTCGCCCACGGCGGCGTCCCGTGCGTGATCCAGGCGACCCGGCTCGGCGAGGGGCTCACGGTGCTGACGCTGACCTGTGTGGTCGGCTGGGACCTGGCGGACGCGCCGTCGCTGTCGATCGCCGTCGCCGAGCGGGCGGGGCAGGGGCTGTTCGGGACGCTCGGGGTCGGGCATTCGGACAACGGCGTCGACGTGACGCTGCGGTACGCGTTCCCGGCGGCCGGCCTGGACGAGGCGGCGCTCGGGACGTTGCTGATGCTGGTCGTGTCGACGGCCTCGCAGCTGCGGACCGATCTGCCCGGAATCATGCCCGGCGACTGACCCGTCCGGGGTGGATTTTCCGCCGCGAACGGAGGATTCCGTACCGAAACGGACCGTGATCCTCCGTTCGCGGCCCGTGCGGGTCCCTTCGTGTCGGACGGTCCTGGCATCATCGCCGTCGTGAACATCGTTTCCGACACCGCGGCCGAGCCCGGCCGGCGCACACGCCGGTTCCGGATCAGCTCGGTCGAAGTGCTGTGCGCGATCCTGCTGATCGCGGTCCTCGCGCAGGGCTGGCTGCAGCAGGCGTTCGACGTGCCCGCGTTGCGCACCGGCTCCACGGTGTTCGTCGCCGTCTGCGTGCAGGCGTTGCCGTTTCTGGTGCTGGGCGTGCTGATCAGCGGGGCCATTGCCGCCTTCGTGCCCGCCCGCGTGCTGGAGAAGGTGTTGCCGCGCCGGGCCGGGGCGGCGGTGGGCGTCGCCGGGCTGGCCGGGGTGGCGCTGCCGGGGTGCGAGTGCGCTTCGGTGCCGGTGGCGCGAAGGCTGATGGGGCAGGGCGTGGCGCCGGCTGCGGCGCTGACGTTCCTGCTGGCGGCACCGGCGGTGAACCCGGTGGTGCTGGTGGCCACCGCGGTCGCGTTCCCGGGCAGGCCGGAGATGGTGCTGGCCCGGTTCGCCGGTTCGCTCGCCACGGCGATGGTGATGGGCTGGCTGTGGGCCCGCTGGGGCAAGCTGGAGTGGATCACGGCGCGGGCGCTGCAGCGGCTCCCGGAGGTGGCGGGCGGTCAGCGGTGGCGCGTGTTCGCCGAGACCGCGCGCACGGATTTGGTGGAGGCGGGCGGTTTCCTGGTGCTGGGGGCGCTGATCTCGTCGGCGCTGAACGTCCTCGTGCCGGCCCGCTGGTTCGGCGTGCTGGGCGGCCAGCTGGTGCTCGGCGTGGTGGTGATGGCGGTCCTGGCGGTGGTGCTGGCGCTGTGCAGCGAGGCCGACGCGTTCGTCGCGGCGTCGCTGACGGCGTTGCCGCTGCTGCCGAAGCTGGTGTTCCTGGTGGTCGGCCCGGCGATCGACGTCAAGCTGTTCGCGCTGCAGGCGGGGACGTTCGGAAGGTCGTTCGCGGCGCGGTTCGCCCCGGTGACGTTCGTGGTCGCGGTGGTCTGCGCGCTCGGCGCCGGATTCCTGGTGGGGGTCGCGTGAAGCGGGAGACCCAGAACATCCTGCTGATCCTGCTCGGCGGGGCGCTGGTCAAGATCGCGCTCAACGGCGACTACCTGCGGTACGTCAAGCCGGCGCAGCAGCCGTGGATCATCGCCGGGGGTGCGGTGATGGTGCTGCTCGGCGCGGTCGCCATCGTGCGCGACCTCGTGGTGCGGCGGGCTGTTCCCGAGGAGCACGACGGCCACTCGCACTCGGCGCGCCCGGCGTGGCTGCTGCTGGTGCCGGTGCTGGCGGTGTTCCTCGTCGCGCCGCCGGCGCTGGGCGCGGACTCGGTGATCCGCACGGAGGCCCGCGTCCCGGCGAGCGCGGCGGCCGCCAACGCGGCGGCGTTCCCCCCGCTGCCGGCGGGGAACGTGGTGCCGCTGTCGGTGAACGAGTTCGTCAGCCGCGCGGGCTGGGACGCGGCCGGCACGCTCAACGGCCGCACGGTGTCGCTGACCGGCTTCGTCGTGCACACCGAAGGCCGGACGCTGCTGGCCCGCCTGGTGATCAGCTGCTGCGCGGCGGACGCGTTCCCGGTGACGGTCCGCCTCCGCGGCGGTGAAGCCGACCGCTTCGCCAGTGACACCTGGATCCAGGTGACGGGCCAGGTGGTCCCGGGCACCGCAACGAAGGCGACGAGCTACACCCCGGACCTCACCCCGGCCTCGGTGACCACGATCCCGACCCCCAAGGACCCCTACGAATACTGAACCCACGCACCCAGAGGGTCGGCTCGCGTACCCAGGGGGTCGGCTCGCGTACCCAGGGAGTCGGCTCGCGTACCCAGGGGGTCGGCCGGGGGTGGAAGCCGAGCCGACCGTGCGGGTACGCAAGCCGACTGTGCAGGTACGCAAGCCGACTGTGCAGGTGCGCGAGCCGACTGTCCGGGTACGCGAGGCGACCGTTCGGGGTCAGTGTTCGGCGCAGGTGCCGGTGATCTCCACCGTGTGGGAGATCTCCGAGAAGCCGTGCTCGGCCGCAATCTTCTCCGCCCAGCGCTCGACCGCCGGGCCCTCGACCTCGACCGTGCGGCCGCACAGGCGGCACACCAGGTGATGGTGGTGGTGCGCCGAGCAGCGGCGGTAGATCGCCTCGCCCGAATCCGTGCGCAGGACGTCGATCTCGCCGGCCTCGGACAGGGACTGCAGCGTGCGGTACACCGTCGTCAGGCCGATGCCGTCGCCGCGTTTGCGCAGCTCGTCGTGCAGTTCCTGGGCCGAGCGGAAGTCGTCGATCGTGCTCAGCAGCTCGACGACCGCGGCCCGCTGCCGGGTCGATCGGCGCCCGGGCACCGGGGCCTGGCTGCGCGACGCGGCGGGGTTCATCACTTTCCTTCCTGCACGTGGGCGACGGCGTCGACCACGATGTGCGCCAGGTGGTCGTCGGCGAGCCGGTAGACGACCTCGCGGCCGCGGCGCTCGCCCTGGACCACCCCGGCCGTCTTCAGCACCCGCAGGTGCTGGCTGATCAGCGGCTGCGCGACGTCGAGGGTGTCCACCAGCTCGTGCACGCACCGGTCGCCCTCGCGCAGCTGCAGCACGATCGCGATCCGGACCGGCGCCGCCAGCGCGCGCAGCAGGTCGCCCGCATCGCCCAGCACGGCCGGTGACGGGTGTGCCCGGGACACCGGCGTGCACTCCGCGAGGCCGTCGCTCCCGGTCACCGTCGCCATTCCCGCCTCCACGCTCGCCCACGACCATGAATTCCGTAGTCATTGCCGATAACGGCGCCGCCCATCCTAGTGTTCCCCCGGTCGGGACCTCCGCTTCGGCGCCGAGCTGCGGGTTACGGCCGGTCGTATTAGCCCATCCGGGTGAGTTCGTGGGATATTGGCCCTTCGGCTTCGCATGCGGTGGCCGACGGTGCAAGGTTGGCGCGGAGAGTTTCGTCGCTTCTCGTACGCTGACGACCCGCCTGAGCAGAGCAGTGGGGAGACATGAGGCGTTTCGTGACGAGAGCGGTCGCCATGACGGCCGTCGTGTTTCCGCTGGCCGGGGTGGGTGTCGCCGGGGCGCAGAGCCAGGCTGTCGACGAGAAGACCGGCCCGGTCTCGTTCGCGAACATCGCCTCGGTGCGGATCGGGACCGAAGGCCAGCGCGGTGGCGCCCTGATCACCGAAACGCAACGGTCGCCGCTGCTGCCCGGCCAGTCGAAGCTCGGTGCGGACCGCGTCTCGGTGCCCAAGGACGACGGCGAGCGCGCCACCTTCGGCGGGCACTACCAGATCGACCTCGGTCGTTACAGCGCGTCACAGAACCCGTACCCGCCGGGCGTCCCGAGCCGCGACCACAACGTCTTCGCCGCGCTGCAGGCCACCACCGTGCCCAACGCCGTCGCGGAGACGAACTACGCGCTGCGCGACAACTGGCAGGGCGGCGCCCGGCCGGTCGACAACACCGTGCTCGTCCTGGAGGGCGCCAAGACCTCGGTCGACTGCACCGGCCCGGCGAAACTTTCCTCGGCGAGCACCGTGACACGGCTGTGGGTGCGCCAGGCCGGCGGCGGGCTCGGCATCGTCCCGGTGCCCGGCGGCACCGCCGGGCTCCAGCTGTCGAACCTGCGGCTCGGCCCGCCGGGCGACATCGCGAACGCCGACCGGGCGACGACGGTCTCCGACCTCAAGCTGACCCGCGTCGCCGCCTTCGACCAGCTGATCCGCCAGGACGGCTGGCGCGGTGGCGACTTCACCGCCGTCGCCGGCTGGCGGGTCGAGATCACCACCCACGTCAAGGACGCCCAGGGCACCGCGCTGCAGGACGTGCGGACCACCGTCGTCCTGGGCGGGGTGAGCTGCTCGGTGCCGAAGGGGTTCGTCGCCAAGGCCGCCGGTCCGGCCGGCGGAACGACCGCCTCCCAGGCCCCGGTGCCGACCCAGGTCCCGGCCGGCTACCTCGGCGCGGCCGCACCCGCCACGGACAGCGACGGTTCCCGCATCCCGCTCGGCCTCGGCCTGCTCTTCGGCGGGGTGTTCTTCGCCGCGGTCGCGCTGCTGCTCGGCCGGCGGCGCAAGACCGGGACGGACTAGGTGTTCCGCACCGCGCTGGCCGCCGTCTCGGCGGCGCTGGCCGTGGCCGCCTTCGCGGCCGGGATCGTCGTGCTGACCTGGCTGCCGCCGGCCGCCACGTCGTTCGCCGCCGCCCCGCCGCCCGGGGCGCTGCCGGGCGAGGACGCGGCCCCGGCGGTGCTGCCCGCGGACAGCGAGTCCGCCGCGCAGCAGCGCCCGGGCACGGTCCGGCTGCCCGGCGGCGCCACCGCCCGCCTGGTCCGCACCGAACTCACCGACACCGGGGTGCTGCCGATCCCGCGCGGTCTCGGCGACGCCGCCTGGTGGGGCGCCAAGCTGGGCGCGGCGCAGGGCGCGGCCCTGCTGTCCGGGCACGTGAACTGGGAGGGGCGGCGCGGGCCGTTCGACGAGCTGTGGCGGATGCGCCGGGGTGACGAGGTCAGCGTCGTCGACGCGCGCGGCGGCCGGTGGGTCTACCGCGTGGACGACGTCGTCACGGTGCCCAAGGAAGCCCTGCCCGCCCAGGCCGCCCGGTGGTTCGGGCAGGACGGCCCGCACCGGCTCGTGCTGGTGACCTGCGGCGGCGACTACGTCGGCGGCACCGAGGGCTACGACGAGAACCGCCTGGTCACCGCCCGGCTCGTGACGCGCCCCGCCCGCTGATCGGGTTCGCTGCAACCTTCCCCGCTCCTCGCGGCATGCCTGTCCGTGCACTGGCCATGACAGCGAAGGAGCGCACGCCATGCAGGAGCAGAACCCGGAGCCGGAGAAGGGCTCCGGCCGCTGGTGGATCGTCGGCGCCGCCGGGGCGTTCGTGGTCGCGGCGTTGGTCGTGACCCTGCTCGTGTTCACCGGAAAGGATGAACCCGCCGGAGCGAACGGCGCGACCGCGCCCGTTCCGGCCGCGAACCAGGCGGCCCCGCAGAGCACCGCGCAGGACACCGGTCGCGACCCCGCGCAGCTGTCCCTGCCCGGCGGCGGCACCGCGAAACTGGTCCAGGAGGACCTCGACGCGGCGGGCGCGCTCAAGATCCCGGAGGGGCTCGACGAGGCCGCGTGGTGGGGCGCGAAGCTGGGCGCCGACCACGGTGTCGCACTGCTGTCCGGGCACGTGAACTGGAAGGGCAAGAAGGGCCCGTTCACCGAGCTTTGGCAGGTCAAGGCGGGGCAGCAGGTCAAGCTGACCGACGCCGCGGGCGGCGCGTGGGTGTACCAGATCGACACGACCGAAACCGTGCACAAGTCGGACTTGGCCGGCCGGTCCGAGCAGCTGTTCGACCCCGACGGCCCGCACCGGCTGCTGCTCGTCACCTGCGGCGGCGAGTACGTCGGCGGCAGCGAGGGCTACGAGGACAACCGCGTCGTGACGGCGTCGCTGGTGTCGCGGCCGTAGGCTCACCTGCGCGAAAAGGAGTGGGCCCCGGCGGATACCCTGGACGTTCCAGTCCTGAACCGTCCCCGCAAGCTTTTCGGAGCGTGGAGTGCCCACGAACACCATTGAGAAAATCACCAGCCTGTGCAAACGCCGTGGTTTCGTCTTCGCCAGCGGAGAGATCTACGGCGGTACCCGCTCCGCGTGGGACTACGGGCCGCTCGGGGTCGAGCTCAAGGACAACATCAAGCGCCAGTGGTGGAAGACCGTCGTCCAGGGCCGCGACGACGTCGTGGGGCTCGACTCGTCGGTGATCCTGCCGCGTGAGGTCTGGGTCGCGTCGGGGCACGTCAACGTGTTCACCGACCCGTTGATCGAGTGCCTCTCGTGCCACAAGCGGTTCCGCGCCGACCAGCTCGCCGAGGAGTTCGCGGCGCGCACCGGCAAGGAGACCGGCGAGGACGACCTGTCCGAGGTGCCGTGCCCGAACTGCGGCACGCGCGGCAAGTACACCGCGCCGCGGGACTTCAACATGATGCTGAAGACCTACCTCGGCCCAGTGGAGTCCGAAGAGGGCCTGCACTACCTCCGCCCGGAGACCGCGCAGGGCATCTTCGTGAACTTCTCCAACGTCCAGCAGACGACGCGGAAGAAGCCGCCGTTCGGCATCGGCCAGATCGGCAAGTCCTTCCGCAACGAGATCACGCCGGGCAACTTCATCTTCCGGACGCGCGAGTTCGAGCAGATGGAGATGGAGTTCTTCGTCGAGCCGGGCGAGGACGAGCGCTGGCACCAGTACTGGATCGACGAGCGCACGAAGTGGTACACCGACCTCGGCATCAAGGCCGAGAACCTGCGCCACTTCGAGCACCCGAAGGAAAAGCTCTCGCACTACGCGAAGCGCACCGTCGACATCGAGTACCGGTTCGCGTTCAACGCGGGCCAGGAGTGGGGCGAGCTCGAGGGTATCGCCAACCGCACCGACTTCGACCTGACGACGCACTCGAACCACTCGGGCCAGGACCTGTCGTTCTTCGACCAGGCTTCGGGCCAGCGGTACCGGCCGTTCGTCATCGAGCCGGCGGCGGGTGTCGGCCGGTCGATGATGGCGTTCCTGGTGGACTCCTACGTCGAGGAAGAGGTGCCGAACGCCAAGGGCGGCACCGACATCCGCGTGGTGCTGAAGCTCGACCCGCGGCTGTCGCCGTTCAAGGTCGCGGTGCTGCCGCTCTCGCGCAACGCCGACCTGACCCCGAAGGCGAAGGAGGTCGCGGCCACCCTGCGCAAGCACTGGAACGTCGACTTCGACGACGCCCAGGCGATCGGCCGCCGCTACCGCCGCCAGGACGAGATCGGCACGCCGTACTGCGTCACGGTGGACTTCGACTCGCTCGAGGACCAGGCCGTGACGGTGCGCGAGCGCGACTCGATGTCGCAGGAGCGCATCGCGATCGACCAGCTGGAGTCCTACCTGGCCGGTCGCCTCGTCGGCTGCTGACCCGCTCGCGGAGGCCGCCCCGGGAACACCCCGGGGCGGCCTTTTCGCGTCCGGCACCCGGGCACCCCTGACACCTGTCACGGTCAGGTCGTGACGCACGATCCGGGAACCCGGGCCGTCCGGGCGGCAGCCTGGGGGCATGCGAGAAACAGACACCCAGGCGGTGGCGGCGGGGGCCGCGGTCCACCTCACCGGCCTGCGGAAGCACTACGGCGAGGTCCACGCGGTCGACGGCGTCGACCTGACCATCGCCCCGGGCGAGGTGGTCGCCCTGCTCGGCCCGAACGGCGCCGGCAAGTCCACCACCGTCGACATGATCCTCGGCCTGACCAGCCCCGGCGCCGGTGACGTGCGCGTGTTCGGCCGCAAGCCGATCGACGCCGTCCGCGCCGGCCTGATCGGTGCCATGCTGCAGGGCGGCGCCCTGATGGACGACCTGACCGTCGGGGAGACCGTCGGCATGGTCGCGGCCCTGCACCGCAAGCCGATGCCGGTCGCCGAGGCCCTGCGCGCCGCCGGTGTCGAGGAGCTGGCCGGCCGCCGCGCGAACAAGCTCTCCGGTGGCCAGAAGCAGCGCGTGCGGTTCGCCGTCGCCCTGGTCAGCAACCCCGACCTGCTGCTGCTCGACGAGCCGACCGCGGCGATGGACGTCGGCACCCGGCGCGAGTTCTGGCAGTCGATGTACGCCTTCACCGAGTCCGGCCGCACGGTCCTGTTCGCCACGCACTACCTCGAAGAGGCCGAGGAGTTCGCCGACCGGGTGGTGCTGATGCGCCGGGGCCGGATCGTCGCCGACGGCAGCGTCGCCGAGGTCCGCGCGCTGGCCGGCGGCCGCACCCTGCGCGCGGCCGTCCCCGGCGCCACCGACGCCGTGATCGCCGCGCTGCCCGGCGTCAAGGAGTTCGAGCTGCGCGGCGACCGCGTCGCGATCTCCAGCGCCGACTCCGACGCCACGCTCTGGGCGCTCAAGGCCGCCGTGCCGGCCGTGCACGACGTCGAAATCAGCGCCGTCGGCCTCGAAGGCGCCTTCCTGTCCCTGACCGCCGACGAGACCGCGGAGCCCGTGCGATGAACGCCACCTACCTGCTCACCGAGATCCGCCGGAACTTCCGGGCGCCGCGGTTCCTGGTCTTCGTCGTCGCCTTCCCGGTGCTGATGTTCCTGTTGCAGGCCAACGTCTTCACCAAGTCGAGCGACCCCGAACACACGAAGATCGCCGCCGTCATCATGATCAACATGATGACCTTCGGGACGTTCGCCGCGGCCAACACCAGCGGCGGCCGGCTCGCCCTGGAACGCGCGCTCGGCTGGCAGCGGCAGCTGCGGCTGACCCCGCTGACCGGGTTCGGCTACCTCGGCGGCAAGGCGGTGTCCGGGATGCTCGTCGGGCTGCCGGCCCTGGTCCTGGTGCCGCTGCTGGCCGTCACCGTGGAGGGCGTGCACCTGGACGCGGCGGGCTGGGTCCGCATCTTCGCCGGCATCTTCCTCGGCACGCTCCCGCTGGTCCTGCTCGGCCTGCTGATCGGGCAGTTCGGCACGCCGGACTCGATGCAGCCGATCAGCATGATCGTCACCCTCGGCATGGGCTTCCTCGGCGGCCTGTGGATCCCGCTGGAGACGATGCCGAACTGGATGCACGACGTCGCGCAGATCATGCCGACGTACTGGGTGCTGCAGGTGGTGCGGCCCGCGGTGACCACCGACATGGTGGTGTCGCTGCCGACCGCGGTGGGCGTGCTCGGCGCGTGGACCGTCGTGCTGGGGGCGCTGGTGATCAGGCGTTACCGTAAGGACAGTGCCCGCGTCTGAGGGCCGGAGGGGACGAGGAACGGCGATGGCGGAGTCCGAGAGCCACAAGTTCGGCCTGGGCAACCGGGAGACGTGGTGGGCGGACCCGCCACGCGGCCGCGACGGCGGTGGGCCCGACAAAGTGCGGTGGCCGGTCTTCTCGATCGTGTTCACCCTGCCCTTCCTGATCCCGATCACGAAGTCGCTGCTGGCCACGCACCCGGTGACGCCCACCGTGGTGGTGCTGTGGGTGCTCGTCTACGGCTACGCGGCTTCGTACGCGTTCTTCCCGATGGTGTTCGACCACGGCCGCCCGGCTCGGTTCACCTACGGGATCGGGATGCTCGTCCTCGGGCTCACCGTGGTCACCGCCGTGCACGCCAACCCGTTCGTCATGCTCTACGGCACCGCGGTGATGGTCTTCCTGGTGGCGCCCGTGTGGGTGGTGGTCCTCGACGGCGCGGCGCTGGTCGTGGCGAGCGGGATCCTGCTGCTGACCGGCCGCTTCGCGAACGACTACGGCGACCTGATCACGGTCGCGTCGGTCACCCTGGCGATGTTCTTCATGTCCAGCCTGATCCGCGCCGTCCGGCACCTGGAGCAGGCCAACAAGGAGATCGCCACGCTGGCCGTGGCGAACGAGCGGGAGCGGCTGGCGCGCGACCTGCACGACCTGCTCGGGCACAGCCTCACCACGATCACCGTCAAGGCGGGGCTGGCCCGGCGAGTGCTGGAGAGCGCCGGCGACATCCCGCGCGCGGTCGAGGAGATCCGCGAGGTCGAAAGCCTCACCCGCAGCGCGCTGTCCGATGTCCGCGCGACCGTGTCGGCGAACCGCGAGGTGTCGCTGTCGGTGGAGCTCGTCGGCGCCCGGGCGGCGCTGCGGGCCGCGGAAATCGACGCCGACCTGCCGCACGCCGTCGACAACGTCCGGCCGGAGTTCCAGAACCCCTTCGGGTACGTGCTGCGCGAAGCGGTCACGAACGTGCTGCGGCACTCCGGGGCCAAGCGGGTGCGGGTGCGGCTGGGCGGCAACTGGCTGGAGGTCGAGGACGACGGCAGGGCCACCGAGGTCGTCCAGGGCAACGGCCTGCGCGGGCTCGGCGAGCGGCTCGAAGCCGTGGGGGGCACGCTGCGGACGTCCGTCCGCTCCGGGGGAGGATTGCTGGTGCGGGCGGAGATCCCGCAGCCGGAACCGCGCGCGGCCACCTCGGCCGTGCGCGCCGAACCCGCGGGAGGACTCGCTTGATCCGGGTGTTGCTGGCCGACGACCAGGCCATGGTGCGCGGGGCACTGGCCACCGTGCTGGGCCTCGAGAACGACATCGAAGTGGTCGGGCAGGTCGGCTCCGGCGACGAGGTGGTGGCCGCCGCGCGCGAGACCAAGCCGGACGTCGCCCTGCTGGACGTCCAGATGCCGGGCAAGGACGGCCTGGCGGCGGCGGCCGACCTGCGGGCCGCGCTCCCGTCCTGCCGGGTGATCATCTGCACCACGTTCGGCAGGCCCGGCTACCTCGCCCGCGCGATGGCGGCGGGCGCGGCCGGGTTCGTCGTCAAGGACGCACCGCCGGAGCAGCTCGTCGAGGCCGTCCGCCGGGTCCACAGTGGACTCCGGGTGGTGGACCCGGCGCTGGCGGCGGAGTCCCTCGCCACCGGCGCCAGCCCGCTCACCGGGCGGGAGCGCGACGTGCTGCGGGAGGCCAGGGACGGCAGCACGGTGGCCGACGTCGCCCGCGCCCTGCACCTCTCGGAAGGCACCGTCCGCAACCACCTGTCCGCCGCGATCGGCAAGACCGGCGCGCGGACGCGGGCCGAAGCCGTGCGCGTCGCGGAGGAGCGTGGCTGGCTCTGAGCCGCTTCTGAAAGAATGGGCCGGGTGGGTACCGCTGAACGCACCAAACCGTCGCTCGCGAGCTGGGCGCGCCGGATCGCCTTCGGCACCTTCCTCATGCTGCTCGCGCTCGTCGGCGGCACGGCGTTCCGCGTGTGGGAGGTCGCCCGCGAGAACGACCGGCGTCCGGCGGACGTCATCGTGGTGCTGGGCGCGGCCCAGTACAACGGCAAGCCGTCGGACATCTACGCCGCCCGGCTGGTGAAGGCGAAGCAGCTCTACGACGCCGGGGTCGCGAAGACGATCGTCACCGCGGGCGGCAAGAAGGCCGAGGACAACTTCACCGAGGCCCGGGCCGGCCAGCTCTGGCTGACCCGGCGCGGCGTGCCGGCGTCGGCGACGCTCGCGGTCGGCGAAGGCAGCGACACGCTGCGGAGCCTGCGCGCGGTCGCCCAGCAGGTGGAAGCCCGCGGCTGGCGGACGGCGGTGCTGGTCAGCGACCCGTGGCACTCCTTCCGCGCCCGGACCATGGCCGGCGACCTGGGGCTGGAGGCGTGGACTGCGCCGACGCACAGCGGGCCGATCGTCCAGGAGCGCGTCACCCAGGTGCGGTACATCGTCCGCGAGACCGGCGCGCTGCTGTACTACCGGCTGACGAAGACCCCGGCGGACGACCTGTTCGCCACGTTCCTCGGCTGACCTTCTTGCCGGTGACGTCCGGGGCTCCGCCACCCGGACTCCCGAAGAATGTCGGTGGGGCCGTTTAGGCTGGTCACGTGGACTACACCGAGCACGACACCGCCCGCCTGCTGCCGGAGCCGGCCAAGGGCGCCGCGCTGCCCGGCGCGCGGGCGGACGGGCGCAGCGCCTTCTCCCGCGACCGGGCGCGGGTGCTGCACTCCGCGGCGCTGCGGCGGCTCGCCGGCAAGACCCAGGTGGTCGGCCCGGGGGAGGGCGCCGAGGTCACCGGCGTCCCGCGCACCCGGCTGACGCACTCGCTGGAGGTCGCGCAGATCGGCCGCGGCATCGCCGACGAGCTGGGCGCGGACCCGGACCTGGTGGACACCGCGGGGCTGGCGCACGACATCGGGCACCCGCCGTTCGGGCACAACGGCGAGCGCGCGCTCGACGAGGTGGCCACCGCGTGCGGCGGGTTCGAGGGCAACGCGCAGACGTTGCGCATCCTCACCCGGCTGGAGCCCAAGCTGCTCTCCGCCGAAGGTGATCCGGTGGGGCTCAACCTGACCCGCGCCTGCCTGGACGCGACCACGAAGTACCCGTGGCCGCGCAAACCGGGTCAGGTGAAGTACGGCGTCTACGCCGACGACGTCCCGGTGTTCGAGTGGGTCCGTTCGGGGGCGCCGCCGGAGCGGACGTGCCTGGAGGCCCAGATCATGGACTGGGCCGACGACGTGGCGTACTCGGTGCACGACGTCGAGGACGGGGTGCTGGCGGGCCGGATCAAGCTGCGCGTGCTCGCCCACCCGGACGAGCGCGCGGCCGTCGCCGAGGCCGCCGCCAAGCACTTCTCCGCCCAGTCGGTGTCCACTTTGGAGGATGCGGCCGCGGAACTGCTGGCGCTGCCGGTGGTGGCGGCGCTCGTCCCGGCGGAGCCGGACGGTTCGCCGGGCGCCCAGGTCGCGTTGAAACGGCTGACGAGCGAGCTGGTCGGCCGTTTCACGACGGCGGCGGTCACCGGAACGCGCGCGGAGTTCGGCGAGGGCCCGCTCGGCCGCTACCGGGCCCGGCTGTGCGTCCCGGAGCAGGTGGCGGCCGAGGTGGCCCTGCTGAAGGCGCTGGCCCTGCGGTACGTGATGAGCGACCGCCGCCGGCTGGCGATGCAGGAGGGCCAGCGCGAGCTGTTGATCGAGCTGGTCCACGCCCTGGCCCAGCGCGCACCGGAGTCCCTCGACCCGCTGTTCGTCCCGGCCTGGAACGCGGCGGCCGACGACGCGGCCCTGCTGCGCGTGGTGGTCGACCAGGTCGCCTCCCTCACCGACGCCCAGGCCCACGCCTGGCACAGCTGGCACGTCACCCGCCACCACCGCTGACCCGTGACCGCCCGGGCATCACCCGTGATCACACGGGCATCACGCGTGATTGGAGGGGCATCGGGGGTGATGCCTGCTCAGTCACGCGTGATGCCTAATGGAGCACGCGTGATGCCTGTTGGCGCACGGCCGATGGGCGAAACTTTCGCGGGCGATTTGTCATCCTCGGGCGGAGTTGCGCGCGGGCGGCCGGTGGGGTGTCCCGTTCCGGTACTCTCGCCCGCATGGCCACGGACAGCCACCTCCGGTTCGCTCTCGACGTCCACTCGGCCCTCGGTGCCGGGGGCGGGAACACCTGCTTTTCGCCGTACTCCGTGGCCAGCGCCCTGACCCTCGCCGCGCGCGCGGCGAGGGGGCGCACGCGCGACGAGCTGGTCGCCCTGGTCGGCGACCCCGACGAGCAGACCGTCCTGCTGCGGGACGCCGCCCAGCCGAGCGAAGACGACGCCGAGCTGGCCGTCGCGAACACGCTGTGGGCCGACGACCGCCTCCCGCTCGAGGACTCGTTCAAGACCGAACTCGCCGCGTGGCCCGGGGCCGCCGTCGCGAGCGCGCCCTTCGAGAAGGAGCCCGAAGCCGCTCGCGCGCTCATCAACGACGACGTCGGCCGCACCACGCACGGGCTGATCCCGCAGCTGCTGCCGCCCGGCTCGATCGACTCCGACGTCGCCGCCGTGCTGGTCAACGCCCTGTACCTGAAAGCCGCCTGGAAGCTGCCCTTCCGCGAGGCCAACACCAGCGACGCGCCGTTCCACGCGCCCTCCGGCGACCGGGACGTCCCGACCATGTGGCTGAGCGAGCGCGTCGGCTACGCGCACGCCGGCGGCTGGCAGGCGGTGCAGCTCGCGGCGGCCGGGGGCCTGCAGGCCGTCGTCCTGCTGCCCGACGGCGACCTCGCCGAGGCGGAGGCCGGGCTCGACCAGCCGTCGCTGACGAGCCTGCTCGAAAGCCTCGCCTTCAAGCCGGTCGAGCTCGCGCTGCCCAAGGTTTCGCTCGACGTCCCCAGCTCGCTGACCGGCGTGCTGCGCGGGCTCGGCGTCCGCACGGTGTTCACCGACGACGCCGATCTGGGCGGCCTCTCGCCGGATCCGCGGCTCACCGTGTCCGAGGTGCTGCACCAGGCCGTGCTGCGCGTCGACGAACAGGGTTTCGAGGGGGCCGCGGCCACCGCGCTGACCATGCGCCTCACCTCGATGATGATCGACGAACCGGTCGCCGTCACGGTCGACCGGCCGTTCCTGCTGCTGGTCCGGCACGCCGGCACCGGGGCGCTCTACTTCCTCGCCAGGGTGGTCGAACCGTGAGCCTGAAGTCCGAAGCCGTTCCCGAGCTGGTCCCGCCCGCTCCCGAACGCACCGAAGGCCCGAAGCGCTGGGCGTGGCAGGACTCCGCGATCACCGGCGGGTTCCTGCTCTTCACGATCCTGCTCTACAACGGCCTGTGGTTCGACCTCAAGCGCGGCTACCTCTGGAACGGCGCGGCCGACCAGAGCCAGTGGGAGTGGTACTCGACGGTCGTCGCGAAGGCCGTCCTGCACTTCCAGAACCCGTTCACCACGGACCTCCAGAACTACCCGCTCGGCGTCAACATGGCGGCGAACGCGGCGATGTTCGGCCTGAACATCCCCCTCGCGCCGATCACGCTCACCTTCGGCGCAACGCTGACCTGGGCGATCGTGCTCACCGCCGGCCTCGCGGGCACCGCGACCGGCTGGTACTGGGTGTTCTCGCGCCACCTGGTGCCGAACCGCACGGCGGCGGCGATCGGCGGCGCGTTCTGCGGTTTCGCGCCGCCGATGATCTCGCACGGCAACGCGCACCCGAACTTCGTCGTGCTCTTCGTGCTGCCGTTCATCGCGCTCAAGACGATCCAGGTCGCCCACGGCGAACGCCCGGTGCGCAACGGCATCTACCTCGGGCTGCTCGTCGCGTGGCAGATCCTGCTCGGCGAAGAGCCGCTGATGATCTTCGCGCTGACGTTCGTCGTCTTCGCGATCGCCTACCTGATCCCGCACCGCGGGGAGATCCGCGGAATGCTCGCGCCGCTGGCCAAGGGCATCGGTGCCGGTGCCGTCGTCGCGCTGCTGATCGCCGGATTCCCGTTGTACTGGCAGTTCTTCGGCCCGCAGAGCTTCCACTCCCTGCTGCACGGCCCGGCCGGCAACGACACGGCGGCGTTCACGCGCTTCGCGACGCAGTCGATCGCCGGCGCGCCGGAGGCGGCCGCGGACGTGTCGATGAACCGCACCGAGGAGAACGCCTTCTTCGGCTGGCCGTTGATCGTCCTGATGATCGTGCTGACGATCTGGCTGTGGCGCGACGTCGTGTCGCGGGCGCTCGCGATCACGATGTACGTGATGGCCGTGCTTTCCCTCGGCGTCGAGATCACCGTGGCCCACGACGACACCGGTATCGCCGGCCCGTGGAAGTGGCTGGGCCAGCTGCCGCTGCTGGATTCGCTGCTGGAGTCCCGGCTCGCGATGGGCTGCATCCCGGTGGTCGGCGCGCTCCTGGCGATCGCGACGCACCGCGTCTGGACGGCGGCGGCCGAGCAGCCGGCGCCGCTCGACGGCAAACCCGCGTTCCCGCTGCGGATGGTCTGGATCGGCGCGGTCGTCGCGGTGCTGCTGCCGATCGCGCCGACGGAACTGGTGACGCACCAGCGTCCGCTGTCGCCGCCGTTCTTCGCCGACGGGATCTGGCGCCAGTACGTCGCTCCCGGCGGTTCGCTGGTGCCCGTGCCGCTGCCGAGCACCGGCGAAGCCGAGCCGCTGCACTGGCAGGTCGACGCGGGCCTCGGCTACCCGATGCCGGAGGGCTACTTCGTCGGTCCCACGTCGGCGACGGACCGCAGCGGCCGGTACGGCGCCGTCCCGCGGCCGACGTCGGACCTGTTCGCGCAGGTCGAGCGCACCGGCCAGGCGGCGGAGGTCACCGAAGGGGACCGCACCCAGGCGCTCGCGGACCTGCGGTACTGGAACGCCGACGTGCTCGTGGTCGGGCCGCGGCAGAACCAGGAAGCCCTCAAGTCCACTGTGGAGCTGTTGCTGCGCAAGCCGGCGGAGTTCGTCGGCGGGGTGTGGATCTGGGACGTCCGCCCGATGACGGCGTGACCACTGTGGACGAACCGAACCGGCCCGAACCGCCCCTCGACGGCGACGAAACCGCCACGCTGCTGGGCTTCCTCGACTTCCACCGCGCGACGCTGGCCTGGAAGTGCGCCGGATTGGACGCGGCGGCCCTGCGTGCGACGGTCCCGCCGTCGTCCCTGACGCTCGGCGGGCTGCTCAAGCACCTGGCGTACGTGGAGGACCACTGGTTCTCCCACGTGCTGTCGGGCCACGACCGGTCGGCCCCGTTCGACGCGGTCGACTGGACGGCGACGCCCGACTGGGACTGGGAATCCGCGGCGGACGACACCCCGGAGCAGCTCGCGCGGCTCTGGGAGGACGCGGTCGCCCGGTCCCGCGAACGCCTCGCCCAGGCCTTGGCGAACGGTGACCTCTCCCAGCGCGCCCAGCGCCCGCGACGGGACGGCAGCCGGCCGAGCCTGCGCTGGATCCTGGTCCACCTGGTCGAGGAGTACGGCCGCCACAACGGCCACGCGGACCTGATCCGCGAGTCGATCGACGGCAGCACGGGGGAGTAGCGCCGGTTAGGCTGGGCGGGGTGGAAACCGGCTGGTACCCCGAAATCGACGCCGAGGGCACGCTTCTCGCGGTGTTCCGGAGCCTGCTCGGCCCGGACGTCCCGCTCGAGGAGCTGGAGTCGTGGCCGGGCCGCAACGTGGTCCTGCGCAGCCCCGAGCGGTCCGTCGACGTCAGCCTCGGCAGCGCCGAGCGCGTGTTCCTCCTGCAGTTCTGGCTGCGGGGCGCGCACGTGGCGTCCGGCCGCACCGCCGACCTCGCCGCCGCCGCGCAGGCCGCTCGTGACTGGGCCGCGGGCGCGACGACGGCCGCGATGAGCGCAGGCTGGCCGTTCGCCGAGTTCGGGGCGTGGGCGCAGGCATGCGAACGGGGCGAAGGCATCGACTTCACGTGGCGGCAGTTCCACGCCCGCCGCGACGAGGTGCCCCAGCTGAGGCCGCTGAGCCGGTTCATCGAGCTGGCGGTGGACGAACCGCGGCTGCGGGCGCTGTTCCCGTTCACCAGCCACGCCATGCTCGGCTTCCGCCGGACGCCCGGCCGTGGCCCGGCCCTCGGCGTCTGGGTTGCTCCGGCCCGTGGGGGGTTCGAAGTGCGGGGGCCGGACCGCGCAGCCGTTCCGGTGCCGGACGCCGAAGCGGCCGTCGCGCGCGTGCTCGCCCTCCTCGACGGCTGATCCGCGGGGTCAGCGGCCGCGCTGGGCGATCTGGAAGACGTTGCCGAACGGGTCGCGGACCATCGCGCGCCGGTCGCCGTAGGGCATCTTCGCCGGCTCCTCCAGGCTGGTCGCGCCGCAGTCGAGCGCGCGGCGGTACGTGGCGTCCGCGTCGGCCACGTAGACGTGCAGGAACGCCGGGAACAGCGCGCGCTCGCCTTCGGCCGACACCATGACCAGTGAGTCGCCGATGCGCAGCTCGGCCGGCCGTCCGCTTTCGACCTCGCCGGTCGCGCCGAAGACCGTGCGCAGGAACGCGACGGCGGCGACGAGGTCGGTGACCACGATCCGCGGGACGACCGTCGGGAAACCCGGGTTCATACCGGCCCACCCAAGCCGACTCCGGCCCGGGGCACAAGTCTAGAGCCGCAGGCCGACCAGCTTGACCAGGAACCGGTCGAGCTGATCGACCGCCGGCGGCCACGGCAGGTCGGGCTCGTTGATGCGCTGGGCCAGCATGCCGTTGACGGCCGTCCGCAGGTCGATGGCGACGGTCACGGCGTCGTCCGCCGGGGCCAGCCCCGCGTCCATGCACCGCCGGACCGCCTCGGTCGTGCGGGCGACCATGACCTCCTTGAACGGCATCCCGTGCCGCCGGTGGACCGTGCTCTCGTGCAGCACCTTGTAGAGCCCCGGGTGTTCGCGCGCCCACGCGGCCTGCGCCAGGATCCGGGCGCGCAGCGCGGCCGCCGGGTCCGGGGCCGCCTCGGCCGCCGCGTCGCCGGTGCCGACGAGTTCTTCGTGGCAGCGCTGCATCGCGGCCAGGACGAGCGCGTCCCGGTCCGGGAAGTGCAGGTAGACCGAAGTCGCCGCGATCGACACTTCACGGGCGACGGCCCGCAGGGACAACGCCTCGTCGTCGGCGAGCTCGTCGAGCATCCGCACGGCGGCCGTGACGATCTCTTCACGCAGCAGCTCGCCTTGGCCGCGGGCGTTGCGCCGGCGTCTGGTCTCTTCCATCGGTGCCCAGTGTAGCTGGACAGCCATTGCGCTACAGGTGTAGCGTCATTTGCACTACAGGTGTAGCGCTACGGATGTTCACAAGGGAGCACGCACGTGACCACCACCGAAACCCCCGCAAGCCTCGACGCCCTCGCCGCCCTCGACCCGGTGTTCGCCCAGATGGTCGGAGCCACCGCGAAGCACGTCCGGGCGATCCCGGAACTGACCGACCGCGAGAAGACGTTCCTGTGCGTCACGGCCGACGTCTGCCAGGCGAGCCTGGGCCTGGCGTTCGCCGCGCACGTGCGGGCCGGCCTGGCCGTCGGGGTGTCCACCGCGGACGTCCGGGAGCTGCTGCGGTTCGTCTCCTACGACTGCGGTTACCCCGCGGCGGCCGCCGGCGTCGAGCGGCTCGCCGAACTGGAGGTGCAGCTCGGGCTGCCCCGTCCGATCGCCGAACCGCTGGCCGCCGAGCTGCTCTCGACCGGCCCCGACGCCGCGCCCAGCCCGCTGCCCGATGCGGTCCGGGCCCGGCTGGCCGACCTGGACCCGCACTTCGCCGGCTACTTCGACCTGCAGTCGCGGATGCGCGCCGGACACGGGCCGGGCACGCTCACCGAACGCGAGCGCGGCCTGGTCAGCCTCAGCGTCGACGTCCACTACCAGACGCTGGCCGACACGTTCCGCATCCACGTCGGGCGCGCGCTGCGGGGCGGCGCGTCACCGGAGGACGTGCGTGCGGCGCTGCGGTTCAACGCCCAGTTCGGCGTCACGCGGGCGTGGCACGCCTGGGAAGCGCTGAACGAAATCCTGGCCTAACCGAGGACCTCGTCCGCGAGCCGGCTCAGGTAGCCGGCGAACCGTTCGCGGTCCTCCGCCGGCCAGTGGCCCACCAGCCCTTCGAACGCCTGGCGCTGGTGGGCCCGCGAAGCGTCGAGGAACTCCTTCGCCGCCTCGGTGAGGGTCAGTACCGCCCGGCGCGCGTCGCGGGTCGACGTCGAGCGCACGACGAAGCCGTCTCGGGTGGCTTCGGCGGCCATCCGGCTGGCCACCGACCGGTCGATGCCCAGCTGGCGGGCGACGTCCGCGACCGTCACCTCGTCGCCGGTGGCGCCGTCGATCGCCTGGATGACGAAGAGGTTCGGCACGGTCCACGCCGGCGGGGCGCCGGCGGCGAAGCGCTCGACGACGTCCGGCCCCCACTGGCGCGCCCAGTGCCGGACCAGGCGGAAGAGCGCCGGCCCGCCGTCCCTTGATGCGTGCATAAGACACACTATAATGTGTGCTTTATGCACGCATCTCGGAACCTCGCCTACGCCGGTCTGCTGCTCGGGATGGCCATGGCCCAGCTCGACGGCCTGGTCCTCACTGCGGCGCTGCCGTCGATCGGCGCCGACCTGCACGCCCGCACCGGGCTGGTCGCGGTCACCGCCGCCGGCCTGCTGACGCTCACCGTCGCCACGCCCCTGCACGGCAGGCTCGGCGACCTCTACGGCCGCCGGGCGTCCTTCGCCGCGTCGGTCCTCGTGTTCGCCGCCGCCTCCGCGTGGTGCGCCGCCGCGCCCGACGTCGGGGTGTTGATCGCCGCGCGCGCCCTGCAGGGGCTCGGCGGCAGCGGCCTGATCGTCACGGCGATGAGCGCGCTCGGGGAGCTGTTCGACCGTGACGAGCTGCTGCGCCGCCAGGGCTGGCAGACGGCCGTCTTCGCGGCCGCGACCCTCGGCGGGCCGCCGCTGGGCGGACTGCTCGCGGCGGGCCCCGGCTGGCGGTGGATCTTCCTGGTCAACCTGCCCCTGTGCGTGCCCGCGCTGGTGCTCGGGCTGCGCGGGCTGCCCGCGAAACCCCGGCGCACGGCGGAGAAGTTCGACGCCGGGAGCGGCGTCCTGCTGGTGGTCGCGGGGTCGGCGGTCGTCGCCCTCGGGACGTTCGCCGCCCGCAGTCCACTGTGGACACCGGTGCTGGTCGCCGCGGCCGCGCTCACCGGCTTCCTGTTCGTGCGCCGGCAGCGCCGCGTGCCGAGCCCGCTGATCTCGCCGGAGGTCGTCGCCGACGCCGTCTTGGCGCGTGCGGTGATCGTCAACGGCCTGGCGGGCGCCGCGCTCTACGGCACCTTCACCTACGTCGCGCTGGTCGCGGCCCTGCGCACGAACGCCGCCGGCACCGGCGCGCTGCTCGTCGCCATGGCCGCCGGGCAGCTCGGGCTGTCCGCGTCCTTCGCCGCACTCGCCCGGAAACACCCGGAGATGACGGCGTGGGGCCGGTTCGGCTGCCTGCTCGGCACGGGCGGGCTCGCCGCGATCACCGTCGCGGCCGCGCGGGGCGGCACGCCCTGGCTTCTCGTGCCGGGGCTCTTCGCGATCGGTGCGGCTTTCGCGGTCTGTACGTCCGCGTACACCGTCCTGGGTCAGACTCGCGCGAAGCGTGAGCTGATGGGCGTCACGCTGGGGTCCCTGACCTTCGCCCGGCAGGCCGGCGGCCTCGCCGGGGCCGCGGTGTTCGGCTGGCTCGCGCTGGCCACCACCGGCGCGCTCGCCGCGCCGGGCCTCGCCGTCGTGTTCGCGGCGGCGGCCGCGACGATGCTGGTGGCGTGGCTCACGGCGCCGGTTGTCACGTCCGCGGACCCCGCCTCGTCCAGGCCGTAGCACCGAGACGAAGGAGACCGCCATGCCGCGCATCACCGCGAAGACGACCACGGAAGCCGGGCCGGTCGTCAAGCTGTTCTACCGGATCGCCGGCCGCCGGTACGGCGCCGTGCCGGAGCCGATGACCGTCGTCGCGCACCACCCGGGCCTGCTCCGGGCGAACATCGCGCACGAACTGCTCGTGGAACGCGCGTCGAAGAAGCTCCCGGCCGGCGTCCGGGAGCTCGCCGTCTACCGGGTCGCGACGCGGATCGGCTGCTCGTGGTGCGTCGACTTCGGCACCATGCTGCAGAAGCACGACGGCCTGGACATCGAACGGCTCAAGCGGATCGACGACTACGCGACTTCGCCGGCGTTCAGCCACCAGGAGCGGCTCGCGATCGCCTACGCCGACGCGATGTCCGGCGCGGGGGTCACCGTGACCGACGAGCAGGTCGCCGAACTGGAGCGCGAGTTCGGCCGCGACGGCGTCCTCGAGCTGACCTACCAGATCGCGCTGGAGAACTCCCGGGCCCGGATGAACAGCGCGCTCGGCATCGTCGACCAGGGTTTCACCTCCGGCGACGCCTGCCGGGTCCCGCTCCCGTAGTCGCTCGTGAGTGGTAAGGCGAGTTAGAACACTCCTTACCACTCACGACCACCCGACCACGGGGGGAGGCGGGAGTTCGGTCCCCGGTGGGACGCGCCGCCGGGGTCCGCCGCGGGACCGTTCTGCGCATGCACCTCGTCGCCAGTGAACGGATCAAGCTCTTCAGCCTCACCACGCCCTGGGTGTGCGGCGTCTTCGCCCTGGCCGCGCTGGCCTTCCCGGCCGCGATCACCGCGCTCGGCGCGTCCGAATCGCAGCTGCCGCCCACCGTCGCGAGCACGCAGTTCGGCCACCAGCTCGCGCTGGTGGCCGTGCTCGTGCTGGCGGCGCTCGCGGTGACCGGCGAGTACCACTCCGGCACCATCCACGGCACCTTCCAGGCCGTGCCGAGCCGGACGCCGGTGCTGCTGGCCAAGGCCGCGCTCGTCGCCTGCTACGCGTTCCTGCTCGGCGAAGCCGGGGCCTTCGCGGCCTGGCTGGTGGCCCGGGTCCTCGCGCCGGACGCCGACCTGGCCCTCGACAGCGCCGCCGACTGGCGGATCGTCGCCGGGACCGGCCCGGTGTTCGCGCTGGGGGCCGTCTGCGGGGTCGCCGTGGGCCTGCTCCTGCGGCACACCGCCGGCGCGGTCGCGCTGCTCGTCGGCTACCCGCTGATGGCGGAGAACGTCGTCCAGCTGATCCCGCGCGCCGGGCAGGAGATCCACCGGTGGCTCCCGCTGAACGCAGTCACGAAGTTCCTCAGCGGCCACGGCGAGGCGAACGCGGGGCGTGACGGCGGCAACGCCACCGTCCTGTCCGACTCGCCGCTGAGCCCGGGCTGGGCCCTGGCCTACTTCGGGGCCTTCGCGCTCGTGCTGCTGGCCGCCGGGATCGCGAAGGTCAAGCGCCGGGACGCGTGATCCGGGTCAGCTTGTCCGGGTTGACCATGTCGTAGATCGCCACGATCTTCCCGTCGCGGATGCTGACCGCTTGGACGTGCTCGTCGAGGTCGAAGAAGCCGTCCTGGCCCGGCTGCGGCGCGAGGTGCACGCCCAGGTCGCCGTTGACCAGCACCGGTGTGCCGGCGGTGAGGATCCCGGGTGCGTACTTCCGCGTGAGGCCGACGAAGAACCGGGCGATCTTGTCCGCGCCGACGATGAGCTGGCGCGTGGTCCGGCCCTTGCCGTTCGAGTCGCCGATGAGCACGACGTCGGGCGCGAGCAACTCGGTCATCGCCCGGATGTCGCCCTGCTGCAGGGCGACGACGAACTTCTCGAGGAGCTTCGCCTGGTCGTCCAGCGGCACGCGCGGCGCCGGGTCCGCGTCGGAGAGGGCCTTGCGGCCACGGGACGCGTGCTGGCGCGTGGCCTCGACCGAGACGCCGAGCGCGTCCGCGATCTCGGCGAACGGCACCGAGAAGGCGTCGTGCAGCACGAACGCGACCCGCTGCTCCGGGGTCAGCTTGTCGAGCACGACCAGCGCGGCCATCCGCAGCCCGTCGTCGCGCACCGCCACGTCCAGGGGGTCCTCGCTCACCGGCCGCCCGAACGGCGTCACGACCGGCTCCGGCAGCCAGTTGCCGACGTACTTCTCGCGTCGCGCGGCGGCGGACTTGAGCCGGTCGAGGCAGATCCGGCCGACCACCGTGGTCAGCCAGCCCCGCAGGTCGCGGATGGCCGCGCGGCCGGCGTCGTCCAGGCCGGCCAGCCGAAGCCAGGACTCCTGGACGGCGTCCTCGGCGTCGGCGCGGGTGCCGGTCAGCCGGTAGGCCACCCCGACGAGGTGACTCCGGTGCGCGGCGAACTCCGCGGCGAGCGCGTCCTGGGCGGTGGGCGTGGTGGCCATGCCCCGAGTGTGCCGCAACCGGCAAAGCTAGAGTGGGTGACGTGGCAGGACGGATTCGGGAGAGCGACATCGCGGAGGTGCGCGAGCGGAACCGGATCGACGAGGTCGTCGGGGAGTACGTGGCGCTGCGCCGCGCCGGTGGGGGCAGCCTGAAGGGCCTCTGCCCGTTCCACAACGAGAAGACCCCGTCGTTCAACGTCCGCCCGACGCACGGCACCTTCCACTGCTTCGGCTGCGGCGAGGGCGGCGACGTCATCAAGTTCATCCAGAAGATCGACCTGATCTCGTTCGTGGAGGCCGTCGAGCGGCTGGCCGACCGGGTCGGCATCCGGCTCACCTACGAGGGCGGCGGCGCGACGATCCAGCGCGACCGCGGCAGCCGCACGCGGCTGGTCGAGGCCCACCGGCTGGCCCAGGAGTTCTACGCCGAGCAGCTGGTCACCGACGAGGCGCGCCCGGCGCGGGACTTCCTGTCCGAGCGCGGGTTCGACGCCGCCATGGCCAAGACCTTCGGCTGCGGGTACGCACCCGGCGGCTGGGACAAGCTGACGAAGTTCCTGCTCAACCGCGGGTTCGAGGTCAAGGAGCTGCTCACCGCCGGGCTGTCCAAGGAGGGCCAGCGCGGCCCGATGGACCGGTTCCACCGGCGGCTGGTCTGGCCGATCCGCGACGTCGGCAACGACGTCGTCGGCTTCGGCGCGCGGCGGCTGTTCGAAGACGACCGCATCTCGGCGAAGTACCTCAACACCGCCGAGTCGCCGATCTACAAGAAGTCGCAGGTCATGTTCGGTCTCGACCTGGCCAAGCGCGAGATCGCGAAGCGGCACCAGGTGGTCGTGGTCGAGGGCTACACCGACGTGATGGCGATGCACGCCTCGGGCGTGCCGACGGCGGTCGCGTCGTCGGGCACGGCGTTCGGCGAGGACCACATGAAGGTGCTTCGCCGGCTGATGATGGACGACGACGCCTTCCGCGGCGAAGTCATCTTCACCTTCGACGGCGACGAAGCGGGCCAGAAGGCCGCGTTGAAGGCCTTCGAAGGCGACCAGACGTTCGCCGGCCAGACGTACATCGCGGTGGCGCCCGACGGCATGGACCCCTGCGAGCTGCGCCTGGCCAAGGGCGACAGCGCGGTGAAGGACCTGGTCGCGCGGAGGACCCCGCTGTTCGAGTTCGTCATCCGCAGCACCCTCAAGAACTACGACCTCGACTCGGTCGACGGCCAGGTCGCGGCGCTGCAGAAGACCGTGCCGATGGTGGCGTCGATCAAGGATCGCGCGGCCCGCGACGGCTACGCGTCGAAGCTCGCCTGGTGGGTGGGCTGGCAGGACGTGGCGCAGGTCGTCAACCGCGTCCGCGGCTCCGCGGGGGCGACCGACAAGCGCGGCGGAGCACCGCTGCGGCAGCCCGCGCGCGCCCAGCAGGCCGCGCCGGCCGCGCCCGCGCAGGACGTGGCCCGCCCGGCCCCGAAGGACCCGCGGTTCGCCGTGCAGCGCGAGGCGCTGAAGGCGGCGCTGCAGCAGCCCGCGATCGCCGGGCCGGAGTACGACGCGCTGCCGCTGGAGGCGTTCACCCACCCGGTGTACGTGGCCGTCCACGACGCCGTGCTGAAGGCCGGCGGCGCGGGTTCGGGCCTGACCGGCCCGGCACTGCTGGACGCGGCGGCCCCGCACTGTCCGGAAGGGACGGTCCGCCGGGTGCTCTCGGAGCTGGCCGTGGAACCGTTGCAGGCCAAGGACGAGGTCGACTCCCGGTACATCTCCTCGATCCTCGCGCGGCTGCAGGAGGGCCTGGTCGGGCGGCAGATCGCGGAGATCAAGGGCAAGCTGCAGCGGCTGTCGCCGGTGGAGGCGCCGGACGACTACCGCGCGTTGTTCGGTGACCTGGTCGCGCTGGAGCAGTACAGGAAGTCGCTGGGCGAGCAGGCCGCCGCCGGCGCGTGGAGCTGAGATGGGTTTCCTGCGCCGGTTGCTGGGCGACCGCACGCCCGACGGGTTCACCGGCACCCTTTCCCCGGGCGAAGAGGTCGTCGACAGCGCCCCGGTCGAGGGCGGCGGGCACCTGGTCGTGACGGCCCTGGGCCTGTGGATCCCCTCCGAGGACGGCGCCCGCCGCGTTGGCTGGCACCTGATCGGCAAGGCGGCCTGGGCGGACGGCGTCTTCACGCTGACGGAGTCGGCGGAAGTGGGTGACGCGGGGTCGGCGGTCGTGCTCGCCGACCTGCCGCCGGTGCGGTTCCGGCTGCCGTCGCCGGGCAAGGTGCCGCGCGAGGCGTACCAGCGCGTCGAGGGCTCGATCCGCTCGCGGCACCGGCAGGAGATCGGCGCCGGCGGAGCGTGGTTCGTCCAGCGCAAGGTGCCGGGCCGCGACGGCACGGTCCTGCAGGTCCGGCCGGATCCGGGCACCGATGGCACGCTGGTCGAAGCCATCGCCGAGCAGGTCGCGGAGAAGCTGGTCAACCCGGCGGAGTAGCAGTACGCTCGTACTCAGTACAGGCGTACTGTTACCTGGGAGGCGGCCGTGTGGGATCCGGACAAGTACCTCGACTACGCCGACCTGCGGGCGCGGCCGTTCCACGACCTGGTCTCGCGCATCGGAGCTTCGTCCCCGCGGCGCGTCGTCGACCTCGGCTGCGGCCCGGGCAACCTGACCGTCTCGCTGCGCTCTCGGTGGCCGTCCGCGGTCCTGGAGTGCAGTGACAGTTCACCCGAAATGGTGACGGCAGCCCGGGAGTGCGGCCTCGACGCGGCGGTGCTCGACGTCCGCGACTGGACACCGGCCCCGGACACCGACGTGGTGGTGTCGAACGCCGTCCTGCAATGGGTCCCGGACCACGACGTCCTGCTGCGCAGCTGGGCGGCCGCGCTGCCTTCGGGGGCCTGGTTGGCGGTGCAGGTGCCGGGCAACTTCAACGCGCCCTCGCACGTGCTGACGCGCGAACTGGCGGCGTCCCCGGAGTGGGCGTCCCGCTTGGCCGAGGTGGTGTTGCGCGAGGACGACGCGGTGTCGGCCCCGCTCGAGTACGCCAACCTCCTGGCCGACGCGGGCTGCACGGCCGACGCCTGGGAGACGACGTACGTGCAGCCCCTGCACGGGTCGTCACCGGTGCTGGAGTGGATCACGGGAACGGCGTTGCGCCCGATCCGCGCAGCGCTACCGGACGCGGAGTGGGAGCAGTTCCGAGCCGAGCTGGCACCGCTACTGCGCAAGGCGTACCCACCCCGCCCCGACGGCACCACGTGGTTCGAGTTCCGCCGCGTGTTCTTCGTGGCCCGCGTCAGCGCTTGAGCTTCTCCCCGATCTTCGCCCGCGCCACCCCGGCGGCCCCCTGCACCATGGGGTGATCGACGACCCGGCGGTAGGTGCGCACGAGCTGCTCGTACCGCCCCCGGCCTGCCTTGGCGCCCAGTACGTACCCCAGGCCCGCCCCCAGCAGGAACTTCTTCATCCGCGTCCACGCCTTCCGTCGTTAGGTCGTCCGACTGTCCATTGTCCAGGAAAACCGCCCCGCTGGTGGCGGTTGCGCCAAGTGGGGGGTGGTGTGAAGGGGGCCGGGGGCATGGGCTAAGGTTTCTCTTGTCGGTCGGAGAGACCGGCACCGGAAGTGAGCAACATTCCCCTGTAGCTCAACTGGCAGAGCATTCGGCTGTTAACCGGAGGGTTCTTGGTTCGAGTCCAAGCGGGGGAGCAAAGCCCAGGTCAACGACCTGGGCTTTTTTGCTACCCATGGGTAGGGGCGATTTAGTGTCTATCTTGACGGTCGCCCAAACATGGCGGCCTGGTCGGCCGCGTGGCGTAGCTGTTGGGCCAGCTGGCGGCTGTCTCCGACGGTGGCGGGCGTGGGCTGCACGCCGCGGCAAGCCCGGCCGGGCGCCCACCTCACGCGCCGATACAGTCCGCTGATGCCTGTGGCGCGCTGACGGCGCGTCGGCTGCACTTGTCCGGCTGGCGGCCTGCATGCAGATTCTGCGCCCCGTCTATCGGCGCCCAGCGAAGGCGAAGCTGCGGGGTCGAGGCCCGTCGGGGGCACCACGCAGACCATCATCGCCCGAACAGCCTGACCTGACCGGCTCGCTGGTCATCGAGGCCACGTTCGACCTCTCGTCGAAGCGCGGGAGGCGGTGATGGGCTCCTCGGCCAGCGTGAGCAGGTTCGTCACCACGATGATGAGTATCGTCATCGGGCTGACCTTCCTCTTCGGCTTCGGGAACGTCTTGGCCTTGGCGCTGCGGATCGGGGTTCCGGCCTACGTTGCGCCGCTGGTGGCTCCGGCGCTGAACCTGACCGTGCTCGGCCTGCTCGTGGGCACCCGGCACCTGGCGATGAACGGTGCTCCGGAAGTGGTGCTTCGGCCGGCCCGCCGCCTTCTGCTGGCGGCCAGCAGCGCGACGCTGGCTCTGAACTTCGCCGACCCGATCTGCGCAGGCCAGTGGGGTAAGGCGAGCTTCGACGCGGTTGGGCCTCTGCTGCTTATAGGGTGGGCCGAGGTCGGTCCCGCCTTGCTTCGAAGCCTGCACGCCGTCGACAGTGCGCGGGAACCGCAGGGCGATTGCACCAGCTTGCCATCCGGGTGCTTACCTGAGCCGGAACCCTTTCGCTGTGAATGGCCGAGAGCCGTCGACCGAGCTTTCGGCTACAGACAACCCGGCGAAGCTTGACCGAGCGAGAGCCCTCAATCGTGACCAATGGAACGTTCACCGGCGCCCCATCTCAGCAGAGAGCCTCCGACGTGAGCTTGGTGTCGGAGCTGCTGCTTCGAGGAAATTGTGCGCGACCGTGCGGGCCGAAATGCAGACGGCGATGGCTGTTGGTGATCCAGGATGACGGGAGATGACGTTCGTGCGGTAGTCGTGGCTCGCCCAAGCCAGTCGCCTGTGGCGTTCGCAGCTGAATGCCTCGGCGCGTCAGGACGGACGAGTCCGGTAGCGACCACGGCGGTGCGCTGGGCGACGTCACGGGTCACGGAGCCCGGTGCACTCGGCTCGCTGGGCCGCGCATGGTCACGGCTTGGTGAGGGATAATGGACGGGTGAGTGCTCGACTGGCCGAGGCCGACTACCAGCTCGTGTGGCCGCGAGCCCTTTTTAAATCTGAGGCCGCCAAACTGCTCAACCAACGCGATCTAAAAGACTGGAACGATCGCTGTGCGCTGCTTCTCGACGACGCCTTCGTTCGCGGCATCAGGGGTGGACCGGTCGAGGAGTTCGCTGAGATCAGCGAACGCCCAAGTTCCGGTCCTCGGGATGTCCGGGATGCACCACGCCCGAATATGACCGTGGCGCAACAGTTCCTACGTGACCTCATGGTCAACGCGGATCTCTTGAACGAGGACCCGCCCCCTCGTCGACCGTATTGGAGCGAGCGAAAGCCGGTCCACGCACCACACGAACACTGACCCAGGAAAAGGCTATCCGCGAATTCGTCAGCCTAGTCGCAGAGCTCGAGACACTGGGTTACTTCGAGAAGCGCTTCGGGAAGGATTGCATCGACGATCCTTACGGAGACGGGCCGGCGCGGTGGATCGAGCGTGAGCTGGGGATTGCCGACCTGTGGCCACTACCTGTGCATCGCTTGATGCAAGATCACGATCTCTTCTTCGACATTGTCGAGCTGCTGCACGATTCGGCTGCGCGGCCCCTGCGACGTTGGCTTCACAGCCACGGCGAGTGCGGTTGGCACAACGAGCTCTTCGAGATCGAGCCGGGACGTGTCGCCTACCGCTGGCGGGTTAACAAGATCCTCGACCGAAGCGAGTTCGGGTACCGGTTGGCCGAGGAAGGGGCCGACGTGGGGCGCCTTGTCGTGGCGACCGACGACGCCCGCTCGACACTGGTTCGCGAGTTGATCGAGCGAGACGACGGTGAACCGGCAAACCAGGTACGACACGCGATCGAGCTGTTTCGTGCGCGTGGGGCGGACCGCAACCAGAAGCGCTCCGCGGTGGTCGCCCTTGCCCTTGTCCTCGAAGAGCGTCGGCACAACGTGTTGACGTCGGCCCTTGCAAAAAAGGACAGTGGTGCGCTCTTCGAAATCGCCAATGGCTTCCACATTCGTCACCAAGATGCGAAACAGAAGCGAGACTACGACGAGTTCTACCTCGACTGGGTCTTCTGGGTGTACTTGGCCACTGTGGAGCTGACGAACCGGGTAGTTGGCGAGCAGGGAGTGTGGCAACCGAGCGAAATGGGGTCGGCCTTTATTGCCCGCCGAGACGATTGAGCGGCTGCTCGGCTGGGTAAGTCTTAGTAACAGAAAAGGGTCTCGAGGCGGCCGGGGTAGCCTGCCGGGTAGTTTGCGGTAAGTCTTGCAACTCGATCAGAAATGCTCCGTTTCCGTTGCCATCTCGGATCACGAGCTGATGCTTTGCTCCCACCAAGCGAAGTTCACGTCGGAACGCCTGGGAATGTAGCTGGCTTCATTTTGAACCCGCTTTAGCATTGAGGTGACTTCCTGTGGTGTCAGAGTCGCCACCGTGGCGTACTTTCGCAAGATGTCCGTTGTGCCGATAGGTAGATCAAGGCCTTCTTCGACAGCGACCCGGCGAGCCTTTCTGTCATCTGTCGCCATCGTGAGAGATCTTGAATTGGCGAGAGCAATTGTGGCGGCTTCGCCGTCGTCGATATCGCCCGCCAAGCGGACATACGGGGGGATCTCTGTCTCTGCGAGTGTCAGTACTTCAGCGAATGGGTCACCGCCGGCCATGGCTACTGGAATCTGTCGTTCATCAACGCGGAGTTGTACGCATTCCTCGGCGGCCTGTCTGACCATGGTGAATCTGACGCCAACGACTTTTGCGATTTTATCTGCGCGGTTGGTTGCGATCAGGTTGATTGCGATGCAAGCATCCAGTAGTAGCGGAGTGGGCACGGGGTGTCACTCCACGCTGTCCAGGAGGTCGACGATCTGCGCTTGGCCGTCGTCGCTGACGTCGCGAGTGGAAGTGAGGTTCTGGAATTCCTTCCGAGCATCGATGATGCTCATATCCAGATAATGCGCGTATTGGGTCTCGGTGATGTCGCCATCGAGATAGAGTTGGGTCGCGAGTGTGCGGTAGTGGTAGGGTAACGGATCCCCGCCTTCGGGCTGGTGTGACAGATTTAGCAGGTCCGCCGCCGCGCGAGGTTGGAACTTGTTTGCCTTCAGTCGGTCCCATGTTCCTGCGGGGATAAGGTCGAGGTCTTCCAGTCGCAGGCACAGCGCCTGCACCGAAACTCGGTAGGTGTGTGCCAACTGAACTAGTGTTGCTGGCGTAGCTTTACCCGCATTATCCTGTTTCAGCTCATGGAATCGACGGATGATGCCGTTGCGGGGCATGAGGAAGTTGGCTGCGAAAGACTCGGCGAGGCGCTCCGTATCGTTGATGCGGCCGCGGCCGAGGCGAGTGATTTCTGGCCTGTCCCGCGAAGCTAGATAGTGGGCGTACTCGTGGGCCATGGTCCAGCGGCGACGCTGCGGGGGGTGGTTTCGATTGACACCCACACATCCGCCCAGGGGGTCAACGTAGATGAACAGACCAGCGACTTTGGACGGCAGATCGAGGAAGAAGACTCGGAGGCCGACCTCCACCTCCAAGACTTCACGCATCTGCTGGAGCGGACCGTCGCCGAGCCCCAACCGGTTGCGTTCCTCGGTCGCGAGGGCTTCGCCGGCGCGGTCGGGGCCGAGGTAGTCGACCGGGTGTGTCGCGGGTGGCCTGCCCGGCAACCTGACCTGTGAGCGGCGCAGCAGGTCCAGGTAGTTGTCGGCGAAGCGTTCAAGTTCGTCGACGGCCTGGTCAAGATCGCCCTCATTCGTGCTGGTCACGAGACCGGTTCTGAACCGGGCACGGATCGACGCTGGTGGGGACACCGGTCGCAGCAACGACGAGACGTCCTTCTCGTACAGCTCGGCAAACTTGACAAGCTCGGTTGGGCTGACAGGGCGGGTGCCTTTTTCGATCGAGATCAGGGTCGGGCGACTCATGCCCATCTCCGCAGCCACCTGGGCCTGCGTCAGCTTGGCTGAATCCCGCGCATTGCGCAGCCGGGTCGCCAAGGTCTCGTCAGCGTGGTGCTCATCCACTGTGGTGCCCATCGTTCGTGCGGTCTCCGTCTTGGCCGAACCATTCATCGACTCGCAAACCTAGCGAGTCCATGAACAGCGGCCATTCGCGGGTGTAAGTGGTGAACATGCTGGTCAGAGCGTCGTTGGGGATGTATCGAGCGGCTTCCAGGATGGTCGGGAACTCGCCTGCCAGAGCGGGCCAAGGCGCATCGGATCGCAGCGCATCGGACATGCGGGAGGCCTGCCAGAGCATGGCGACAAGCTGTTCGGTGCCCGCGCTCACCTTTTCCCGGTAGACGAGGCGCTCGTCCAGCTGTGGGTACCTCGACGAAGCTACAGCTTGGCGCCGCAGTAGACAGGAGGTGCATACACCGCATCTGGGGTGTCCTTTGACCCTGGACGCGAAGCTGGTGTCGCAGGAGACGCTAGCGGCCATCGCCGCGGTGAACTCCGAAGGCACGGCGGATATCACTTCGGCCTTGGTCATGCGAAGGAGCGGGTTGTGGATCGTGAATCTCGTTCCGGTCAGCTTGCGGAGGAGGGCTTCCATGCCGGCAGTCGTTCTGGGATGTGCCGACCTCGTGGCTTGGGCGCCCAGCTGTGACCGGATGTATGGGAGGTTCACCGCACCGACGCCGTTCTCGCAGAACCAGAGACGGTCTACGCCCAAAGTCAATGCGGTTGCTGCGCCGGCGGCTAAGAAGACCAGCCCGCGGGAGCGCTGCGTTTGCTCGATTTGGCCGGAAGGGCCGGTCAGGCGGCGACTGAGGTTGACCCTGAACCGGACGTGACGACTCTCGGTCGCGATGCCGGGAAGGCGATCCAAGACGTCACGTTGCACCTTGGTCATGTGATTGTTGGTCACGACGCTGACCGGCAGCAGTGGTTGGGTCTGACCGTGGACTGCCAGACCCGCGGAGGAATCCATTCCACCTGAGAAGAGGATGGGTTCGATTCCGTTTGGCAAGACGCTCAAAAGGTAGTTTTGGCCTGAGCGAAGCCCGCTTCCAGCGGTGGGGACAAACGTGCACTCCCATAGATCGTCTGTCAGCCACTCCAGCAACGCATGTACTTCATTCTGGGCTTGGGTCCATCGATCAGGGTCCCGCACTGGGAACACGGCCTTGAGCTTGCGGGCCCAATCGCCGCCGTTGTCGTAGCCGAAGTAGCTCGGTCGCCGAACCATTCGATCGATCGCGTACACCGAGGCGGCGAAGTCAAGCAGGTCTGCTGCTACGGCCGGTAGGTGCTGGGACAGCAGGTCCACGACTCCGCCACCATCCAGCTGGGCGTCGTCGCCGAAGCGGATGCAGTGCTCGTCGTGGGTGGTGTCCGACCAGTATCGGACCACCGTGTCGGAGGGTGCCACGTCCACAGTCTTCACAAGGCTTCCAATCCCGTGTCGACCAGCTCCCGGAGCGGCTTGACCGCGGTCCGGCGGTTAGGTGTTCGAAGCCCGTTTCCCGACGGGTGCCGGATGAACCGATCACGCAGTTCGGCCATCGGCGCTGAGTAGGACAGCCGAGCGAAGAGATCACGCAGTTGGACCATCGTGTAGGAGCCGTCTGCAACGAGTGTGGGCAGCATGTGGTCGAGCCCTGCGCCGGCGACCCGCGAGAGGAAACGCTCAGCGAGCAGTTCCGTGGCCGTGATCGGCGAGGAGAGCTGCATGTCTCGATGCATCGCGATCGTCAGGGTGGGTGCCACCTCGTGAAGCAACCGTCGCAGGACCCCATCGCGAGGCGCAGAAGGGGGCACAGCGAATGCCTCGGCGCCGTCGTTCGCGGCTCGATGAACACCATCTGCGAGCCGAGCGAACTCCGGTATGCCACCGGTAGCGCGAATGGAGTTGGCGACCGCAGAAGTCAGAGCGTCTTCGAGCTCCGTCGACGAAGCTCCGGTTCGCACGAGGTTGGCGAGAAGACGCCACTTACCGCCGGCGCGCCACGCCAAGTAGTCACCGTCTGGCATCCCACCCTCCTAACTACTTGACATGAGAGTACGCCAGAGTGGTCTAGTTGTGTCAAGAAGTAAAAGCGTCGTCGATCTGGGAGCTGTCTAGGGGGTGGCCGCGGTGCAGCCGTTCGCCTGGTGATCACTGCGGCGCAGATGTGCCGATCGAGCTCTGGTGGTGATGCCGATGCGGATCAGGTGATCGAGGACGGATGGTCGTCGCTGGATGATCGATACCCGCGGTGACACTCTGTCGCTGACGAGCTGTTCGTGCCGGGGCGTCGACAGTCTCGTCGCGCTTAACTGATCGAAGCGGGATCCGGCTGCTTGACGGTAGAATGGAGTCCTATCAACTCCATAGTGGTCATCCTGTGTGGTCAGGGTCTAGCGCCTGGTTCGATTCCAACGGCGGCTGCGTCACCGGTCCCGCACGCTACGCAGCATTTCTGCTCTGCTCGCTGTTCATCCTTTGTGGCGGTCTGAAGGCTGGCCGGAAGTTGGCGAAGAAGATCAGAAAGGGCGTGAAGCGCATGGTCAAGAAGCTCATCAAAGCGTTCTGGGTGTTCGTGGTGTCAAGTGGCTTGACCTTGACCAGGCAGGATGACGGGCCCGTGCTTCGGCTGGGTGTCCGACTGAGTTGGACGCTCAGCCGGGTGGGTTAATGGAGTTGGCTAGTTTCGGGACGATTCCGTGGCCACGAGGGTGAGGCGGTCGTGCTTGAGGTTTACCTCGCCCTAGCTGCAGTTGGAGGCTTGTGTGGCTGCGATCGCGGTGTTCCGTTGAGTCGATAAGCGGCGCCGTCCTCGTGGTCCAGACGTTCCGGCCGGGCTGCCATGCGCCGCTCCGCCCTGCTCTGCGTTCTCGTCAGCGGATGAACCCTTCGGCGCGAGTAGCCCTCAGCGTGCAGCCGGCGGCGTGGCTTCCTGCTCGGCTCTACCGCGTGAATGAAGCGTGCGTGTCCTGCTTCCCGAGTGCTGCGGACGTCGTCATGGGTCGTGGGGTCCGGTCGTTCGCCGAGACCATCGACGAGGAGGTCGCCCATGAACTTCGACCGCGACGCCGTCTATGACCGCTACGCCACCGCTGCCCTGCGAGCTCTGGCTGGGGAGGGGACAGGCCTGCTGGCTGGCGACGGAGACTCCGATCGGCTCGGCGCCGTCCACTACGCCGGAGCGGAGCTTCCGGTCGAGGTGACGGCGACCCAGCCTCGGCTGCGGCAACCCGCTCGCCGTCGCCGAGCTCAAGGCCGGCGAGACCGTCCTCGACCTCGGCTCCGGCGGCGGGCTGGACGTTCTGCTCTCCGCCCGCCGCGTCGGGCCCAGCGGGCGGGCCATCGGCCTAGACATGACCGACGACATGCTCACCCTCGCCCGCCGGCATGCCGAGCAGGCCGTCGTGACCAATGTCGAGTTCCTCAAGGGGGCCATCGAGCAGATCCCGCTGCCGGACGCCTCCGTCGACGTCGTCATCTCCAACTGCCTCATCGCCCTGTCGTCCGACAAGCCCGCCGTGTTCGGGGAGATCGCCTGCGTCCTGCGGCCCCGGCGGCCGCCTCGGCATCACCGACATCCTCGCCGACGACACCCTCACCGACGACGAGCGCGCGGCCCGCGCCGGTGCGGTCGAGTGCCTCGGCGGTGCGCTCACCGCTGGCCGCTACCGGGCCCTCCTGCACGACGCCGGACTCAGCGGCGTCGACGTCCAGCTCACCCATGAGGCCGGCGACAAGCTCCACTCCGCGATCATCCGCGCCACCAAGCCGGTCAGGGTCGTCGCGATGACGGACGATCACGCCGACTAGGTGCTGGCGATCTACCAGGCCGGGCTCGACGCCGGCCAGGCGAGCTTCGAGATCACCGCGCCTGCCCGGGAGGCATGGGACGCCGCCCATCTTCCGGAGCACCGGCTGGTCGCCCTCGGCCCGGCCGGGCGGGTTGTCGGCTGGGCCGCGGTCTCCGCCGTGTCCTCCCGGTGCGTGTACGCCGGGGTCGTCGAGCACAGCGTCTACGTCGCCCCGGAGGCACAGGGCAGCGGTGTCGGGCAGGCGCTGCTGGCCGCCCTGATCGCCTCAACCGAGAATGCGGGGATCTGGACGATCCAGAGCGGCGTGTTCCCCCAGAACACCGCCAGCCGGGAACTGCACCGCCGCGCCGGGTTCCGGGAGATCGGCGTCCGCGAACGCGTCGGCCGGCACCACGGTGTGTGGCGAGACGTCGTCATGATCGAGCGCCGCAGCTCGCGCGTCGGCACCTAGAAGAGCGGGAGCCGGTGCGCCCCTCGATTGCGCACCGGCTCCAGGGGCTTCAGTTGCAGCAGTCCTCCGGCTTGGCTGTCGCGCCGGTCTCGGCGTCCGGTGTGCAGCACGTCGCCGGGGTGACCAGCGCGGCGCTGTCGGTGCCGAACGTCGTCGAGTCGCCCTTCACCGTGTAGACCTCCCACGGCTCCTTGCCCGGCCCGTGCACCCACACCTTGTCCTGCACCGCGTAGCAGCACGTGGTGTCGTCCTCGGTCAGCGTCTCGAGCCCTTCGCCGGTCAGTCGCTGGGTCGCCGCGTTGACCTGGTCGGTCGACTCGACCTCGACGCCGAGGTGGTCCATGACCGTCTCCTGGCCCGGCTCGCCCTCCAGGAGCACCAGTTTCAGCGCGGGCTCTTCGATCGCGAAGTTCGCGTAGCCCGGCCGGAGCTTCGCCGGCTCGGTCCCGAACAGCTTCGAGTAGAAGTCGATCGATCCCGCCAGGTTCCCGACCCGCAGGGCCAGTTGTACCCGTGACATCTCCACTACCTCCTTAAATAGACGAATGTCTAAGCAGCTGAACTTAGATTGCCGCCTATATGTGAATCTGTCAATATAGAGTCATGTCGAAGCAACTGCCGCTCGTCGCGATGGACGCCTGCTGCGCGCCGCTGGCTCGGGAGCCGCTGACGCAGGACCAGGCGGTCGAGCTGTCGCACCTGTTCAAGGCGATGGCCGACCCGGTCCGGCTGCGGTTGCTCTCGCTGATCGCGTCCCACGCCGGTGGCGAGGCGTGCGTGTGCGACCTGACCGACGCCTTCGACCTGACCGGCCCGACCATTTCTCATCACTTGAAGGTGCTGCGCGAGTCCGGGCTGATCACCGGCGACCGGCGCGGCACCTGGATCTACTACCGCGTGCACCCGGAGGTGCTGGCGCGGCTGTCAGCGGTGCTGACGACCACGAGCGAAGCAGTCACGGCGTGACGACGGTTGCCGAGGCGCCGCCGCGCCTGTCCACCCTGGACAAAGTTCCTGCCGGTCTGGATCGCGGCCGCGATGGTCGCCGGGCTGCTGGCCGGGCGCTGGGTGCCCGGCCTGGACACCGCGCTGTCCGCGGTGCAGGTCGACGGGATCTCCTTGCCGATCGCCCTCGGGCTGCTGGTGATGATGTACCCGGTCCTGGCGAAGGTCCGCTACGACCGGCTCGGCACGGTCACCCGCGACCGGCGGCTGCTATGGCCTTCGCTGGTGCTGAACTGGCTCGTCGGCCCCGCGCTGATGTTCGCCCTGGCCTGGCTGCTGCTGCCCGACCTGCCGGAGTACCGGACCGGGCTGATCATCGTCGGCCTGGCTCGCTGCATCGCGATGGTGATCATCTGGAACGACCTCGCCTGCGGCGACCGCGAAGCCGCCGCCGTGCTCGTCGCGCTGAACTCGGTGTTCCAGGTGATCGCCTTCGGGCTGCTCGGCTGGTTCTACCTCTCGGTCCTGCCGGGCTGGCTCGGCCTCCCGCAGGCCGACCTCGCCGTGTCCGGGTGGCAGATCGCCAAGAGCGTGCTGATCTTCCTCGGCATCCCCTTGGTCGCCGGCTACCTGAGCCGTCGTGTCGGCGAACGCGCCAAGGGCCGTGACTGGTACGAGAAGGACTTCCTGCCGAAGGTCGGGCCTGTCGCCCTGTACGGGCTGCTGTTCACCATCGTCGTCCTCTTCGCCTTGCAGGGTGACCAGATCACCAGCCGTCCGCTGGACGTCGCGCGGATCGCGGTTCCGCTGCTGGTCTACTTCGGACTGATGTGGGCCGGCTCCTACGCGCTCGGCAAAGCGGTGGGGCTGAACTACGAGCGGACCACCACGCTGGCGTTCACCGCCGCGGGCAACAACTTCGAACTCGCCATCGCCGTGGCCATCGCGACCTTCGGGGCCGCGAGCGGCCAGGCGCTCGCCGGGGTCGTCGGCCCGCTGATCGAAGTCCCGGTACTCGTCGCCCTCGTGTACGTCTCTCTCGCGCTGCGGCGCCGCTTCGGAAGGAGCCCTCGATGACACGCACCTGGATGTGGACCACCCGGCACCGCCAAGCGGCCGGCGCGCTTGCGGGCGTGGTTTGGGTGCTGGTGCTGTGGCCGTTCACCGGGCTGGCCGTCGCGGCGGTGTGCGGGCTCGTTTTCGCCGCGATCATCGCGACCGCCCTGCCCGTCCCGCACGTCGAAAGGGAGAACACCCGTGACCGGCAAGCCTGAAGTCCTGTTCGTCTGCGTCCACAACGCCGGCCGGTCCCAGATGGCCGCCGCGCTGCTGGCCCACCACGCAGATGGTGCGGTCGACGTCCGCTCGGCCGGCTCCGCGCCCGCCGACAGCATCAACCCCGCCGTGCGGGAGGCGATGGCCGAGATCGGGCTCGACCTCTCCCGCGAGGTGCCGAAGAGGCTGACGACCGACGCGGTGGAGGCGGCCGACGTCGTCATCACGATGGGTTGCGGGGATGCCTGCCCGATCTTCCCCGGCAAGCGGTACCTGGACTGGCAGCTCGAGGACCCCGCGGGCAAGGGCGTCGAGGACGTCCGACCGATCCGGGACGAGATCGATCGGCGGGTACGGGAGCTGCTCGCCGAGCTCCGTTGACCGAGCGCAAGCTGGGAACGGTGCTGGCCGTCTTGTGCCTCACCGAGATCACCAGCTGGGGCGTGCTCTTCTACGCCTTCCCCGTGCTGGTCCCGGCCATCGCCCGCGACACCGGCTGGTCGCCGGCCGCGCTCACCGCGGCGCTGTCGGTCGCGCTGCTCGTCTCTGCGCTGACGGGCATCGCTGTCGGGCGGGTGCTCGATCGGCGAGGTCCGCGGCTGCTGATGACCGCCGGGTCCGTCGTCGGCGTGGCCGCGGTGGTGGTGATCGCTGCCGCGCGAACGCTGCCGTTGTTCTTCGCCGGCTGGTTCTGCGCCGGGCTCGCGATGGCCGCGACGTTCTACCCGCCGGCGTTCGCCGCGCTCACCCGCTGGTACGGCCCTCGTCGTGTCCGGGCGCTGACGACGCTGACGCTGGTGGCCGGGTTCGCGAGCACGGTGTTCGCCCCGCTGACCGCGCTGCTGGCCGAGCACTTGAGCTGGCGGAGCACCTACGTGGTCCTCGCGGTCGTGCTCGCCGTCGTCACCGTGCCGGCGCACTGGTTCGGGCTTCGTCGCTCGTGGCCGCCAGTCGTCGAAGTCGCCGAGCTGTCGAAGCCGGGAAACGAGACGCGGAGCCCGGCGTTCGTCGCGCTGGTCGCCGCGTTCAGCCTGACCGCGCTCGGCACCTACGCCGTCGTCGTCAACCTCGTCGCTCTGCTCGCCGAGCGAGGGCTCTCGACGGGGATGGCGGCGATCGCGCTCGGCCTTGGCGGGGCCGGTCAGGTCGCCGGGCGGCTGGGGTTCGCGCCGCTGGTCAACCGCACCGGCGTCCGGACCCGCACCGCCGTCGTCATCGTCGTGCTCGCGGCGACGACCACGGTGCTGGGCGTGCTGACGTCGGCGGCGGCGCTGGTCTGCGCCTCGATCCTGGCCGGGATGGCTCGTGGGGTGTTCACGCTGCTGCAGGCGACCGCCGTCGCCGACCGGTGGGGCACCGCCGGGTACGGGCGGCTCAGCGGTCTGCTGTCCGCGCCGCTGGTGACCATGTCGGCCGTCGCGCCCTACACCGGTGCGGCGCTCGCTGCGCTCACCGGCAGCTACTCGACGGCGTTCCTCGTGCTCGGCGCGCTCACCATTGCCGCGGTCCCGGTGTCGCTCGTGGCGGTGCCGACCAGCTCGGCCAGCAAGGCCTGAACGCGCCGCTCGATCTCGTCCCGGACGGGCCGGATCTCCTCGGCCGGGCGCCCGGCGGGGTCGTCGAGCTTCCAGTCCAGGTAGCGCGTCCCGGGAACGACCGGGCAGGCGTCCCCGCAGCCCATCGTGATGACGAAGTCCGACCGTTCCACGCTCTCGGTGGTCAGCTTCTTCGGCTGCTCGCCCGAGATGTCGATGCCGCGTTCGGCCATGACCTGGACGACGGCCGGGTTGACCGTGTCAGCCGGTGCGGAGCCCGCCGACCGCACGATGACCCGGTCTCCGCCGTGATGACGCAGGAAGGCTGCGGCCATCTGCGAACGACCCGCGTTGTGCACGCAGACGAACAGAACCTCGGGCACGGACACGAGAAGTCCCTTCAGGACAAAGGATGTGCCGGGCGGCCGGCTGGGGGAGGGGGACGGCCGCCCGGCACAAGTTCACAAGAGCAGCTGGGCGAGGAAGCCGAGCAGGATACTGCCGAGCATGCCGAAGGCGATGTAGAGCGCGAAGACCTTGTTGTTGACCACGCTGCGGACCGCGACCATCGCGGGGATGGTCGTCACGGACCCGGCGAGCAGGAACGTCACCGCCGCGCCCTGCGCCATGCCCTTCGCCAGCAGTCCGCCGACGATGGGGATCGCGCCGACGCCGTTGAGGTAGAGCGGGATGCTGATGACCGCGGCGAGGGGGATGGCCAGCCAGCCCTTGTCGCCGCCGAGGATGGCGGTGATGATGCCGTTCGGGACGTAGACGCGGATGACGCCTTCGAAGACGCACGCGAACACGAGCCACTTGCCCAGGGACACGGTGTCGCGCAGGAAGTTCCGGCCGGTGATGCGCCAGTTCCGCTTCGACTTCAGGCTCGCCTTCGCCTGCGGCCACCACGGGGCGCCGTCGTCATCGTCGTCCTCGGGTGCCGGGCCGCCGGTCGTCGCGGGCGCCTCGGTGAGGACGGTCGTGCCGCTGCCGCCGCCGGTGGCCACCGCGACCTCGGCCGGCGCGGCGGCGCGCTCGCGTTCGTCGACGGCCGGCTTCTTCTCCGCACGCAGGACGTCCTTGAACCCGCCGCGCTTCTCGACCAAGAGGATGATGACCCCGGCCCCGATCGCCAGTACGAGCGCGCCGAGGAGGCGGGCGGTCGCCAGCGGAAGGCCGATCTCCTTCGCGGTCAACGCGAAGATCGGCGGATCCATGGCGGGGGAGGCGATCCAGAACGACATCACCGCCGACAGCGGCACGCCGCCCCGCAGCAGCTTGCGGATCAACGGGATGACCGTGAAGGAGCAGAACGGGCTGAACGCACCGAGGCACGTGGTGAACAGGACGCCCAGCAACCCGTGCTTGCGGAACGAGCGGCGCGCGACGACGTCGAGGTAGAGCAGGTCGACCATCGCCGCGATGGCCAGGGCGATGAAGAAGAAGATGCTCAGGTCGACCAAATTATCCCAGGCCAAGCGCAGGACCTCGAGGATCTTGTCCATGCCACCATCCTTGACATCGGGGACCGGATTCGCGTGCCGAGGACGGTCTAGCTCCCCCAGCCTTCATCGATGCTAGTCGATGAAAGGAGCTCGGTCCATACCCGCCGATAGCCGGGAAGGTCCTCCGTGGAGTCCGGCGCGGGCGTGATCACAACGTCCGAAAGGATGAATTGCGACCCTGAAAACCGTGATCTACCTGCGTTTATCGATCCATTGACATGTATCGCTGAAGCATGCAATCGTGATCCCTCGTACGAGGAGAGGCCCGCCGTCGGGCCGGTTCCGCTGGGGGAACCAAATCCTTTTTGTCCGATTCAGTTGTGGGGGAAGCATGCCCGCTGCGCGTGTACTCGTCGCGTCTGCCTTCGAAGCCGAGCTTCAGCCGCTGACCTCTGCGTGCGCCGGCGCCGCGATGCGTGCGCAGGACGCCGACGTCGTCGGCTGGGACGCCCACAAGAACCCCGACGCCGTACCGGAGGGCGAGTTCGATCTGGTCCTGCTGTCGGTGCAGCAGTTCGAGGGCGTCGAGCGCGGTCTGAACCTCGCTGCCCGGCTGCGGGAATCCTTCGGTGGAGCCAAGCTGGTCGCGTTCGGGCAGTACGCCCAGATGAACCATCGCCGGTTCCTCGAAACGGTCGACGCCATCGTGATGGAAGAACCCGAGCTCGTCGCGACCGAACTCGCTGAGGTCGCCCGGGGCGAGCGCGAGGTCGCCACCGTGCCGGCGTCGATGACCGCGCAGGGGATGAGGCCGAAGCCACCGCACCGGCGCATCACCGTCCCAGCCCCGGCTCGTGATTTGTTCCCGTCTTTGGTGCATTATCCGGCGCACCATTCACCGTACGGATTGATGGGCAACGTCGAGACCACCCGCGGCTGCCACCACAAGTGCACCTATTGCTCGGTGTACGGCGCGTACGACGGCGGCGTCGCCGCCTACAACGCCGACACCGTTCTGGCCGACTGTCTCCAACTGGCCGAGGAAGGCGTGCGGCACTTCTGCTTCATCGACGCCGAGTTCTTCAACTCCCGCACCATCGGCGCCGGCGTCGTCCGCCGCCTGGTCGACGAGATCGGCCCGATCACGTTCGAGTTCACCACCCGCGTCGACCACATCCTCAGCTATCAGAAGGAACTCGCCGAGCTGGTGTCGCTCGGGCTGGTGAAGGTCACCTCGGCGCTGGAGTTCCCCTCGAACCGGATCCTGCGGATCTTCGACAAGCACATCGACGTCGACCACATGCGCGCCGCGATCGCCGAGGCCGAGCGGATCGGGTTCGTGCTGTACCCGACGTTCATCCCCTTCACGCCGTGGATCGAGTACGAGGAGCTGCTTACCTTCGAGGACTTCCTCGTCGACACCGGGCTGGCGAAGGTCACCGACCCGACCGCGCTGCAGACCCGCCTGCTGCTGTTCAAGGGCTCCCCGCTGCTGTCCTCGCCGTGGATGGAGGACATCGCCACCGTCGACCGCGGCCTGTGGGTGGAGTGGACCCACCCGGACCGCCGTGTCGAGGACCTGTGGATCGAGCGCCGCGCGGACGCCGAAGACGTAGGCAAGGTCCGCTGCTGCGTGAAGTGCTGAAGACCGATCGGGAGGGACAGGAAGCCATGGGTGGAGCGCCGCGCGTCGTCGTGAGCACGGGTCAGGGACTGCCGGACCTGGACTGGGAAGGTGAGCTGGCCGACCTCACCGACGTCTTCCCCTACCTCGGCCCGACGTGGCTCGGGGCGAGCGAGAAGGCGCTGACCGACCTGCAGCCGTGGCACACGATCGCGACCCGGGCCCGGGGCGAGCTGGCCCTGCTGCCCGGGTACGTGATGACGACGCCGCCGGTCGTCGACCACGAGCCGCGCACCTACCTCGGGTGGCAGGCGCCGACGGGCGAGGAAGTCTGCTGCGGCGCGCAGACCGACGCGTGCATCAGCGGCGAGGTCGACGCCCTGGGCACCGAGCCGTTCTTCCCGGCGCTGCTGCTCGGCTCCCCGTTGGGCTACCGCACCGAGGTCGCCTACAACTTCTGGACGCCCAGCCTGATGGCGCAGATGGTGTCCGAGCTGGTGCCGGCGGCGTTCGAGCAGGGGATCAAGTGCATCGTCGCGCCGTGGATCTCCGGCCGCAGCGGCAACGACGCGATCGTCACCGCGCTGCGGCAGGTCGGCGGGCACAGCACTTTCTGGGGCTACGAGGACTACCTGCGTCTCGACGCCGACTCCTGGGACGGCCACCTCGCGGCGCTGCCGTTGAAGAAGCGCCAGCGGATCAAGAGCGACGTCCGCCGCGCCGAGGCGGCCGGGGTGCACGTCGAGCGCGTCGACGGCGAAGCCATCCGCCCCTACGTCACCCGCATCGCCGAGCTGACCTGCCTCAATCGGGAGAAGAACGGTGCCGGCGAGGAACCCGCCCACATCGTCGACGTGCTGACCGCCCTGCTGGACGCCCGCGCGGACGTCCGCGCCTACCTCGGCACGAAGGACGGCGCTTTGGTCGCCACCTGTGTCGTGATCCGCAAACACCACCGGCTGTTCCCGAAGTGGGCGGGCTTCGACTACGCCGCCATCGGCGAGCGCAGCGGCATCTACTTCGCCCTCGTCCTCGACGCCCCGGTCCGCGACGCCTACGCCGAAGGCCTGCGCACCGTCGAGTTCGGCGCGGGCGCGCACCAGGCCAAGGTGCTGCGCGGCTGCACCCCGCGGCCGGTCACGACCGCGATGGTCGTGTCCGACCCGGAGCTGCGCCCGCAGGTCGCGAAGTGGATGGACGCCTTCGGCGCCAGCCGCCGCGTCGCGTTCGGCGATGCCCCCGCCGCCACCCGCACTCCGCTGCCGGTCGTCTCCGGCGGCTCCGGCGCCTGCTGCTCCGACGGCTGAAATCACTGGAGGAACGTTCGTGATCACCTTCGTGCCGCTGACCGGGTTCCTCGGGGCCGGCAAGACCACCACGATGATCGCCACCGCGCAGGCGCTGCAGGAGCAGGGCCGCCGCGTCGCGGTGATCACCAACGACCAAGGCGTCGAGCTCGTCGACACCGCCTTGGTGCGCAGCAAGCTCGACTCCGTCGCCGAAGTCACCGGCGGCTGCTTCTGCTGCCGCTTCGAGGACCTCGTCGACACCATCCGCGCTCTCGTCGACGGCGCCGGCGACACGCCGGTGGACACGGTCATCGCCGAGGCCGTCGGCTCGTGCACCGACCTGCAGGCCACCGTCGTCCGGCCGCTGCGCGCCTACTACGGCGACAGCATGGTCGTCAGTCCACTCACGACAGTCATCGACCTATTGCGGTACATGGCTTTCGACCGCGCCGCTCAACGCGGCGAACCGGAATCGGACCTGTCGTACCTGTTCCGTCAGCAGCTGACCGAGGCCGACGTCATCGCCGTGAACAAGCTCGACACCATCGCGCCGGACCGCGCCACCGAGCTGATGACGCGGCTGGCCGCCGACTACCCGAACGCGGCGGTCGTCGGCTACAGCGCCAAATCAGGCGACCGCGTCGACGACCTAGTAAAAGCGTGGGACGGCCCGTCCGGCAACCAGGCGGTCGACCTGCAGGTCGACTACGACCGCTACGCCGCGGCCGAAGCGCAGCTGGCCTGGATGAACCAGGACGTGCAGCTCACCTCGGAAGCACCGCTCGACCTCACCGCCTGGGGCCGGCAGATGCTCGCGACCCTCGGCAGCTGGGCCCATTGCGCGGGCGCCGTCGTCGGGCACGCCAAGCTCACCGTCGAGGCCGCCGGCGGCGACTTCGCCAAGCTGAGCCTCACCGCCGCCGGCGCGGAGCCGACGGTCGACCGGGCCGCCGAGAAGCCGGCCACGACGGCCCGGGTGATCGTCAATGCCCGCGTCGCCTGCGAGCCCGCCGAACTCGACGCCGCCGTCCGCGACGCCGTGGCCACGGCGAACGCCGCCACCGGCGCCCGGTCCGCGGCCACCGCGCCGGTGTCGTTCAAACCCGGCTACCCCACCCCGGTCCACCGGCTCGCCGCCACCGGCGCCTGACCCGAAAGACGACCATGACCGACACCACCACCGCCGAGATCCAGGACTACTACCGCGAGAAAGCCGCAGAGGCTGCGGAGGCGAAGAGCTGCTGCGCGCCGGACCCGACGCGGTTCGGGCCCGGCGCCTACGGCGACATCGGCGCCGACGAAGCCTCCGACGCCGCGCTGCTGGCCAGCCTCGGCTGCGGCAACCCGACCGCCGTGGCCGAGCTGCGCGACGGCGAGACCGTCCTGGACCTCGGCTCCGGCGCCGGACTCGACCTCATCCTCTCCGCGCGCCGCGTCGGCCCGGACGGGCAGGTCTTCGGCCTGGACTTCCTCGAGGAGATGCTCGCCGTCGCCCGGCAGAACATCGAGGACGCCGAGGTCGACAACGTCATCCTGCTCAAGGGCACCATCGAGCAGATCCCGCTCCCCGCCGCCACCGTCGACGTCATCATCTCCAACTGCGTGATCAACCTGTCGGTGGACAAGCCCGCGGTGTTCGCCGAAATGGCGCGCGTGCTCGCGCCCGGCGGCCGGCTCGGGATCACCGATGTCGTCGCCGAGGACCACCTCACGCCCGCCGACCGGGCCGAGCGCGGCGGCGTCAGCCAGTGCATCGCCGGTGCCCTGTCCCAGGCCGAGTGCCTCTCGTTGCTCGCAGAGGTCGGGCTGGCCGGAGCCGAGGTCGTGTTCACCCAGGACGCCGCCGACGGGATGCACTCCGCGATCATCCGCGCCCGCAAGCCGGGCGCCGACGCCTGCGGGCCCGACAGCGGCTGCTGCTGAACACCGAGGTTTTCGACCACTGAGGGGAGTACCTGCATGTCAATCACCGCGATAATCGTGTTCGTCCTCGTCGCCGCGCTGGCCGCGGTCAACGGCAGCAACGACGTCCCCAAGGGCGTAGCCACCCTGGCCGGCGCCGGCGTCACCAAGTACAAGACCGCGATCCTCTGGGGCACGATCACGACCCTGATCGGCTGCGCCTTCTCCCTCGGCCTCGCGTCGAAGATGACCGCCCTGTTCTCCAAGGGCATCATCACCGGCGCCACCACCGACGCGTTCGCCGTCGCCGTGCTCGCCGGGGCCGCCTTCTGGGTCGGCCTGGCCACCATCCTGCGGCTGCCGGTCTCCACGACCCACGCCCTCATCGGCGGCATGGTCGGTGCCGGCCTGCTGATGAGCACCGGCGGTGTCTCGTGGAGCGCGGTCGGCAGCAAGCTGGTCACGCCGCTGCTGGTCAGCATCGTCGTCGCCTACGCCATCACGATGATCCTCGCGGTCGCCACTGGTGCCGCGAACAAGCGCCGGTCCACGGCCACCCCGCCGGTCACGTCCTCCGGCAGCGGGGACGTCGCCGTGCAGACGGCTCCCGCGGTGACGCCGGAGAAGACCTCGTCTCGGATCATGACCGCGGCACACTGGTTCACCAGCGGCGCCACCGGCTTCGCCCGCGGCCTCAACGACACCCCGAAGATCGTCGCCATCGGCGCGTTCGCCCTGGTGCCAGCCGGGATGAAGCCGTGGCACATCATGATCCTGGTGACCGCGGCCATGGCCGCCGGATCGCTGCTGGGCGGGATGCGGGTCGCGGAGAAACTCGGCGAAGGCGTGGTCAAGATGAACCACCGCGAAGGCTTCCTCGCCAACCTCGCCACCGCCGCCCTCGTCGGGGTCGGTGCCGGTGCGGGGCTGCCGATGTCGACCACGCACGTGTCCACCGGGGCGATCGCCGGATCCGCCGGACCGAACCTCAGCCGGATCTCCGGCGGGACGGTCCGCAACTTCCTGATCGCCTGGCTGGTCACCCCGCCCGTCGCCGGTGTCGTCGCGGCGCTGGTGTTCATCTTGGCTCGCTAGCCTGGACAAGTGAGCGAGCACAAGCTGGAGCGGGAGACCGCCGAGTCCTACGCCCGCTGGTTCCACGCGCTGTCGGACGCGAACCGGGTCATGATCGTGCACTTCCTGGCCCAGCAGACCGACCCGGTTCCCGTCGGCGCGATCGTGGACCACCTCGGCATCGCCCAGCCCACGGTCTCGCACCACCTGAAGATCTTGTCCCAGGTCCGGTTCGTCACCCGCCGCCGAGCCGGGACCAGCATCCTCTACGCGATCAACCACAGCTGCGAAGTCGGCCTGCCCACCGCCGCCAACGTCGTCCTCGGCCTGCTGGCCACCCGCGACGGCAACGACCCGATTCCGCTGGAAAGGACGTCGTGACCGACCACCCGGCGCTGTTGCTGGTCGGCAGCGGGGACCGCCGCTACCGCGAATACATCCTCGCCGCGCTGCGGCCGCACTTCCGGCTGTGGCTGCTCGACTCGGTCGAACCGACCTGGCAGACCGCCCACGTCGACGGCGTCACCGTCGTCGACACCCGCGACCCCGCTGCTCTTGCTGAGGCCGCGGGCAAGCTCGATTTCCGGCCCGACGGGGTGCTGACCTACGACGAATCGCTGGTCACCGCGGTCGCCGCTTTCGCGCAAGAGGCCGGGCTGCCGGGTAGCCCACCCGAAGCCGTCCAGGCGTGCCGGGACAAGGCCGCGACCCGCGCTGCGCTCGTCGAGGCCGGGGTGCCGCAGCCCGCGTCCCGGCCGGTCGCCTCCGCCGAGGACGCCGTCGCCGCGGCCGAGGACATCGGCTACCCGGTCGTGGTCAAGGCCCGCGGCCTGGCCGGCAGCCTCGGCGTCCTGCGCGCCGACACCGCCGAGCAGGTCGCCGAGGCGTTCACCGCGGCCGCCGGAGCGTCCTGGCCCGGCGTCCCGCGCTACGAGTCGGACGTGCTGGTCGAGGAGCTGCTCACCGGGCCGGAGATCAGCGTCGACGCCGTCGTCGACCACGGCGTCTGCCACCCTCTGGTGATCGCCCGCAAGGAGACCGGCTTCGAGCCGTTCTTCGAGGAGACCGGCCACGTCGTCGACGCGGACGACCCGCTGTTCGACGACGCCGCGCTGCTCGACCAGCTCGACCAGGTCCACAAGGGCATCGGCTTCACTCACGGCGCCACCCACACCGAGTTCAAGCTGACTCCGCGCGGCCCGCGCCTGGTCGAGATCAACGCCCGCCTCGGCGGTGACTTCATCCCGCGGCTCGGCATCCTTGCCGGTGGCACCGACCCGGTCGTCGCCGCTGGTCAGGTGGCCGTCGGCCGCCCGCCGAGCTCTCGTCGCGTGCTGCGCCGGACCGCGGCGATCCGCTTTCTCTACCCGGCTCACGACTGCGAGGTCACCGCCACCACCGTGCACCCCGAGCGGTTCGGGCCCACTGTCCACGAGGCCCTCGGCACCGCCGGCCCCGGCACCAAGCTCGCCCTCCCGCCGCGGGCCTACCTCGCCCGCTACGGGCACGTCATCGCCGTCGGCGACGATCACGCCCAGGTGGTCGCCGACCTGGCCGCCGCTGAGGAGCTCGTCGAGCTGCACGGCACCTGAACCATCGACGGCTGTCGATCCCTCATCCGGGTGAGGCACAATCAGGGGCATGACGACGACCGCGCCGGACGCTGCGCTGCTGCCCGTCGAGGACGCCGCGATCTACGCCGAATGGTTCGCGTGCCTCGCCGACACCACGCGGGTGCGGATCCTGCACGCCGTCGCGGCCGCGGGCAAGGCCGTCACCATCGGGGAGATCACCGAGCAGATGGCGATCAGCCAGTCCAACTGCTCCCACCACGTCCGCAAGCTTGCCGACGTCGGTTTCGTGCGGCTGCGAAAGGTCGGCACCGCCACCCTCGTGTCGGTCAACGCCTCCTGCGCGGTGAGCCTCCCGCACGCCGCCGACGTCGTCATGGGTCTGCTCGCGCCCAAGCCCGCCGAGCCCGGCGACCTCGCCACGGACGTGACCATCCGGCCGCTGCGCGTCAAGGACTGGCCGGCCGTGCGGCGCATCTACGGCGAGGGCATCGCCACCGGCGACGCGACCTTCGAAACCGAGGTCCCGCCGCGCCCCGAGCTGGAGGCCAAGTGGCTGCGCGGCCACCGCTGGATCGCCGAGGTCGACGGCCAGGTCGCGGGCTGGGCCGCCGCGGCGGCGGTGTCCACACGCGACTGCTACGCCGGGGTCGCGGAGACCTCGGTGTACGTGGGGGAGAAGTTCCGCGGCCGCGGCGTCGGTAAGGCGCTCATGCACCACCTGGTCGCCGCGGCCGATGAGGGCGAGCTGTGGACGCTGCAGACGTCGATCTTCCCGGAGAACCGCAACAGCGTCGCCCTGCACCACGGCGCCGGATTCCGCACGGTGGGCATCCGCGAGCGCATCGGCGAGCTCGACGGCCGGTGGCGCGACACCGTCCTGCTCGAACGGCGCCGCGCCTCCCAGCTCAGCCCTTCTTGATCCGGCAGGCGAAGCACTTGTACGCCTGCTGGCCGGACAGGTTGTCGTAGAACGCGTCGTCGACCAGCCCGTTGGCGGCCTCGTAGCGCGGGTCGCCGAACTGGTCCCCGACCTGCTGGGCCGGGCCGAAGGTGTTGGGCACGAAGATCGTGTCCGGCCGGATCGCCGGCCAGAACAACGCCGTCCCGGTCACCTTCCCTCGCGGGCTCTCCACCACGACGGTGTCGCGGTCGCCGATCCCGAACCGCCGCGCGGTGTCGGGGTGCACCTGGACCAGGCGGATCCCGTTGAGCTGCTCGCCGGTCGGTGTCCAGTGCGTCACGCTCGCGAAGTGCACGACGCTCGGCCGCCCGGTCATGCCCATCAGCGGGAAGTCCCGGTGTACCGCGTCGGAGCCCGGGACGCCGAGGCGCACCTTGTGCGTCACCGCCTGCGGGTTGACCGGGTTGGTGACGAACCCGGGCTCGTAGGCGATCGTCGGGTTCGCGCCGGTGACCTCGGGGTGGGTGTAGAAGACCGGCAGCGCCCGGTGGCCGGCCGCGGCGAGCTTGCGGTCCAGTTCCGGGGTGAAGATCTCGACGTTCCCGCTGGGGGTGAGGAACCGCTTGCCGGGCGCGCCGAGTGCGGCTGCCGCCTCGTACCAGGACGGGTGATCGAGGTAGAGCGTGCTCACGCCGGGGTGCGACGTGCTCGGGCACGGCCAGCGCAGCGGCTCGGCGCGGGCGTCCATCCGCTGCTGCGTCATCCCGCCCATCGCCGGGGTGTGCTTCACGAACTCCGCCCACAGCGTGGAGTAGTCCTTCCACTGCTCCGGGAAGGCGTCGGTCCAGTAGCTCGCGGGCTTCTTCCGGTCGCGGCGGCCGAAGGCGTGGGCGAGGTCGATCCAGATCTCCCAGTCCGGTTTGGACTGCCCAACCCGCGGCACGGCGGCGTGCTGCCAGCGGATCGCGCGGTCGTCGCGTCGCATGTAGACACCGTCGAGCTCCAGGCCGCTGGTGACCGGCAGGATGACGTCGGCGTAGTAGGCGGCTTCCTCCATGAACAGGCCGGTGTAGACGTAGAAGTCCAGCTTCTTGAACGCCTCGCGGACCTTGTTGGTGTTCGCGGACGAGATGAGCGGGTTGCCCTCGGTGATGACGGCCTTCAGCGGGTACGGGCGGCCGGTGAGGACGGACTCGGCGAAGTAGTCCGGCCCGACGGGCAGCGCCTGCTCCAGCGGCGGTGTGCTGACCGTCAGCTCGGGCAGGCGCAGGTCGCCGGGCCAGGTGTTGTGCATGAAGTTGCAGCCGCCGCCCGGGACGCCGATGTTGCCGGTGACCGCGGCCAGGAAGGTCAGGACGCGGTAGGTGTCGAAGGCGCCGAGCTGGTGGGAGATGCCGGCGTTGCAGAAGATCGCGGCGGGCTTGGCCGTGGCGTAGTCCTCGGCGAGCTGCCGGATCGTCGCGGCCGGCACCCCGGTGACGCCGGCGGCCCAATCCGGGGTGTAGCCGGAGCGGTTGAGGTGGTCGCGCAGCTCGGCGAACCCGAGCACCCAGCGCTGCACGAACGCCTTGTCGTGGAGGTTCCGGGCGATGATGTGCTGCAGCATGCCGAGCACGAGCGCGAAGTCGGTGTGCGGCTTCGGCGCGACCCAGGTGTCGGCGGCCGCTCCGGTCGGCGTCCGGCGCGGGTCGACGACGACGAGTTTCGCGTGGGTCTTCTTCCTGGACCGGAGCAGGTAGTCGAAGGTGACCGGGTGGGTCTCGGCCTGGTTCGTCCCGAGGAACAGGAAGTACTTCGCGGCGCCGAGGTCCTCCCGACCGGTGGCGCCATCGACGCCGTAGCCGTTGGTGAAGTTCCCGAGCCCGAAGGTCGCGGCGAGGGCGTTGCCGCCGGCGTCGTTGCAGACCGGGCCGACGTCGGTGTTGTTCGGGCTCCCCAGCAGCGCGAACAGGCGCGCGACCAGCGAGCCGGTGCCCCGGGGGAGCCGTCCGGTGGTGCGGTTGGCGATCGACTTCACCTGCCCGCTGTCGCGCAACTGCAGGAGCCGGTCGGCGATGAGGTCGAGGGCGTCGTCCCAGGAGATCGGCTCGAACTTCGAGTTCTTCGAGCCCTTGGTTCCGGAGACGCGGCGCAGGGGCGTGGTCAGCCGCAGCGGGCTGTAGGCCAGCTCCGGCATCATCGACGCCTTCACGCAGAAGTTCCCGGCCTGGACCGGGTCGTCCGGATCCCCGGAGACGCTGATGACCCGCCCGGCCCGGATGCCGACCTTGAGCCGGCAGTTCGAGTTGCAGAACTGGCAGGCCGTCGAGACGACGGTGTCCGGGTGGAGGGCGGCCGAGTCGGTGGTGAAGCTCAGCTCCCCGCCGGCCGGGCCGCCGTTCCGGGCGTCCGGCACTGCGGCGACCGCAGGACCCGCGGCGGCGAGGGCCGGGTTGACGAACAGGGAGGCGCCGCTGATGACGGCACCTTGGATAAAACCTCTGCGTGACAGACCGGTGAAATCGTCCATAAGGACCTACCCCCAGAAGACGAAACGGACACAGCGCGCGACTTCATCGACACGCGTCGATCCACACTAGAGACTGTCGGAACCATTGCATAGCAACGAATGTCGCAATCAATCGGTGTCAATCGATGCTGCGCTCGCAGGTCTCCGCGAATGCGGCTACAGGGCGCCCGCCGCTGTGCGGATGCGGCACTTTCGAGTGGATCTCCGTAGCTCCGTGAAACACCGGCAACTTGATCTGCGACTAACCGTCACCAATCCTGTGACGGAGGGGAGTGACGGTGGACGCAGCGATCGCGGCGCTCGTCGGTGCGGGCGTCGGCTTCACGGGCACCTTGGTGACGCCCATTGTTACCTCTTACCAAGCTAGACGAGCAAAAAGCCAAGAACTCATGCGCGACGCCTACGCGCGCGGCTTCGCCTGCTTGGCACGCATTCCCCGCTGCGACACGCCTGAAGATCATCGCAAGCTGCGCGACAAGATGCTGGAAGCACTGGCCCACATCGAAATCGTCGGAGTCAAGACGACGAGCGACCTGTACGGCACGGTCGTCGAGTCCTATGAGGCGTGGAAAATCCAGGGCGGCACGAACACAGCCTTCGAAGCGAGCGCGAAGAAGTTCCAGCAAGCCGCCCGCTCGGACATCGCGTCGAGCGACGCCAACGGAGCATCGAGACCGGCCTTGCTCGGCCGTGTTGTGGCGGTCCTGCTCATTCTCGCCTTCTATTGGTGGGCGAGGTTTCCCAGCTTGCTCACCTCGGACGCTCGGGTTCTCGGAGGGCTCGAGTTCGCCGCGGTCGTCGCGGTGACCATCATCGGTGCCTGGATCGTCGTGATCTCTGTGATCAGGTTGCTGAGCTCGGCAACTTCAGGCTGACTCAACATCTCCCTAGTCGAGGGGCAAGGTCAGCTGGGCGCGGTGGAAGTCGAAGTGCTGGGCAGGGAACCGGTACACGTCGGCCAAGGTCATGTAGTCGTGGAAGAACGGGTCCCACCGGGTCGGGTAGTGCATGCCGCGGGCGAGTTCGAGATCGTTCTCGCCGTCCAGCCGACGGTGCAACGCCGCGATCGTCCGGTCGAACAGCGTCAGCATCCAGGAACGCGGCATGAGTGTCCCGCCGAGCCACGAGCCGGCGAAGTTCACCGCATCGAACGGCACGGTGCTTGCGTTGAGCAACCGGGCGTACCCGCGGCTCGCTGCGTCGGGCAATCGGTCGAACGTCCGAACGAGCCGCAGCAACGCGCGGATGATCAGGTAGCCGAGCAGCATGTGGAACAGCAGCTGACGGTTGTTCCACCGCGTGCCGGCGCTGGCGCGCCCAAGGTCGCTCTCACTCGCCGCGTCGAGCAGCTTGTGGAAGCTCCTGCGCGTCCGCTCCATCTCCTGGTGAACGGCCCTCCTGTCCACCACCGAAGTATCTGCCTCAGGTGCGGAGAACGCCAGCACGGACGAGCTCGGCCGCGATGCCGGCGTTCGCGGTTGCGCTCCAGGGCTCCGCGCTTCCCGGGCTGTGCCGGCCTGAGACCCTGCGCCCTTGCCGCTTTCCTGCGGCGGGGCGCAGGGCCAGGCACACTGCGATCAGAAAGCGGTCAGGACGGAGTTCGTCGCCGCAGTTTGCCGTGTCGGGGTCTCCACCGCTCGACGGGCGCCGCCGGTGATCGGCAGGCCGCCGGTGGGCGTGAACATGCCCATGGTGAAGGAGGATCCGCTCGGTGGCGCGGCGATCGGCACGACCGGGAAGGCGTTGCCGCCAGGTCGGACCGAGGTGGAGATGTAATCGCCGAACATGCGGCCCTGGGAGGTGTTCGGGATCCACGACAGGCTCATCGGCCCGGCCACCTGGGTCGCGGTTCCCCAGCTGGTGCCGCCATTGGTCGAGGAGATGAACCCGACGTCGAGCTGGCAGGTCGCCGCCGTGCAGGACGCGTTCGGGTAGAAGTAGTACGTCAGGCCGATCCGGGCGCTCGAGCCAGCGGTGGAGGGGTCGACGCCGATACCGGGGACGAAGTGGTCGACGGTGCTGGTGGTGGCGTCGATCGGGATGCGCGTCGGTGAGGACCAGGTGGTGCCGTTGGCAGACTTGCTCAGCACGATGTCGTTGCCGGGGCAGCCGGAACGGAAGCGGCAGTCCGACCAGGCGACGTAGACGGTGCCGGTGCTGTCGATTTCTGCGCTGGGCAGGGCTTCTTCGCGCAGGCCCCCGGCCGCGTCGTGGTGGCTGATCGAGGCGACCTGGGTGGTCGACGTCCAGCTCGCGCCGCCGTTGGTGGAGCGGAAGCTGCGGATCTGGTCGTTGAGCGACAGGTAGGGGACCACGACGGTGCCGTTGGGCTGTACCACCGGCTGACCGCCGAGCCCGGTGTGCGTGCCCGACGGGGCGCGGGCCGGCCCCCACGTGAGGCCGCCGTCGGTGGACGTCTTCATGCGGAGCGAGTCACCGGAGCTGGTGATGTCGTATTCGGTGTAGCAGCTGCCGAAGAACGGGCTGGTCGCGGTGTTGTCGCAGACGATCCAGTTCTTGTCCAGCGACCCCGTCGCCGTCGTGACGGGGTTGCCGAAGGTCTTGCCGCCGTCGGTGGAGCGGCTGGTGAGGACCGGCTCGCCGGTGGGGCAGTTGACGCCGAGTGAAGAGATCAGCCAGACGTTGTGCTTGGCGTCGAAGGCGACGGCGGCGTCGCTGATCTGGCCGCAGGGACCGCCGGTGTTGGCGGTGGTGCCGGGCAGGAAGCCCTGGGTCCAGGTGGCGCCGCCGTCGGTGGAGGTGGCGAACCCGACGTCGGACGACCCGCCGCCGGACACACGCCCGACCTGGAAGGCCGAGACGATCGTCGAGCCGAACGCGAACGTGTCCGGCTCGACCTCGGTTCGGTGCTGGGCTTGCGCGTCGGTGAACGGATCGGTGCTGACCTGGGTCACGGCGACGTTCGCGGACGCGGACGTCGCGCCGACCAGCAGGCCGCCGACCACGACGGCCGGCAGCAGGGCGGCGGTGAGCATTCTTCGGGAAAGCGGCATGGCGCGTTCACCTTCTCCGTTGAGGTGAGGCAGTGAGGCGGGCAGCGGGTTCGCCGCTGCGGGCCATGGCGGTTGTTGATCCAGCCACTCGAATGCGCTGCGGTAAATCCGCCATGTGGAGGACCCGGCTGATCAACTGTCCCGAATGGACAATTATGGGCGAATTCGCGCAATTGCTGACGCGTCACAAATATTTCAACGACGTGAGCTCTCGAACGATCCAGGCCATTCGACGGCGGCTGAATGGGCGACGAGTTGGCCGTGCGCTTACCTAGTCCGGTATGGACAGTCGACACATCGGTAACGGATCGACCTCGCCTGGCGACGATCCGGGCGGCGGCCAAGGCGCGGGTGTCTCCGTGTGGCTGGCCGCGCACCGGACACCCGGTCAACTATAGGGAGCACGCTCGTGTCGCGTCCCCGCACCATTTCCGCAATCAGTGTGACGATTCTGAGTACGGCCGCGCTCGGCGTGTTCGCCGTGGCCCCGGCCACTGCCCAGCCGTTCGGTTACCACCAGCTCAACCCCGTGCAGCAGCGCCACGTCTCCGGCCTGTTGTCCACGGTCCTCAACGGCGAAGACCCGGCGAACGCCGCCAGAGCGCTGGCCCCGAACCGGGCCACGCCCTCGGCCGCCGCACCGTGCGCGAACCGCTTCGGCGCCAACGTCAAGGTCAACCAGAACTGCCTCAACCTCACCGACCCGGACCTGCAGGGCCGGGCCCAGGCGCAGAACGAGACCTGGGCCGCCGCCGACCCGAACCACCCCGACCACGTCATCGCCACCTACAACGACTACCGCCGCGGCGACGGCACCTGCGGCGTCAACTACTCCCTCGACGGCGCCCGGACCTGGGCCGACGCGACCACGCCGAACGGCTTCAGCCGCGGCACCGACTTCGGCGGCGCGCCCCGGGAGTACTGGCAGTCCGGCGGCGACACGTCGGTGGCCTGGGACTCCCGCGGAAACGCCTACCTGTCGTGCCAGGTGTTCAACCGCGGCAACGCCGTGTCCCCGAACCCGGACCAGTCCAGCGCGTTCCTGGTGTTCCGCTCGACCGGCACCAACGGCGCGTCCTGGAACTTCCCCGGCCGTCCCGTCGCCACCCACGACGACACCGCCGGCGTCGGGAACTTCTTGCTGGACAAGCAACTGCTGACCGTCGACAGCAACCCGCGCAGCCCGTTCCGCGACCGCGTCTACGTGTCCTGGACGACCTTCGCCGACGACGGCACCGGCTACATCTACGAGGCTTACTCCGCCGACTACGGCGAGACGTTCTCCGCGCCGGTGCTGGTCAGCGCGGATACCGCGTTGTGCGCCAACCCGCTCGGCTTCCCGACCTCGCGCGGCCGGTGCAACCAGAACCAGGACTCGCAGCCGTTCGTCGGCCCGGACGGCGCGCTATACGTGGTGTTCAACAACTTCAACAACGCCGCCGCGAACGCGGCGGACAACCACAACCAGGTGCTGCTGGCCCGCTCCGCCGACGGCGGGCAGAGCTTCTCCACCCCGGTGCTGGTCGGCAACTACCACGAGCTGCCCGACTGCGCGACCTACCAGAACGGTCAGGACCCCGGCCGGGCTTGCGTGCCGGAAAAGGGACCGTCGGCGAACTCGATCTTCCGGGCGAGCAACTACCCGATCGGCGGCGTCGACCCGCGCAACCCGCGCCGGATCCTCGTCACCTACGGCTCGTACCTCAACCGGAACTCCAACGAGACCACCGGCTGCACGCCGACCGGGTTCAACCCGGCCACCGGCATCAACACCTACACCGGCGTGAAGAACGGCACCTGCAACAACGACATCGTCCTGTCGGCCTCGACGAACGCCGGCGCGTCATTCGCCGGCGGCACGACCGATGTCCGGCAGTTGCCGGTGGTCACCACCGCGCCCGGGCAAGCTCGGACCGACCAGTTCTGGCAGGGCGCCGCGTTCAGCCCGGACGGCACCTTCGCGGTCAGCTACTACGACCGCCAGTACGGCTCCGACGAGACCACCGGCTTCTCCGACATCACGGTGACGGCCGGAGTCACCCACACCCGGGCGACGTCGAGCAGCATGCCGCCGCCAACGCAGTTCACCGGCACCTTCTACGGTGACTACGCCGGAATCGCCGTCACTGCCCGCACCGCCTACCCGGTCTGGTCGGACACCCGCCCGCCGGACCTGTTCCTATGCCCCGGCACGAGCACGCCCGGCACCCCGCCGCGCACCTGCCAGGCCGGCGCGCCGAACGCGTCGATCGCCAACGACCAAGACACCTACACCACCAGCGTCAGTCTCCGCTGACGAGCCACAGGAGGGGCACCCGCGATCGCGCGAGTGCCCCTCCACCATGAATAAGCCCAGATCGAAGAACAGCCCCAAACGCAAAATCGTCCAGCTTTGTTAACTCCTAGCCATTCGTAACAAGACGGCCACTGTGAACGTTTCTGGTGATTGTCTCATCCGGCGGAAGTTCGATGGCCGAGGAGTATTCGATGCTGAGAAAGAAACGAACGGGTGGCTCCGTTGAGCGGTCAACCGCGAACGGACGCCACAAAGGGGCATGGCGGCGTTTTGGTGCCGCTGCTACGTCAGCCGCGATGGCCACGCTTATGTTCCTGGCCGTGGGGCCAGGCGCGGCACGCGCTGACAATGGTTCGATCATCCGGACTGTCACTGCGCAGAGCCCGAGCTGCAGCGTGGGAACCGGGCTGGCGTTCGACGGCAAGCAACTGCTGCTCGACTGCTGGAATCAGAACCAGATCTGGGGTGTGAGCCCGGCCGACGGCGCGCTTCTGAACACCTACACGATCGCCGGGGCGAGCGACCTGCGAGCGATGGCCTGGGACCGTGGTCGCAGAAAGCTGTGGGTGTGCAACAGCGACGCCGACGTGTACCTCGCCGACCTGGCTGCCCAAACCGAGACGTTTGCTTTCACCAGCCAGGGATGCGTCGACGGGCTCGCCTACGACGGGACCGACGACACGATCTGGTCCAGCGACGACGCTGCTTCCACGGTGCAGCACTACACGAGCAGCGGGACGCTCATCTCGAGCACGGACATCACCGGGAAGCTCGGCGGCTGCGGGAACTCCGGGATCGCGGTCGGCGGCGCCAAGCTGCTGCTGAGCAACAACGGGTGCTCCCAGATCTACGTCGCCACGAAAGACCTGGCATCGACCACCCTCTTCGGCACCTACCCGGCACGCCTGGAGGACATGGAATGCGACGACGTCACCTTCGCGGCCAGCGGGCAGGCAGCGATCTGGTCCAAAGACGCCTACGACAACACGCTCAACGCCTTCGACCTCGTTCCGGGAACGTGCGGCTTCGGCGGACAGCCCTCCACGCCGCAACGCTACGTGGCACTCGGTGACTCGGTTCCGTACGGACACGGACTGGCCAACCCCGGCAAGGACCGTCAGGGCGCGCTCGCTCCGGACCAGCCGCCCTCGCCCGACGCCTACCCCAGCCTGCTGGCGAAGTCGCTCGGCTACAACTTCACGATTCGCAAGGACGGCTGCACCCTGACCGGTGACCAGCTCGCCGTCAGCGGAGCACCGTCCATCGACAACAAGTGGACCGGCAAAGACGCCGACTGCCGCTACCCGAAGGGCGTGCCGGTCCCGTTGCAGAAGGCAGTGAGTCCCAATGAAGTTCTCGCCGCCGACTTGAAGAACCACCCGCCCTCGCTGGTGACGCTGCAGGCCGGCGCGGACGACGTCGACTTCGCCGCCTGCCTCGCGTCACTCCTCAGCGCCCCGGCGAACCCGTTCATGCACGTCGAGAACTGCGTCGATCAGGACCGCAAGGGCAACTACGTCGTCACGCAGAAGTTCGCCACCGAGCTGAAGTCGCTGAAGGACGGCCTCACCAAGACCCTCGACGCCGTCCACGACGCCGCTCCCGCAGCTCAGATCCTTCTTCTCGACTACTACCAGATTATCCCGGGCGCTGACGCCGACCTGGCCGGAAGCAGTTTCATCTGCCGCGACCTGCGCTTCAGCAAGCAGGGAGGCAAGTGGCGTACGTCGATCCGGGCGAAGGCGGACTTCCTCCAAAAAACCTTGAACAGCACCATCGGTGCCGCGGCAACCGGCCGCGCCTACGTGAAGACCGTGGACATTTCCTCGGCGTTCAGCGGCCACGAAATGTGCACCAAATCCACCTGGGTGTTCGACGGGACCTGGAACGCGGCGCACCCGACGAAACCGGGCCAGCAGGCCATCGCCGATGCGGTCATCGCCGTCTGCGGTCAGCTTCCACGCGGTTGCCGAGGCTGATCCGACCGTGGTGCTGCGCCGCGCGTCTGGGCGCAGCACCGCCACGTCGACCGGCGTTCGTGCTGCTGGTGAGCTGCGTGGATCGGAAGCGAGGTTCTGGCCAGCCGTCATCAGCCCGTCCACGAGGCTCGAGGACGCGGAACGCGTCGGCACCCGGCGCCCGGCTGGGCGAGACCGTGCTCGACCTCGGCTCCATCATCGGCAGCGTCCTTGCCGCGCTCGCTGCCGGGCCGGCCATCCACGTGATCGGCGTCGACATGACGCCGGTCCAGCTGGCCGAGGCGAGTCGGCTGGCCGTCGAGGGCGGCCTGGTCAACGCCGAGTTCTGTGCCGGCCACACTGAGAATTCACCGTAATGGATGAGCCGGTGGAGTGCGTCGTCTCGAACGGCGTCATCAATCTCTCGCCCGATAAGTATGCGGTGTTCGCTGCGGCGGCCGGGGCGCTGTGTCCAGACGGCCGGCCGGGCGCCGGTCGGTGTCGAGGGAGCGCCCCGCCAGCGCGAGGTACGGCAGCGAGTCCTCGGGGCACGTACAGCGCGTCAAGCTGGTGCACTGTGCGTCGATGACCTGCCGGAGGCCGTCGCGGATGCGGTTCAGGTCCGCGATCCGGCCTTCGAACTCGGCCAGCTTGTTCCGCGCGCGGTCCTGGAGATCCGGGGTCGGATGCCGGCGACGGCCGGTGTCGATGAGCTCGGCGACCTCGTCCAGAGTGAATCCCAGCCGCTGGGCCGCTTTGACGATCCGCAGCAGCGCCAAGGCGTCCTCGCCGTAGTCGCGGTACCCGCCGGGCGAGCGGCCCGGTTCAGGCAGGAGGCCGCGACGCTCGTAGTAGCGCAAGGTCTGCACGTTCACGCCGGCCGCCGCGGCCAGCTCACTCGACCTCATTACCCATCGCCTCCTCACGGATCACGCGAGCGCCGCCTCGGCCTGAGCCACCAACCCATCGAGCACGACGGCCTTGTCCGGCGGAACCCGGACGTCCACGATGACCTCGGCATCTTCACGGCTGACCCGGAAGTCGAAAAACGAGCAGCACTCCGCCTCACGCGCGGTCAGGTCCCGGGCAGCAGTTTCGACGTCCACGCCGCCCGCCAGCCGCAGGCGCAGCCACTGCGGGTGCTCGCGGCGGAGGGAGCTCAACGACGTGCCGAACAGCCCGTCGAACTCAGCCAGGCGCCTGGGCTGGTCCGCTGTCGGCAGCGTGCAGGCGTCGACCGGGGTCCAGCTGCCTCGGAGGAAGGGCCTTGCCGGTTCAGCTGTCATGTCCTGCACCTTTCGTCTCCGGATGACGCCACCACGCTAAGCCTGTACCTAAGTACGGACTTCAACGTGATGCATGTCACAGTGACGAGACGGGGTCTTGGGCGACTTTCTCCCTAAAGGCTTCAAAGGGGCAGAGATGTTCGATCGTGACGTCGACTATCCGATGGCTGTCGCCAGTTACGACGATGCGGGCCTGGACGCGGCCATCGACTGGTGCTGTGAACACATGGAGGACGGCGACACCCTCACGGTGTGGACCCACCTGAAGTCGAACCTCCGCAACTGCTCGCAGCTCGAGCGGCTCGTCGCGCGGCACAGCAATGTGGAGCACGTGACCGGCAGAGGCGGCGGCTACGTCCACAATGCCGGGCCGGTGCTGATGGCGTGGGCGGACATGCCGGACATCGGTCAGCTGACGCAAGCCGGTGGCCATCGCATCCGGGCGTTGTGCGTCATCGCGTGGAACGAAGACGCCATCAGGCCGTGGGTGTCGGCTGTCCATCCGGTGGTCCTCGGTGACGGAACGGCGTGGGAGAACCTGACGCCGGAGCTCGATCCGGTCGTCGTCGAGGCCCTGAAGAGCCTCACCCTGACGGTCAACCACAACAACACCATCTCGGCGGGCTTCGAGAAGGACCAGGCCGTGAGCACTCTGCTCGCCCTCCGGGATGCCGGCATCGCCATGGACGGCGAAGCGATGGAGGGCTGGGCGCTGGCGAACGGCTGGTCCGGCAAGAACCCGCAGCGCTTGGGCCAGTATGTCCAGGACATCAACGCGGGCAAACGCCCACGCTGCAGCCGCGTGCTGCGCGCGGACTACGTCGATCACCTGCGTCGGCGCGCAGCTGGCGAGGAGTAAGCCGCGAACCGCAGTGGCGCCCCACCGCGGGGCACCACTGGGCGGCCGCCGGACTCAGTTCTGCGGGGCGGCCTCGTACAGGCTGAACGGCGTGCCCTGGTCGTCGTGGCAGTGGGCGATCCGGCCTACCCCGGGGACGGTCTGGACGTCCTCGCTGCGGCCTCCGAGTTTGTGCAGCCGCTTGACCGAGGCGTCGATGTCCTCGGTGGCGAAGTACACCCGGGGGTGGGTAAAGCCGTCCTCGGTGGCCGTGATCGCGCCGGCCGGGCCGTTGTCGATGACGTGGTAGTCGCCGCCGAACTCGCTGGTGCCCCAGTCGAACAGGCCGCCAAAGAAGGTGCGGGCCTTAGCGGTGTCGGCGGCGGGGATCTCGATCCAGTTGACCTGTCCGGGCATGGTCGTTCCTTTCGATCCTGAGCAGTTCCTCACCCGAGGACGAACGGCCGGGACCCGGCTCGACACGGTCTGGCAGATCAGTTCTTGATAGCTTGCCGTCCGGCGTCGTAGCTGCGCAGCGCCGCTCCGATCGCCGCGGCGGCGGTCATCTCGAAGATCGCGTCTTCGCTGTAGCCGGCCGCCTTGAGCTCGTCGACGTCTGCGTCGGTGATCTTGTAGGAGGCGTCGCGCACCTTCGCCGCGTAGGACTGCAATGGTTCCGGCAGCTCGTCGCCGTCCAGGGCGGCCGTGCGGGTCGGTCTGTCCGTCTCGCCCGATGCCTCCAGGACGGCGTGGCGCAGGTTCTGCGCGACGTCGCCGAGGTCGGTGTAGCGGCCGTCGGCGATCAGGAAGCCGGGGAAGCGGTAGCCGAACCGGTGCAGGGACCGGGTGCCGGTTTCCAGCTGGCCGTCGCGCAGGACGAAGCCGAACGCGTTGGCGAGCCGGTTGACGATGTTCCACACGAGGTCCACCCGCAGGGCCTCGTGGACGGCCTGCCGGGGCAAGTCGGCCACCACGGCGGCGTCGACGTGGCCGGGGTCCTGGCTGACGTTCTCCAGGAACGCGGCGACGGCCTTCAGCTCGGGACGTGTCGTGCCGGGGTCGTCCGGATCGATCTCGCCGGTGCCGGCGAGCCGGACGAGCTCGGCGTGGGTGACCGCGCAGAACGGGCACTCGTGCACCTCCGCGGTGGACATGGCGAGGTATTCGCGCTCGGCGGCGGTCCAATAGGACGGGCCGCGCATCGCCTCGGCGGTCAGCTGCAGCAGTGGCCGGGCGAAGAGCCCGGGCCGATAGAGCAGCATCTTGACGATGTCGGGCGTGGCCACGCCCGAGGTCTTCGACGTGAGTGCGAAGAAGACCTTGGCGCGGCGGCGGTGGCCGTGGTCGAGAACGGACAGTCTCATGTGGACTCCAAAGCGTGCAGCCGGCCGACGAGGTAGCGTCGGTCGGCGGGTTTGGTGGCGAGGTCGTGGGCACGCCGGTACGCCGCCGCTGCTTCGACGGTGCGACCGAGGCGGCGCAGAAGGTCCGCGCGGGCGGCATGCAGCAGGTGGTAGCGGTCGAGGCCCTCGATCCGGTCAATGAGGACCAGCCCGTCGGCCGGTGTCGTGGCCATGGCGACGGCGACGGCGTGGTTCAGCGCGACCACAGGCGAAGGACTGGTGACGAGCAACTGGTCATAGAGGCCGGCGATCCCGGCCCAGTCCGTCGGGGCCTGGGTGTGCAGGACGGCGATGGCCGCCTGTAGCTGGTACGGCCCGGGCTCGCCCAGGCACAGCGCGCGGTCCAACAGTCCGACCGCTTCGGCGATTTCGGCGTGGTCCCAACGCGTGCGGTCCTGGTCTTCGAGCAGGACGACGTCGCCGTCGGGGGTGTAGCGGGCCGCCGCGCGGGAGTCCTGCAAGAGCAGCAGAGCGGCCAGGCCGAGCGCCTCCGGTTCGTCGGGCATCAGCGTGGCGACGAGCTTGGCCAATCGGATCGCCTCTTGCTGGAGCTCGCGGAACTCCGGCTGATCCGGGCCCGCGGTGTAGCCCTGGGTGAAGATCAGGTAGATCACGGTGAGGACGCCGGTCAGTCGCTCGGGTAGGAGGTGGTCGGCCGGGACCGTGAAGCCGATTCCAGCGTCGCGGATCTTGCGTTTGGCTCGGACCAGCCGCTGGGCCAGCGTCGCTTCGCCGACCAGGAAAGTGCGGGCGATCTGCCCGGCCGTCAGCCCGGCCACCGCCTGCAGCGTCAACGCGACGCGGGCTTCTTCGGCCAGCGCCGGGTGGCAGCAGGTGAAGATCAGGCTGAGCCGCTCGTCGCCCAGCCCGACCAGGCTCTCCACGCCGAGATCCATGGTCGTCACCTCCGAGGCGTCGAGCAGGGCGAGCTTCTCCTGGCCGCGGCGGGCTCGGCGGAGCCGGTCGATCGCGCTGTTGCGGGCCGCGGTCAGCAGCCACGCGACCGGGTCGCCCGGCACCTCGGCAGCCCACTTGCGCAGGGCCAGCGCACAGGCGTCCTGCAGCGCGTCCTCGGCGAGTTCGAAGTCGCCCAGGACGCGGACCAGCGCGGCGAGCATCCGGGTCCGGTGCTCGCGGTAGGTCGCCTGCAGGACGGGCGCCGCGGTCATGCGCCGGTCGTAGTCCGGTGGTTAAGCCCCGGCACGCCGGCCAACGGCCGGACCTCGATCGTGCCGTCGACGGCCATCGGGCACAGCGCGGCCAGCTCCAGGGCCTCGTCGAGGTCGCGGCAGTCGAGGATGTAGGCGCCGCCGAGGTGCTCGTGCGTCTCGAGGAACGGCCCGTCGGTGATCAGCGTCTTGCCCTCGCGCACGGCGACGGTGGTCGCGGTGTGCTCGCCCTGCAGCGGGTGCGCGGCAACGAACGCCCCACGGCGGCGGCATTCGTCGGCGAAGGCGTTCACCCTGGCCAGCGCGTCGGGGAAGCGCGGATCGCTGGGTTCCGGGCGGTCGCAGTTGTAGATCAGCAGCATGTACTGCACGTGTCCTCCAGCTCGGGCGGTGGTGCTTGCGTCGAAGAGGATGACGAACAGCACGACCGTAACTCGACAGGCTCCGGCGAGTCCTGTGGAACCTTCGCGGCCGGCCGCGGGAGCCGGGCGAGCCGCACATTGGTTCAACATAACAACGGGCGTTAGATTGTTCGTGTGAGTGACGACCAGTGTGACCTCTTGTGCCTCGACCTGGACTACGCCGAGGCGCTGCGGACCTCCTTGCCCGGTGATGAGGCCCTGCGTGGGCGCGCGGAGCTGCTGCGTGCGCTGGGCGACCCGACCCGGCTGCGGATCGCGCACGCGTTGCTGGCCGGCGACGAGCTGTGCGTGTGCGACCTCGCCTGGATCGTCGGGTCGTCGCAGGGGCTTGTCTCGCATCACCTGCGGCAGCTGCGCTCGGCCGGACTGGCGACCTCGCGCCGCGACGGGAAGCTGGTGATGTACCGGCTCACCGACACCGGCCGCCACGTCCTGGCGTTGGCCGGCGCGCCGATGAAGGAGGCAGACCCGGTATAGGAGACCACGAGCTGATGAACCCGGCCAGCACGAAGACCCCGGCGACGGCGGCCAGCTGGATCTCGCAGACCTGCCACAGCCGCTGGGGCACATCCTCGACCTGGCCGGCGTGTTCTACGTCAGGCCCGCAGCAGATATCGCACGAACACGACCGTGGCGAGGCTCAACACGCCAAACGCGGCGAGCGGGACGAGGGTGAGGATGAGCCGCCGTCGGGGGGTGGACGTTCGTCCCCGGCACGCTGAAGGTGCTGGTGAAGGGACGGATCGGGCGTCGGCACGCTGATGACCGCGGCGACGTGCAGGCCTATCGCGCCGGGCTCCCACCCGGCGTCACCTGCCCCAGGGCGTCAGGCACGCCCGCCGGGCGCGGGTGATCATGCTGCAGAACATCGGTAGGTGGGCGGCAATCAGTATCCGAACAAGCGTTCGATGACTGTTCGGGTTCGCTTGCGGCTTTCCCACGCGGGTGTCTCCGTGCGTGTTTCGTGTGCTGGAGGTGCGTGGTGGCGGTGCCGGAAGCGGTGGCCGGGCTCGCGGCGATCCCCGGCGTCCGCACGGCCGCAGAGCTCGGCGAGCCGACCGTGGACGCCTCGACGTCCGCTGGTTCGTTGCCGGTGGTGGCGGCCCTTGCCAGGCTGCTGCCGGGTGGCTTGCGGCGCGGCAGCGCGGTGTCGGTCGGCGGCTCGATCGCCCTGGTCTTGGCCTTGCTGGCCGAAGCGACGCAGGAAGGATCGTGGGCGGCGATCACCGGCATGCCCGAGGTCGGCCCGGTGGCGGCAGCCGAGCTGGGCGTCGAACTTTACCGGCTCGCCCTCGTTCCCAACCTCGGAGCAGAGCTGGTCGCCGTCGTGTCGGCGTTGATCGACGGGTTCGACCTGGTCGTCCTCGGCCCGGCGGCCATCCGCGGGGTACAGCCGCAGTTGGCGCGCCGGCTCGCCGCCCGGCTCCGCAACCGGGGCGCGGTGCTGGTGGCTGCCGGTCCCTGGCCTGGCGCTGACCTCGAACTGCGTGTATCGAAACGCTGGTGGCGCGGTCTGACGGACGACGGCTTCGGTCACCTGGAGTTCCGTGACGTCGTGGCCACCAGCCGCGGCCGCGGCGCCGCGGTTCGCCCGCGTAGCGTCGAGCTGCGGCTCCCTGGCCCCAGGGTGCAGCCGCTGCGGTAGAGGCATCCGCTGGCCGGGCGCTGACCGAGGTCGCCGGATGATCCGCACGTCGAAGCGGCCGCACTCGAACCGGTCTGGACTCCCGCGAGGTGCTCGGTGATCAACCAGGCCGACGGCGCTGTTCGGTCCGGTGCGCGCGGCGAGTTCGGCGGGCTGATCCCGGTCCGCCCGGCTACGAGCAAGTTCGTCGTGTGCCTCCGTGGCCACCGGCTCGATCTTGACCTACGACAAGCTCAAGCCCTGCAGCCACCGCTACCGGCTGCACGGCACGCTCTGCGAGGTCTGCCGCGCGCAAGAGCTGCGATCCCGCGGCCCGGCGCCTCACCGAGCGGGCCCACCTCTACGTCACGCTCCAGCACGCTCCCGACCCTGCTCCAGGCGATGGGCTCGTCCTGGTTGCCTGTCCGCCGACCGCGGGGACCCTGGCCGGTCGGATCGAACTCCATCTCGACGGCGCCGAGGTCGGCGCGGTGACCGCGAGCCTGTGCGCGAGCTGCCGGACGGCCACCCTCGACTACGTCCACGTTGCCGCCGAGTTCCGGCGCCTCGGCTTCGGCCGGACACTAGTGGCGCGCGCCGTGGCTCGCGCTCCGTCCTACCGGTGGACGGCGCCGCTGCCGGCCGGTCCGGTGGCGCAGTTGTTCCGTGCCCGGATCGCTATGCGCCGACCTGGTCAGCGCTGCGTCCACGTCGGCCCGGCTGACCTCATGCGGTGAGGGCCAGGGGAACAAGCGGGAAGCGGTCGTCGAGGAGCGTCCGCAGAAGGTCAGGCAGCTCCGCAGGCAGGAGCTTGTCGCGGCAGGTCGAGACCGCGGCGGCCGACCACCAGCGACGCTCGATCAGACCGACGCGTTCGTTGGCGGTGTGGCGGAGCGCGACCTGCGGTGCGTCCCGGTCGGTGCGGGCGAGGTAGACGTGGTCGAGTCGGTGGTGTGCGCGGCCGCGGTAGGTGAAGCGGCTTTCGCGGGTCCAGAGCTTGCGGCCGATCTCGTCGACGACGAGGCCGGTTTCCTCGGCGATCTCCCGGCGGGCGGTGTCCTCGAGCTCCTCGCCCGGGTCCCGGCCGCCGCCGGGGAGTTCCCACCAGTGGTGATCGGGGTTGTCGGGGTCGCGGGCGTGGATGAGCAGCACTTCGTCGTCGTGGTTGAGGAGCAGGACGCGGGCGCCGACCCGCAACGTCGGTTCGCTGGCGACGGTCATCCGGTGGGTCCTCGTACTCGGCGGCTGATGTGGCGGCCGGCACGAGCACCCTGGCTAGAACAGTGTTGCCTCGCGGTCCGCGGCCGGGTCGGACGTTATCAGCGGCGCGAGCGCGGTCAGCGTCAGCTGGACGGCGAGTCCCGAATGGTCCGTGAGGGCGGGGTTCCCGGCTCGAGTGTTGTGGACGTAGGCGCAGCTGGCGAGCCGGGGGAGAAGTGGGGTGGAGGCGTGGGCGTGGTCGTAGCGGTAGCCGAGTTCGGCGCGGCGGGCCCAGCTGTGCTCGACGGCGGTCGGGTGCAGGGCGCTGAAGAGGTCGGTGAGGCCGTGCCGTTGGGTGAGTGCGGTGTAGAAGGCGGTCTCGAACGGTGCGAATTGCCCCGGATGGGGCGGCACGTGCCCGGGTTCGAGGACGTTGAGATCACCCAGCAGTAGGACGGCGGCGTCGTCCCCGGTGGCTTCGTACGCTCGGTGGAAGGCCTCGATCCATTCGCGTTTGCGGGTGGTTTTTGCTTCGGTGGCGTCGCGGGAGGGGACGTAGGCGCCGAGGATGCGTATCGGACCGTCGTCGGTGTCCAGCGCGATGCCGGCCAGCCGCGCTGGCAGGTAGGACATCGACGCGCCGATGGGGTCCACCGTGCACTCGAATCTGGACAGCAGCATGACGCCGCGTTCCTTGTCGGCGTGTTCGGGGAAGGTGACCGACCAGCCGGCGTCGCGGTAGGACTCGGCGATCAGCTGGGTGCCGGGCCCGGAGCCGGTCTCGGTGAGCACGAAGACGTCCTCGTCGCGGCGGGCGAGCCAGTCGCGTTGGCGGCGGGCTCGTTCGACGGCGGGGTTGCCGACGTTGAGAGTGAGAACGGTCAGGGGCATGCCGGGCTCTCCGTGAGGGTGCGGTGGATCAGGTCGACGATGGTGCCAGCCGTGGCGCGGGGATCGTCGGCGCACTCGATCATCTCGACGGGCCAGCCCTGGTCGCGCAGGAACGTCATGGCCGCCAGGTAGCCGAGGGTTTCGCGAAAGCTGCTTCCGGGGGTGCGTTCGAAGCGGCTGTGTCCGCCGCGGGCGCGGAGCCGCTGTTCGACGTCGGCGGGTGGAGCTTTGAGCGCGCACACGAGGTCGGGGCGGTACACGTCGTGGTTGAGTGCCCAGACGACATCGAGCGGGATGTCGTCGAGCCCCTGCAGGACCAGCGACGATGCCGCGTATCGGTCGCAGAGCACGATCTTGCCTTCGGCTAGGGCCGGGAGGATCTCGCTGGCCAGCTGGTGGTGACGGTCGGCTGCGCAGAGGCAGGCCAGAGCCATGTCGCGGTAGGTGTCGGTGCCATGCCGAGCCAGATCACCCAGCGGGGAGCGCGACGGCTGGACGGTGGCGTGCACGGGAACGCCGTCCGCTCCGAGGAGCTCGGCGACCAGCGCAGTGATCGTCGTCTTGCCGACGCCGCCGGGGCCTTCGAAGGTCACTAGCTTGCCCGGCAGCCGCGGCGCGCTCACGCGACGTCCAGCGGCAGCAGCCGGCGGGTCTCGGCGGTGACGGGGCACTGCTCGGCGTCGACGTCGCCGATGCGTCCGCCCGCGGCGACGACCGCGGCGGGGCAGCCTTTGCCACATCGGGGTTCGAAGCTGCAGGACGTACAGGTCGGGTTTGCGCCGACCTGGAACCGCTCGTGGAACCGGTACGCGTCGAGGCGGGCGGCGATGTCGCGATCGGTGAAGATGTTGCCGACGATGAAGTCGGTGTCGGGGTGGCGGGAGATCGGGGTGCGGGCGGCGAAGACGAGGTAGGGGCAGACGGTGACCTCGCCCGGAGTGAAGACGTAGATGATCGTTCCGGCCTCGCAGCCGGCGAGGGGCTTGCCGTCGGTGTTGGGAAAGCGGATGTGGGCGATGTCGAGGTCGGGGCCGTCGAACGGCGCGGTCAGCTCGAAGATCTCCTGCATGTGCATAGTGGACTTGGCGAGTTTCCGCTGGGACCTTACGCCGCGGCCCATGCTGCCCAGCGGGTTAAGCAGCACGTAGCGGGCGCCGTTCTCGCGGGCGAACGCGCACAGCTGCACGTACTCCTCGTTGGCGGCAAGGGAGTTCGGCGTGCACAGCAGTCCTTGCAGGAGTCCGGCCGCGGCGAGTTTGCGGACGTTGGCCACGGTCACGTCGAAGGAGGCGCGGTCGCCGCGGAACAGGCCGTGGGAGTCGGCGGCGAACCCGTCGAGCGAGACGTTGACGTGGACTCCGGCCGTGGCGAGCTGCTGGATGAGTTTGTCGTCGAGCTCGGTGGCGTTGGTGCAGATGCCGACGTCGATTCCGGCGTTGCGGAAGGCGTGCACGATGCCGAGGAAGTCCGGGTGAACGGTCGGCTCACCGCCGGTCAGCGTCACCCGGCGTACCCGGGCGTCGGCCAGCCGAGGGACGACCTTCTTCACGACCTCGGTCAGCGGCATGTCCTTGCCGCGCTTGGTGGCGGAGACGAAGCAGTGCGCGCAACGCAGGTTGCACCGCTCGGTGATCTGGACGAGTGCCTTGCGGTAGGGGGTGTCGACGGTGGTGCGGAAGTAGCAGCTCGACGCCTGCTCGTCGACGGCGATCGGACGGACGGTCATCGTTCGGACCTCCAAGTCGGGCGAGCGGTGGCGGTGGCTCGAGTAGACCACCCGGTGCTCGCTGGAGCAATAAATTGACTAGTAATGCTCGAAAGAAAACTTTGGAGCATTATGGCTACACTTGCTCGAACTAAAACTGGAACTATCCGGCTGGAAAACAGGCGAGGAGACGCTGGTGAGGGACTCGGAAGTCGCCGAGCTGCTCGGCTTCCCCGCGGAGCTGCTGGACACGAGTCTCGATCAGCTGCGGACGTTGGCCGTCGTGCACGCCACCGGCAGCGCGCAGCGCGCGGCCCGGGTTCTGCGGCGGTCGCAGTCCAGCGTGCAGAAGCAGCTCGACACGCTGAACGACGCAGCGATCCGCCTCATGGGCGAGGCGCTCGTGGCGAAGCAGGGACGTGGGAAGGACTTCCTGTTCACCAGCTCGGGCGACGAGGTGGTCGCGCTGGCCACGAGCACGCTGCGCGCTTGGACCGAACGCGTCCATGGCGCCCGCCGGCGGGTCGGGTCCACCATCACGGTGGGCACCACCGAGTTCACCGTCGAGTTCCTCGGCCAGGTGTGGCCGGAGCTGCGTGACACCTTCGAACGCCGCGGTATCCAGCTCAAGATCGAGCACGTCCGGACCCGCGACCTGAAGACCAAGTTGGACGCCGAGCAGGTCGATCTCGTGTGCGGCTCGTTCGCCGCCGAACGCGGCCGCGGTCCGGACGTGCCGCACGACTTCCTCGAGTGGCACCGCGAACGCGTCGCCCTGCTGACCAACCTCACCGCCCGCGAGATACCTGACCGGCCGGTGGCGCGTGACGCGCTCGCCGGCCTGCCGCTGCTCGCGCCGACCGCGGGTCTCCTGGCCGATTTCCTCACCCGCTGGTACGGCCCCGAGTACCGCGGCAAGCTCCATGTGGTCGCCGACATCGACGCCCTCAACTACGGCCTGAACCTGCTCAGCAGCAAGCTGATGTTCGGTTGCCTGCTCACGACCGAGCGGGTCGCCGACGCGGCTGTCGAAGGCCGGTTGCCCGGCGCGAACCTCCGCAAGGTCCAGCTCGGCGGCGGGTACGAACCGGCGCTCGAAATCGTCACCGGGATCTTTGCTCGTGCAGGTGAGCGGCAGCGGTATGCCGCTGATCACCCGCTCAACTTGCTTTGGGAGGCGTTCGCGGCGGCCGCTCCGGCAGGCCGCGCCGCTCAACATGACGACGTCGGCTCGTAGGAAACAGCTTTCCGCTGAATCGCATCGAAGGTTGCCTTGTACTGTTGTACCGTCGTCGGATCGGACAGGTAGACCGTCGAGTGGGCGTGCTTCAAAACGACGGTGGACGCCTTCTCCGTGGTCTCGTAGATGATGAAGGGCTCGATTGTTGCAGCGATGGACGTCTCGGCGGTGACGATTCGAGTGTCGACCCGCCGTTCGCTACCCGGATTGGTGATGGCCTGAAGCTGCGTCTGCAACACCTCCGGCGGGACGCATTCCAGCGTCAGTGCGGCGGAGCCGAGCAGGAGGGTGTGCCGGTGTCGAGGATCTCGGTCGACCTGCCGCACGCGCCGGGCGAAGATCTCCTGATCGACCTTGTCGGGCTGTGGGGTGGGTGCGCCCGGCAGCGCGTGAGCGTAGTCGAACGTCTGCAGAAGATCCGGCACGATCCTCGGTGCCCACTCATAGGTGTGGAGGGTGAACCGGTCGTACGCGCGCTGGATCGTGAGGACGTCGGAGTCGATCCTTTCGACGTAGCTCGCGCGCTCGGCCATCGCATGAAGCCGGATCAGGAGGTGGGATTCGGTGGGCGGCACCTTGAGCAGGCCGAGCATCCAGCCCAGGGGGATCGCCGGGATGCGCCGGTCTCCGTTTTCCCAGCCCGACAGGTGGCTGGGGCTGATATCCAACAGGCGAGCCAGTTGGCGAAGGCTCATTTTCCGAGCACTTCGATGTTCTCGTAATGCGCGGCCGATCACGTAGAATCCGGGGTAGTGCAGAGATGATTCGGGCATCACAATTGCCGTTCTGCGAGAAGAAGGTCGTGCGGAGTCAGCACGATGCCGGCGTCGACGTCCGCGGCGTGGGATTGCAGGATGTCCCGTAGCTCGTCGAGGTTGTCCGCGAAGTCACGTTGCTCATCTGTCGTCACCGTCCTGTCCTGGATTCGGTGTACAAGCAAGCTGATTCGAACTTGCGTTGCCAGTAGCGTGTCGACGAGTCGAGTGGTTTCGCGGGACATCGGAGCTCCGGTCGATCGTGGTGGTGCTTCTGAAAAGGACAGGCGACGTAGCCCGATGAGTACGCGTCCTAGAAGAGCGAACTCGGGAACCTCGGCAGCCAACAAATCGGCCTCGGATGGCCATCGGAGTTCTTTCGGTGCCATGATGTCCATCCCGGACTGGCTCTTCTGGCCAGACCTGGCGTCGCCTCGCCTGCGGTAGGGGCGGCGGAGTTGCGGTCGGGGCAGCAACTCCGCCGCCGGTCTGGGGGTTATCCGTGCTCGATCACATAGCTGACCGCCAGTTCGAGCGCCGCGCTGTGATCCGATCCGGCTACGGGGACATTGGTGACTTCGAGGCTTTCGGCCACCCGGCGAACCCAGCGATCAGCGAGGCGCCGGAACCCCTCGTCGTCAGCCACCTCGTCGGTCGCGGTGGCTTCGACCATCGTGCGAAAGAGCAGGTTGTAGTTGGAACTGTGACTGTGGACCAGCTTCTCGAGCTGATCGATCTCCGTCGGGCTGGGCTCCTCGCCTCGGTGTTCCAGCGCGGCGCGGTAGTACGCCAGCGCGTCGGGGACAGCACCATTCACCAAGATGACGTCAGCGTGGACCCAGGCCTCCAGCTCATCGCTGATGCCCCGAGTGATGAACCACATCGTCGACGCCCAGGAGTGGTTGTACAAGATCGGTATCCCGAGCCGTTGAGCCCGCTCCACGAGCGCGGCGATCGTGGCGACCTGGTATCCGTTTCGCCGAAGCTCCAGAGCCAGGCGGGAAATGAACGTGCTCTTGCCCGTCAGGTGCGGGCCGACGATTCCGATGGTCAGCGGCCGGTCGGAGGCCCCGGGCATCATCGGATCCGCCTTTCCGCGTTCCTCAGATCAGGTAGTGCTGCGCCGGATACCGGCTTGGCGGTTGTGGTCACCGGTTCCCTCCTGCATTGTGACGTCGGAACGATCACCATGGGACCCTGACCAGCTACGATGCGGGAAGGGGGTAAACGCCGAACCCGTCGATTTACCCCCTGCGAACGGACCGGAGAACGACGTGACTGACGATCAGGCCGAGACGCGGCTGGCTGCCGACCATCTCGTGCGGGAGATTCGTCGTCTCCGCTCGGCTGCGGAGCTGAGTCAGTCCGACCTGGCCCGGCGGATCGGTTACACGCGCAACTACGTGTCGATGGCCGAGCGAGTGGGGCGCAACCTGCCGTCGCGCGAACTGGTCGACGCACTTGACCGTGGCCTGGGCACCGGCGGCGAATTGCGCCGGCTGTGGGAGGCCGCGAAGCACGAGCAGGCGGAACTGCGACGCGAAAACCGGTCGCCGCGCACGACTCAGCTCCGGGACGACGCGGTGCGCGCAGGTATCCCCGCGCTGCGGCGGGCGCTGCTGGCGTGTGATGAGCCGGAGGACGGCCCCGTTCGCCCAGCAGACGTTCTGCGTACAGCTGTCGCCAGGGTGACGGAGCAGCGTGTTCAAGCGCGCTACGCGCAGCTGGTCACCGACCTGCCTGATCTGCTGATGGAGCTCGGGCGAGCGCGCCACACGGCAACCGATGAACTGGAACGCAGCAGTAATACCGAGCTGCTCATCTTGGCTTATCGAGCGGCCGACGGCTTAGCCTTCAAGTACGGCTACACCGACCTGTCGGCGCAGATCATCACCGCGATGCGACTGGCTGGTTCCCAGATCGATCGGCCATTCCTGGATGCTGCAGTCGCGTATGTACGTACGGAGATGTTCTTCGCTGCGAAAGATCTGGAAACGGCGCATCGCTCGCTCGTCCGCGCCATCGATCGGGTTCCGGCATCACGGTCCACTGTGGACAGCGCTGTCGCACGCGGATCATTGGCGATGCGAGCTGCCGTCGTCTCCGCACGTGCAGGTAAAGCGGAAGAGGCCGGGGAACACCTCGCCGATGCATACCGGGCCGCCGAGTGCGCGCCCGAAGGTGTCTACCTGGGAACAGCCTTCGGCCCCGCTTCGGTCCGGATCCACGAGGTGGCTGTTGCGCAGGAGCTGGGCGACAGCCCGACCGCGGTTCAGCGGGGGAGCGGCTGGCACCCGCCGCGCGAGCTTCCGGCCGAGCGCCGATCGCACTTCTACATCGACTTGGCCCCGGCGCAGCTCGACGTCGGGCGGCTCGACGACGCTTTTGCGTCCCTCCAGCTCGCCAGGCGCGTCGCACCCTTGCACACCCGGGAGCACCCGCGGGTCAAGGCGGCGCTGCGGTCGCTCCTGCGCGGACAGCGGACGGTGAGCGACGAGCTGGTGACGTTCGCCTCTTGGGCCGGCGTGTCGTGATCAAGTTCGGGCGATCAGGCCGGCCAGCTCGTTCAGCGAGTCGATGACCCAGTCGGCGTTGGCCAGCACGGCGGGGTCGTCAGCCCACAGGTGGCCCCAGGGACCGCGGCGGATCAGCGCTGTCCAGAGCCCGGCGGCGTGACCGGCGACGACGTCGTTGTCACGGTGGTCCCCGACGTAGAGCAGCTCGTCGGGAGCGACGCCGGCCAGCTCGATGACGCGCTCGAAGAAGGCGGAATCCGGCTTGGCGACGCCCCACTCGGCCGAGGTCGCGATCGCGTCGACCGGGAGGTCGAGTTTCCGGAGCAGGCTGCCGGCTTTGGCGGTCTGGTTGCCGGCGAGACCGACCCAGACCCCCTTCTGCCGGAGCTCGGCCAGGGCGGGCCGGACGTCGGGGTAGAGGTCGCTCTCTTCGATCTGCTCGCCGTTACCGGTCTCCTCGCGACGCTGCCGCTCGGCGGCGACGTCGAAGTCCGGCCTGAAGTACCGGAACGTCTCGGCGTTGTCCCGGCCGGACGCGGTGACCGCGCCGAGCACGGTCGAGAACGTATGCCGGCCGACGCCGATCCAGTCCGCCCAGGCGTTCCACTCGCGCGTGTCGTCGAGCACGGTCTCGCCGATGTCGAGGACGACTGCCCTCACCGGCATGGCACTTCCTTCCCGTCGGAGACGTTCCGTGCTCGAGTCTGTCACCCCGCTGCTGCTACGGCGGGCTGCACCCCTGACCAGGACGAGCTGGCAGCTCCATTGGAAACCGGTCGCCTGTAGCCGATCGGATCACGCGAAGCGGCGTGGGAACAAGTTCGAAGGGTCGTACCGGGCTTTGGCGCCGGCGAGGGCTGCTCGGGCCGTGCCGAGGTGACGTGTCCAGTCATCGGGGGTGAACGGGATGGCCCCGGTGGGGTAGCTGGTGCCGCCCGCGCAGACGGCGGTGTCATACCAGCGTCGGTTCCCAGCCACCATGTCCTGGGCTTTCGCTGCGTCCGTCGCGAAGCGAAGTCCGGCAACCAAGTAGACCGTGCCGCCCTCGGGCAGCCGGAATAGGGGAGTGCCGAACGCTGCGGTGGTCATCGGGTAGATGAGGATCAGCCCGGACGCGCCCAGGTCGGCCTGTTCGAGGTCGATCATGATTTCGGTCGTGAACGTGTCGAGTTCTGCATCGGGCAGCAGCAGGTTGGGCCACGGGTGCGGCGCCTGCCATTCGCCGGTTCCCTCGAGGTAGGTTACGGTCTCGTCGAGGCGGGTGGCGAATTCCCAGTAGCTCAAGTCCTCGATTTTGTCGCGGGAGGCCACGAAGCCGACCCCCCTGACGAGCGGGTCGTCGTCGGGTTCGTGAGGTGGGGTGTAGTACGAGGCGGCGTCCAGCATGTACACCCAGCCGTCCGGTGTCGGCAGGATCTCTCCCTGCAGGAAGTCGAACCGGCCGTCGGCGAGCAGGCGGCGCTGGTTGGTGAGCAGCTCGCCAATGGTGGAGTAGTAGACCTTGTAGCGCCGCACGCGGGCGGGTGCGGGTATCAGCGGCAGGGTGGCTCGCACTATGACACCGCATTGACCGAAGCCTCCCAGCACGGCGTGGAAGAGGTCGGGTAGTTCGGTCGGTGAGCAGTGGCGGAGTGTTCCGTCAGCCGTGACGACGTCGAGCGCGAGCACGTTGTCGGTTTGGACTCCGTACCGATGGCTGGTACCGCCGATTCCACCTGCTGACAGCGTGCCGCCGACAGAGGTTCCCAGGTAGTCGGTGAGAACGCGCGGGGTCAGCCCGTGCTGGAGCGTGCGTGCGAGAAGTGAGTTCCAGGTCGCGCCGGCGTCGACGGTCACCTGGTTTTCGGTGAGGTCGCGCACCTCGTTCAGGGCGGTCAGGTCGATGACCAGACCGTCGCGCACCTGCGCCTGTCCGAGGCTGGTGTGGCCGCACCCACGCGGCACGACCGGGATGTTGTTGGCCGCAGCGATGGGCAGGACGAGCTCGATGTCGGCTGCGGACCCGGCACGGAGAACCGCGAGCGGCGGATGGTTGACGATGCCGCCGAAGTCGGCCGCCGCGAAGGCCGTCGCGGCGGGATCGGTGACCACCGTGCCGTCGAGACTCAGGTGGGAAAAGAGGTTCGAAATCACGGCGTTGTCCCGTCTTCCAGGGTGGCGATGCTGGCGCGCACGACGGCTTCGGCGGGGTCGCCGCGCTGTTCGAAGATGGTCGCGGCCTCTTCGAGCCGGCTGCGCGCCATGGTGCTGTCGCCGAGGGCGGTCCACGTTCGCGCGAGCGCTCAGAGGGTGTCTGCTTGCCCCTTGTCGTCATGGGCGGCCTTCTGCATGGAGAGAGCTTCTTCGAGTCGACGCAGGGCATCGTCGAGCATGCCGGCGGCGAGGTAGGTCGTCCCGAGCTGGTAGAGCGAGAGTCCTTCTCCGTACTTGTCGTCGATGGACCGGCAGAGCGAGAGTGCGCGGCCGGCGTACTGGAGGGCGTCTTCGGTGTGTTTCTCGCCGCGGCAAAGGTCGGCGAGATGCACCAGAGCCACCGACTCGGCGTGCTGGTCGTTCTGTTCGCGGTGGATCACCATGCCGCGTTCCAGCGCGCTCCTGGCCAGGCTGACGTCCTCCATGTCCGCGTGCGCGAGCCCGATACCGATGTGGCACCAAGCCGACCTGGTCGGTTCTCCTTCGTATTCCAGTAGGTCCAGCCCTCGGCGGAACGCATCGCGTCCGTTCTCCGGGTCGCCCAGCCCAAGCGAGACGAGGCCGAGACCCATCAGCATGTCCGCCTGCAGACAGGGGCCGCCGAGCTTGGCCGCGGCCTCCAGGCCCAGGCGGTAGGTGCGTTCCCAGATCGTCCACGGCTTGCGGAGGTGGAAGTAGGAGAAAAGCGCCTGCGAAAGGCCGTAGGCAAGATCAGGGTGCCCGATCATGAGGGCGAGCTTGACCACGGAAGGAAAGCTGGCCAGTTCACGTTCGCACCAGGCGAACGCCTCGGCGTAGCCCGGCAGCGCGGTATCGACGGCCTGCGGCCGGAATGGCTCAAGGGCACATCCCGCCGCGGCAGCGGTGTCGAGGTACCACGACAGCTCACGTACTCGAGCTCGCTCGATCTCCTGCGCGGCGTCAACGGCGAGAGCCTGCTCGGATGCGTACACCCGCAGCAGATCGTGCAGCCAGAAATGGTCCCGGCCGGCTTCCTCGATCAGGTGGCACATGGCGAGCGCACGCAGAAGGCGTGCGGCCTCGCCGGACGGTACGTCAGCGAGTGCAGCGGCCGCCGGAACGCTGATCTCCTTGCCAGGATGCAGACCGAGCATGCGGAACATCCGCGCCGCCGGACTCGGTAGCGCCCGGTAAGACCAGGAGAAGACGGCCCGGACATCGGCGTCCTCATCCGACGCCAGGGCGGCGAGCCGCTGTCGCTCTTCGGCAAGGTCTTCGGCGAGCTCGGACAGCCGGATGGGGTGCGCGGCTATCCGTTCCGCGGCGACCGCCACGGCGAGCGGGAGGTGACCGCACCGGTCGAGAACAGCCTGCGCGGCTGCCGGCTCGTCATCGACCCGCGGACCCACGACCTCTTGCAGCAACCGGAGCGAATCGCCAGGGGTGAAGGGGGTCAGGGCCAGCTGCGTCGCTCCCGCGCGCACCACCAGCCCGGTGAGCATGACCCGGCTCGTCACCAGGACTGTGCTGCCGGCCGCGCCGGGGAGCAGAGGACGTACTTGCTCCGACGAGACCGCGTTGTCGAGCACCACGAGAAGGCGGCGGTCGTGCGTCATCGTGCGAAACAGCGCGGCCCGCTTGTCCTCGGTGGAGGGTACGTCCGCGGGAGTCAGCCCGAGGGAAATCAGGAAGTCCTCCAGAATTTCGGCGGCGCTGGCCGGCGCCTGGTGTCCGGAGTGACCACGAAGGTCCGCGAACAGCTGGCCGTCCGGAAAGCGACCAATCTCCCGGTGGGCCCAGTAGAGGGCCAGGGTCGTCTTGCCTACTCCAGGTGGGCCGTGGACTGTCGCGATCGACAGCCGGTCCGCATTCTCCGAGACCACGTCGAGGGCCGTCAGCTGAGCGCATCTCCCGACAAACCGGCCCGGCGCTGCCGGCAGCTGTGCAGGGCACATCACCGCGGCTGGCGGATCACTCTCGCGTGGACGGGGAATCAGGGCCAGCAGTTCGCCATCGGCTTCGAGCGCGTTGTCGCAAGCCTCAGCCAGTTCCGTAGTCGCGGCGCGGCGTCCGTGCTCGACGTTGGCGAGGTGAGCCCGGCTGTAGTGAGTGCGCGTGGCAAGTTCCGTCAGGGTAAGCCCGCGAGCGATTCGCGTGACCCGAAGTTCGGATCCGAAAGTCTTTCGGCTCTGACCTTCCGGTCCCCGTGTTTCATGTTTCTGGTACATGAAAACAGAAACCCCCTGGTAATCGCGGTCGTTTCAGCAGATCCTGGGATGGAAGCGCCAAACGACGGATACGTACCCCTCGCAGGTAAGCGTAGCGCCGCGGAAGCTTCGAGACTGGCAAATCGCGGGACGCCGCGGGCAAGATCGTCCACGAGGCGGATGGTCGAGTACTCAAGGTGATCGTTTCTCGGCCGGGTCCACCGAAAGGGTGAACTGGCTGAGGGTGCATAGGCAGCTGTCTGTGACTGCTCCGCCTCACTCTTGGGGAGCTCCACCTGTTCGGTCGTGCTGACACCTGCGCGACGTTCTGGTGGGCCCACAATTCTGGGAGAACAAATGTCCATTTCGACTTGTCTTCAGCGCGCTTCCGTTATCGGAGCGATCGTTGTGTCCTTCGGCTGCTCGCTGGCAATGGAAGTGTCCGCTGCGCCAGCGTTGGACAGGATTGCGACACCTGGCTGCGGTTACATCGGCGGAGGTGAGTACGTCCATTGTGACAACGGTTCCAGGTCGACCGTGATGCTCGACGTGGAAGATATCTTCTTCAATCTGTACCACTACTGCGTCGGGCCGGGAACCACGGACATCCAGCCGGTGATTCGGTGGCGCGTGGTCGGCGCTTGGTGGAACGGTGGAGTGGGGTGTGACCCGGGCTACTACGGTCCCGCGTGATTTCGCAAAGACCGAATTTTCCATCTGCGGAATCGGGCAGTGGCTGCGAACACCGCCGTCATGCCTGCTCGTGAAGCGACGCTGTCCAGTTCGTCGGCCGACCGCCCTGCTCGTCCCACCGACGGGTGAACTTCGGAGGAGGTGGCGTCGGCGGCATGACGGGCGATTGATCATTCGCAAGGGAGGGAGAGCTCATGAATCTGCGTCACGGTGCCGTAGGTGCCTCTTTGATATTGCTGCTCGGAGCATGCAGCTCCACCAGGCCGAGTGGGCCACCGGCACCTCCGAGTACGGCGGCGACCTCGAGCGTCCGGCCGCAGGCAGCGGATGAAGCGGGAGAACGTGCGGTGGAGGCGTACCTCGGCATGTGGAACGACATGGCCGGCGCCGCCGTGACCTCGGACTGGCGATCCCCGGAGCTCGCGTTGAACGCCACGGCCGACGCCCTGTCGAGGATTTCCCGCGGCCTCTACGCCGATCACTACAACGGACTCGTCACCAAGGGGAGACCGGTCAACCACCCGACGGTCGAATCCGTCGAGCCTCCAGTTGCTCCAACCACGGTCGACATCGTCGACTGCGGAGACGACAGCCAGTGGCTCAAGTACCGCGCCGATACCGGTCAGCGGGCCGACGACGGGCCGAGCGGACGTCGCCACATCGACGCGAAGGTCAAGAAGGCCGTGGACGGCTCCTGGAAAGTCGTCGACTTCGCGATCCAGGACGTGGGGACATGCTGACGCGAGCGCCGGCGGTCGGCGGAGTGATCGTCACCCTGCTGTTGAGCTCGGCGACGGGTGCGTCTGCGGGTGGCTGGGGTTCCGTCGACTGCGCGCAAGAGCCGACGCCCTACTGCGAACTCGGAGCCGGGAAGACCGGAGAGGCACCGGGAGGCACCGCACGGGTGCCGGACGAGCCGAGCCGAAAAGGCGGTGGCGGAAAGACCACGCCGCCGCCCGGTGACCGGATCGTCGGAGACAACCCGCCCATGGCGAACTGCTCGTACGTCCGAAGCAATTTCCAGCCGCCGTCGAACGGCGTCCAGACCGCGGCGTCCCACGGTGCTGCGCGGGTTCCGCCAGTCGTTCTCGCGTCCGTACAATTTCCCGGCGAAAGCACCTTGGTCGCCCAGCAGGGTGGGGCCTGGTACGTCTACCGGTGCACCGGTCCAGGATTTCACGACGGCCTGTACCGAGCGCCGATCTGGCTCCCCGACGGGACGGCTCCTGCTGAAGCGGCCTTGCCTTCTCCGCAGAAGCTGGCTGAGCAGGCTCGAACCCAGCTGCGGCTGCCGTCTCCGCATATCGAAGCCAACCCGGCCGGCGACAAGCTGGTGAGCTTGCCGACCTGGTTGTGGCTGGACCGCGGCAGCTGGGCGACGCGGCAGGCGACCGCGGCCGTTCCCGGCGTATCGGTGACGGCGGTGGCGACGCCGAAATCCGTCTCCTGGTCGACCGGCGACGGGGACACCGTGACCTGTTCCGGCCCGGGCACTCCGTTCGAACCCGGGGGAGACGCTTCGGCGGCGTCCCCTGATTGCGGCCACACCTATCGCCGGTCCTCGGCGACAGCACCGGCCGAGCGGTTCCCGGTCACGGCGACGATGCATTGGACGGTGACCTGGGCCGGAGCCGGGGCGAGCGGCACGTTCCCCGACTTGACCACGTCAGCGACGGCGGCATTCCGGGTTGCCGAGATCCAGGCGCTCGGTACCTCGCGCCGCTGACCGACCGAGCCGGTCATCGACAGCCGGCTCGCACATCTGGATCCGCTTCCGAGCTGTGCACCGATTCCGATGACGTGCACGGCGCGGCTCAACCATGCCCGGGAGGCATCTCGTGACCAGCATCAGTACCGGTGACCACGACACGAGGACCGAAGCCGGTTCGGTGTCGTGGTTGGGGAAGAAAGGTCGACTGTCCGCGGTGCCGGCCGGCCGGCGGACGCGACGGCGCCTGCCGCACCTGTTCGTCGGTCTTCTGCTCGTGTTCGCGTGCGTCGGTGGCTCGTTGTGGTGGACCACCAGCGCTCAGGGCCGGATCCCGGTGCTGGCGATCACCCGGCCGCTGAGCGTCGGACACGTTCTGGAGCGGGCAGACCTGCGCGAGGTCGAGATATCGGCCGCGGACGCGATCGCGACACTGCCTGCGGAGCAGATCACCGCCGTACTCGGGCGGCCGATGGCGACGAGTCTCGGCCCCGGAGCGTTGCTCACGCCGGCCAGCGTCGGCCCGGCAGCGGTACCTGCCGCAGGCCACGCCATCGTGGCGGTCGCGCTCAAGCCGGGCCAGTTCCCGCTCGAGGTCGCAGCCGGGGTGCCCACCCTCGTCGTGGTCACCGCCCCGTCGGCCCCGGTTTCCCCGGCGTCGGCACCGGCGAGCGGGCAGACGTGGCCTGCCACCGTGACCGGTCTGGTCAAAGCCGAGTCCGACCAGACCACGGTGATCTCGCTGCAGCTCTCGGGCGATGCCGCACTCGCGCTCGCTCGGGTGCCGGTCGGGCAGGTCTCGCTGGTCATGCTCGCGGGTGGTGAGCGCTGATGTTGATCGCTCTCGCCAGTGTGAAGGGCTCGCCGGGCGTCACCACGCTCGCGGTCGCCTTGGCCGCAGGCTGGCCTGCCGACGTTCGTCGCTTGATCGTCGAGTGCGATCCCGCCGGCGGTGACCTCGCGCAGCGATTCGGCCTGGCCGCGACGCCGGGGCTGCTCAGCCTCGCCGCGGTCGCTCGACAGCCGGTGGATCCCGACATCGTCTGGAACCACGTCCAACCGCTTCCCGGCGACCTCCAGGTCATTCCGGGCCCTTCGGGAGGACAGCAGGCGCGTGCCGCACTGAGCACCCTGACCTCGCCGACCTCGCCGCTCTACGGCATCGCGCGCCGACCGGCGGTGGCGATGTTCACCGACTGCGGACGCCTGGACCCGGGTTCGCCGGCCGAGCCGCTCATCCGAAACGCGGACTTCCTGCTGCTGATCTCCGGCACCTACAGCGACGAGCTCGCTCACCTCGCCACCCGCGTCCACGACATCGGCCACGCAGCCTCCCGGGCATGCCTGGTACTCGCCGGCCGTGGACATCCGACTCACGCCGTCGAGCGCGAGCTGGGCATCCCGGTCATGGCGCGAATACCCCACGACCCGAATGCAGCCGCGCGCTACACCGGGCGAGCGGCGGCCGGCCGACGGCGGGCGGGCGGGCTCGACCGAGTCGTCGGCGCCGTCGCTCTAGCTCTATCCGGTGGGACCACTCGCGAGCCGTCCCCGCCGGTCCCGGACTTCGTGCAGCAGGTGCCGGGCATACCCACCCAGTTGACAGCGGCATCCGGCGTTCGTGTTCTCCCACCGCCAACCGTGCGCAACGGCCACCCCCACGCCGGCGCATCCGGGAAGGAGTTCCTGTCATGACCGTGCTCGATGAACATCGCCGGCCCGATCCGGGATCCAAATCCGCCCCCGAGGCACGCTTGCGGGAGTTCCTGCAGCGCACGCTCGCCGACGAGCTACCCGGCCGCGCCGGCGCCGTGGCCGAGCCGATGACTCCGGCACGGCGCCGCGAGTGGGCTCGTGACGTTCTCCGCGCCGGGGTGGCCGCGCACAGCGAGGCCGAGCTGCGAGCAGGCCGGATACTGCTGTCTCCGGACGCCGAGGCGCTGCTCGTCGAAACCGTCCTGGACGAGGTCTTCGGGCTGGGCGGGCTGCAGCCGCTGCTGGAGGACCCAGCGGTCGAGACGATCAACGTCAACAGCTTCGACCGCGTCTTCGTCCAATACGCGGACGGCACCCGCGCCCAAGTGGCTCCGATCGCCGCGTCGAACGACGAGCTGACCCACCTCGTCCGCACCCTCGCCGCCCGGGCATCTTCGGAAGAACGCCGCTTCGACCGCGGCTCGCCCGCGCTCAACTTGCAGCTGCCCGGCGGCGAGCGCCTGTTCGCCGTGCTCGGGCTCACTGCCGGCGGGGTCACCGCGTGCTCGATCCGCCGGCACGGCTACCTCACCACCAGCCTCGCCCAGCTGCGGCGCCGCGGCACCCTCGACGTCGGCCTCGAGCGGATCCTGCGCGCGCTCGTGCGGGCCCGCAAGAACGTCCTGATCACCGGCGGCGCCGGGTTCGGCAAGACGACGTTGCTTCGGGCGATGGCGGCCGAAATGGATCCGCTCGAGCGAATCGTCACCATCGAGGACGCCTTCGAGCTCGGCCTCGGGCTCGATCCGCGCCTGCACGCCGACGTCACGGCTCTGCAGGCCCGGCAACCCAACGTCGAAGGCGCGGGGGCGATCAGTCAGGCCGAGCTCGTGCGCTGGGGCCTGCGGATGTCACCGGACCGGGTGATCGTCGGCGAGATCCGCGGGCCCGAGGTCATCCCGATGTGCAACGCGATGTCCCAGGGCAACGACGGCTCGATGGCGACCCTGCACGCCAGCAGCTCGAAGATCGCTTTCGCCCGGTTGGCCTCGTATGCCGCGCAAGGCGCCGAGCGGTTGTCGCTGGAAGCGACGGCGCTGCTGGTGGCCTCCAGCGTGCACTTCGTCGTGCACCTGGCCAAGGCTGCCGACCGCACGACCCGGGTTGTGTCCTCGATTCGTGAGGTCGTCGACGCCGACGGCGGATCCATCGTCTCCAACGAGGTCTACCGCCCCGGCTCGGACCTCCGGGCGCGTCCGATCGCCGGCGCACTGCGTGCGGACACGCTCGACGACCTCGTCGCCGCCGGATTCGACCCGGACCTCCTGGGCGCGGCGGAGGGGTGGTGGGCCGCATGACCGGCACCCTCATCGGCAGTCTCACCGGACTCGGCAGTGCCGTGGGCCTGGTCCTCGTTATCGTCGGCGTCCGTCGGCCACAGCTTCCGCCCGGCGCGCTGACCTCTCGGATCGCGAGGTGGCGAGGCGATCGAGCTTTACTGCTCCGGTCCGGTGCAGCCCTTGGCGTCGGCCTGCTGGCCGGCGTGACGACCGGCTGGGTCGCCGGAGGCGTTCTCGCTACGGCAGCAGCGTGGTTCCTGCCCGCGCTGGTCGGGCCCGACCGCGTCCACGCCCGCCGGGTCGCGCGGATCGAAGCCGTGGCGTCGTGGACGGAGATGCTGCGCGACACCCTTTCGGCCGCCGCTGGGCTCGAGCAGGCGATCCTCGCCACCGCCCCGCTCGCGCCGGCGGCGATCCGCGAAGACATCGGTCACCTCGCCGCGCGGCTGCGGAGCGGGCATCGGCTCGGGCCGGCGTTGCGACGGCTGGCCGAGGAGCTCGCTGAACCGACCGCGGACCTGGTCATCGCCTCACTGGTCCTTGCGACCGAACACCACGCCCGCCAGCTCGGCGACCTGCTCGGCTCGCTGGCGGAAACCGCGCGGACCCAGGCCGCGATGCGGATGCGCGTGGAAACCGGTCGCGCCCGGACGCGCACCTCGGTGCGGGTCGTCGTCGCCACCACGATCGCGTTCGCCGTCGGCGTCGTGGTGCTCAACCGCGCCTACCTCACCGCCTACGACAGCCCGCTCGGCCAGGCCGTCCTCCTCGTCATCGGCGCGCTGTTCAGCATCGGGTTCGCCTGGCTGACCCGAATTGCGGCCGGCCGGCCGTCCGCCCGGGTGCTCTCGCTGACCGACCCGCCTCAGCCCGGACCGACCGCTGCTGCGGCGGCGTCGTGGGGCGGTGAGCGCGCATGACCGCCGCGGTCCTCTTCGGCCTCGGAGCCGGCCTCGGTCTCTGGCTGGTCTTGACCTGGGCGATCCCACCGCAGGCCATGCTCCAGAGCAGGTTCGCCGACTCGACGGGCACTATCGGGGTGGCCGTGGCTGTCATCGAGAACTCGTGGGCCATCGCCCTGGCCAGGCCTCTCCTACCTGGCCTGCGAGCTCTCGGCTTGCCCGGCCGTCGGCTGGCTCGCGATCTCCGAACCATGGGTCGCGGCGCCGACACCCACCTGGCCACGAAGATCATGCTGGCGTGCGCCGGTCTGCTGACGCCGTTTCTGGTGCAAGGTGTGCTCGCGGTCCTCGGCGGGCCCCTCGGCTTCGAAGTGCCGCTGGTGCTCGCGCTCGTGAGCGCGGCCGCCGGCTTCATCGCGCCCGACCTCGAGGTACGCGGTAAGGCCACGCGCGCACGTGCACAGTTCCGCGCCGCGCTGTCGGCGTTCCTGGACCTCGTCTGGATCACCCTCGCCGGCGGCTCAGGTGTCGAAGCAGCACTTCTGGCAGCTGCGGACGTCGGTAGGGATGGCGCTTTCGCCCAGCTGCGCCGAGCCCTCGACAACGCGTCGTTGACCCGCACGGCACCGTGGACGACGTTGCAAAGGCTCGGGGAAGACCTCGATATCGCAGAGCTCGCCGAGCTGGCCGCATCGATCTCCCTCGCCGGTACCGAAGGCGCCAAGGTCAGAGCCTCACTGGCCGCAAAGGCGGCGGCGCTGCGCACCCACCTGGTTGCCGACGCCGAAGCCGAGGCCCAAGCCGCGACCGAGCGTATGGCGCTGCCGGTCACTCTGCTGTTCCTCGGCTTCCTCGGGTTCATCGCCTATCCGGCTGTCACCCAGGTCCTCAACGGCCTCTGAAAGTCCACAGGAGACAATCATGTTGATCTACTGCCGAGCACTCTGGACGATCGTCACAGCACGAATTCTGTTGCTGCGTAGGAACAGGGACTGTGGCGAGATCACCACCACCGTCATCGTCACGGCGCTCATGGCGGTCCTGGCCATCGCCCTGATCGCGATCATCGCCGCGAAACTCACCGCCAAAGCCAACAGCATCGACCTCGGTCTCGGCGGTTGACGTGGCCACGAATCAGGTCAAGGCGACGGCTTGGCGCGTTCGCCGCGAGTCGTCCGGCGAGCGCGGCGCCATCGCCGCCGAGCTGGTGATCGCGACACCGTTACTGCTGCTCGCGCTGATGGCGATCGTCCAGTTCGCCCTCTGGTCGCACGCGACCCACGTGGCTCAAGCCGCGGCTGCCGAAGCCCTCGCCGCGGCCCGCGTCCAGGACGGCACTGCCGCGGCCGGCCACGCGGCCGCCCAGCAACTGCTCGACGACCTCGCACGCGGGCCGCTGCGGTCGTCGCAGATCGCTGTCGAGCGGACCGCGACCTCGGCGTCGGCCAGCGTGCGCGGCGAGGTCGCTGCCGTGCTGCCCGGTGTGCACCTGCGTGTGCACGCAGAAGCCGCCGGCGAGGTCGAGCGATTCGTTCCGGACTCGTGATCGAAGGGGGAAGACATGTCACAGCTCGGAAAACCGGACGCGGTGACCGTCGGCGACTTCGCCGACGGACCGGACATCATGCTGTGGAATCCCGGTGTCACAACGAAACGATGGCGCCGGCAAGTCGTGCGTGTTCTCCTCGCGCGGTTGCTCTCGATTCCCTGCGCAGCAGGGTTCATTCTGCTCAGTACGTGCGCCACGGACACCCTCGGCGGCGCGCTGGCCACCGGTGGTGCGGTAGCGCTCATGCTCAGCGGCCTCTGCGACGCGGCGATCACAGCTTCTCACCTCGCGACCGATCACCCGCGGGGGTGCCGCTGTCGTCTGGAGCGCGTTCCCGGCGAGTTCTTCCTCCGGAGCGATGACTTCGTCAACCTTGGTGCGGCGGCGCACCGCACGGCCGGACTGCTCGTCGACCTGACCGGCGAGCTCTACGTCACCCCGGCCCGCAGCTGGATGGACCCGGAGCTTCCCAACCGGGTGCACCAGGTGGTTTGGGACGCCCTGACCCGTTTGGTCCGGACGGCGCCTGCGCGCCGGCACGCCGCGCGGCTGTCCGCGATGGCGGGCGAGGCCGAGTTGGCGGCCACGATCGCTACGGCGATCGCCGAGTTCGACGACCAGCTCGCCGAGCTGGTCCTCCACCTGCAGGGCTGCGTCGCGCTGACCCGGGAGTGGGAGGCCAAGCTCCACCATGCCGAGCTGCAAGCCGCGTCGATCCGGCCGATGGTCGAGGTTGCCGAGGAGCTGGCGCGGTCCGTCTTCGCCTACGTCACCGCAGCTCGAGACCTGTCCGATGCCGGCCGGTTCCCGTGGGAGCGCCCGTTGCCGGAGCCGGTCCCGTGATCGCCGCGTCGCAGCTCCGCCGGATGGTCGGCTGGTGGAGGAACGAGTGTGGGGCGGTGACCGTTGAGACGGTGTTGCTGGCGCCGGTCCTGGTGATGCTGCTGGTGTTCGTCGCCGTGGTCGTGCACCGCGGTGTCGACGCCCGGCTGCGGCTCGACGACGCCGCGCATCAGGCCGCGCGTGCCGCGAGCCTGCAGCGCACGCCGACGGCGGCCGTGACTGCGGCGCAGGCGACCGCCATCTCGGCGCTGGCCGATGCCGGACTTGTCTGCCGGGACGCCGCGGTCAGCACGACGACCTCGTCGAGCCCGGGCAGCAGCGTAGTCGTCAGCGTTCGTTGCACCGTCGACTTCGGCCAAGCCTTCGTCCTCGGTGTTCCCGGTAGCCGGACGCTCAGCGCCGAGGCCACCGAGGTCGTCGACGCTTATCGCTCCCAGCCGGACACCGGAGGCGCATGATGGACGCCCGCCGCGCAGCCTGCTGGCGGGCGGACGACGGTCAGGTTTCGGCGTTCGTCGTCGTGCTGATGGTCGGGCTGCTGGTGCTGGCCGGCCTCGGCCTGGACGGCGGCCTCGCGCTCGCCGCGAAGGTTCGAGCCAGCGGGCAGGCCGAGTCCGCCGCCCGCGCCGGCGCGCAGGCGATCGACCTCGCCGCCTACCGGGCCACCGGCGCACTCCGGCTGGTGCCTGCCCACGCCGACGAGCTCGCTCGGCAGTACCTCGCCGGCGTCGGCGCCACCGGCACCGTGACGGCCACCGTCGACACCGTGTCCGTCACCGTGACGGCCAGCCAGCGCACCCAGCTGCTGTCGCTGATCGGCATCCCTGCGATCGGCGCCCACGGCAGCGGAGCTGCCCATCCAGAGCGCGGCGTCACCGAGCCGGAACCCTGATTCGAGGAGGAAAGCCATGATCACGACCGAGGAGATCGAGCGGCGCGTCGAGAAAGTCGATGCCGAGAAGAGCGCCCGGAGGACGGCTGCTGCCCGGGAGGTGGGCGAGCTTGCCGGTCGACGAGCGGCGCTGGTCGAGCAGCTGGCGAACGTCGAACGCAAGCTCGGCGCCGTGCTCACCGCGGCCGCCGACGTCATCAGCCTCGACGAGCTGGCCGAGTTCACCGACGTTCCGGCCGCCGACCTCACCTCGTGGCTGACCGTCGGCAAGCCGCGAGCCCGGCGAGGCCGGCCGCCGGGTACCCGCCGGCCGAAACCGGACGCTCATCCCGCGCCCTCGCCGGCTGCAGTTCCGCCGGAAGTGCGACCAGGCCCGCCGGCGCCGGTCGTGCAGGGAACGCGAAGCTGAGCTGGGAGGGTCTCCGTGCGTGACCAGCGTCCGATCCGGACCATCCCGCGACGCGCTCGCCGGTCGTTCGGGCGCTGCCTGCAGCGTCTGCTGCAGGCCGGCGTGGCGGCCGCGGTGTTGTCCGGGTTGTGTGCCGGGTTGCCGTGGGCGCTGGTGCAGTTCGTTGGCTGGCCCCTCCCTGACCACCTGCCCGCGCTCACCGAGCTCGGGCAGGTTCTCGGCGCTGCGCCCTCGACCAGCCTCCTGCTGAAGGTGCTCGCGTGCGGGGCATGGTTGCTGTGGGCCGGGTTCATCGTCGAGCTGGCCGGGTGTGTGCGCGAGCTCGTGCTTGCCGCGGGCCGGCCGGACCTCGGCCGGCGCGGCAGTCCGCTTCGCCGAGCTGCCGCGGTGCTCGTCACCGCCATCGTCGTCTCGTTCCTCAGCCGTAGCGCGCTCGCCGCTCCCGGCGGGAGCGGTGCGACGCAGACCGAGCTGAGCTCGCCGGCGGCTGCCCCATCCGCTGAGTCCGAGCTGGTGCGTCCGCCCGACGGCGGGGTTCACGATTCGCTGTACCGGATCGCGCAACGCCGCCTCGGCGATGGCGGCCGATGGCCGGAACTCTGGCGCCTGAATGTCGGCAGCGCCCAGCCCGGCGGTCGAAAGCTGACCTCGCCCAGCCTCGTCCACCCGGGCGACCGAATTCAGCTGCCACCGACTCCCGGACCTGCGAGGCCGAAACCGCCAGCGTCTCCGGCCGCCGTGAAGCCGGTGGTTACCGCCCCGCCGAGCTCGGCTGCGCTGCAGTCGGATGTGCCGTGGGAACCGGAGGTGTACGTCGGCCTCGGCCTGGCCGGTGCGGTCAGCGCGGCGCTGCTGATCGCCCGGCGACGTCACCGGGCCCGCTACCGGCCCGGCAGCGGGTTGCGCGACGACGACCCACCCGTGGCTCCGGCGGTGTACCAGCTGCACCTGGCGCACCAGCACACGCAAGCCGAACTCGAAGTTGCCGGCGAGCCTGGCGCGACCCTTGAGGTCGGCGAACCGGCCGATGAGGTAGCGGCTGAGCTGGCCCTGGACCTCGCGCGGACCCACGGGCTCGGCCTCGTCGGGCCCGGCAGCTACGCGGCTGCCCGCGCGCTGCTGCTGACGGCCGTGACCGCGGTCAGCGCCGCGGACGTCGTGGTGCCGGCCCCGGAGTTGCGCGCCTTGGTCGGCATCACCGATTCCGCCGCTGAACTGCCCGACTGCGTCCACCTCGTCGACGACCTCGACGCGGCGCTCGCACACCTCGACAGCGCTGACCTGCCGACGGGTTCGCGGCCGATTCTCGTCGCGAACGCACCGACCGGCGACGACGAGCGCGCCCCATTACAGCGCGCTGTGGGGGTGTGGACCGTGCTGCTGCTCGGCCAGTGGCAACCTGGGGTCACCGCCTACGTGAACGCGACCGGAAGCGTCACCGCGACCTCGCCCGGCCCAGGGGAGCCGCTGCGCGGCCGGCGCGCCTACTCCCTTCCCGAGTCCGCCACCCGCGATCTGTTCGCCCTGCTGCACGCCGCCTATGACCACCGGTCCGAGGGACCGGTCGACCCGGCCGGCAGCTTGGAGGTCGCAGCCTGCCCTGCGCCGGACCGTACGGAAGCACCGATAACCGGGCAGAGCATGGTGCCGTCCATTCCGGCTCAGCACACCGCCGTGAAGCCGCTGGCGCTGTCGGTATTCGGTCAGCCGACTCTGTTCTGGTGCCCGGACCTCGCCCGACCTGACCACACCGTCGAGATCACCGGCCGGTTGTCGCGACGGCTGTGGGAGTTGCTGATCTACCTGGCTCTGCATCCGGACGGCGCGCCGCGGAACGCGGCCATCGACAACCTCTGGGGTGGTCGGCCGACGCGGCATCCTGCCGCGGTACTGCGCACCGTGCTGTCCCGCCTCCGCAGCACGATCGAATCAGCCACCTGCGCTGGCCTCAGTGACGTCGTCGCCGCCGAACACGGCCGCTACCGTCTCGAACCCGCCCTCATCGAGGTCGACTACTGGGCGTTCGCCGACGCGCTCGCCCGACGCCGCACCACGACCGACCACCGGGAACGCGACGCGGCCGCCGCCATGATCGTCGCGAGCTACGGTGGCGACCTGGCTGCCGGGTTCGACACCGAATGGCTCACTGCGCTGCGGGAAGGCGCTCGCCGGGACGCTCTCGACGCCGTCGCCGCACTCGCGCGCACACGAATCCACACCGATCCCGAAGCCACGTTGCAGCTCTTGGAATCGGCACGCGACTTCGACCCGCACAACGAGCTCCTCTACCGCGACATCATGCGACTCGAACACAAACTCGGCCGGACCGACTCCGTCGCCAGGACTCTGCGTCTCCTCGAAACCCGCCTCGCCGAGATCGACGAATCGCCGACCGTCCTAACCGTCGAGCTGGCCCGACGACTCTCCGGCATTATCGAGTCGGTGGTTTAATCATCGTGACGGCCGCTCCCGAATGTCTCGATGTTGAAATAGCTGAGCAGCCGCCATGGATGTTAGTGTCGTTGAACTGCTGATGATCGCACAGAAAAGTCTCCCGGTGTACGACTCCGAATTCGCTGCCACTGATCGTGTGCCGCCGTCGAGACGTGTGCGCCGTGTGTCCTGCTGCCGCACCCGTCCGACCCGGATCCTTGACGGGGCCGATCGTCCTGGAGATGCACCCGTCGGTCGCCGGAGGTGCCGACGCGTGTGCCGGCCGCCCTGGCGTTCCGTGGGTCGCCTAAGGCGGATCCTCGGCGAGCAGGCATGCGCGCAGGTCAGCTACCGCACGTGGGGATCCGTCGGTATCCCAGACTCGCTTGGAGACAAGCAGGTAAGCACATCAGGCGCGTCTCGTCGGCAAAGTGGTGGGGGTTGGTCGTCCTGTACCTGGCTTGAGTGCTTCTCTCGCCTCGTAGCCATCAATGCCTACCTTGATATTCACTTATCAAGTGAAGCTGGAGAATTTTATTGCGTGGCCGGCGTTGTGTTGGCGCTGCCAATGCAGTCTGACCTGGCAAAACCGCTCTGTGAATCAGTGAAAATGGTCCTGCGGATGCGAATAAGTTACCCGAATGAGTGGTGGGAAATCATTGCGCGTGCAGTGTTGATCGAGTTACGTTTGTTGTGTCGCCGGGAAAACCTGGAAGTCAAATCCAATATCACGGATTGCCGATAAAAGGTTAATGTCATGTGCCCCGGCGGCACCAGCCACTGTTTCTGCTACGCGGTCCCGCGCTGACCGCCGCACCCCTCAACAGGAAAGGACATCCGCGATGACGTCCACCCCGCACACCACAGCACCCGCCGCCGGGCCGACGACCCTGGTCAGGGGGAGGGCGACCCGGCTCGGCAACGGCGAACTTCGCGCGATGGTCGCCAAATTCCTGGCCGACTACTCCCGTGCAACCCACACTCCGCGCGCTATCGCCCACGCCTTGAACCGCTCATCCGGCGCCGTCGGCAACGCCTGCAAAACGTTGACCGACCGGGGCGAGGCCGAACTCGTCTCGGCCGCGCCCCTGACCTACCGGGCGACCGCGGCCACGCTGTCCGCGGCCACCGCCGCCCCCGCGCCGCCGCGCTCATCCCGTCCGCCACGACCCAAGGCCCCCGGCGCGGCACCCGCCCCGACGGCCAAGCCCACGGCGGCCGGAAAGGGCCGCACGGCCACCCGGTCGGTACGCGCGGTCACCGGGCCGGTGAAACGTCCGAACGGGACCGACTACCACCCCCGGCTGCTGTCCGGGATGCCCGACGTCACCGCGCTGCAGCGGCTCCGCAACGCCGGGGTCGCCGCCCTGCTGTACGGGCCACCCGGTACTGGGAAGACCTCGGTGGTGGAGGCGGCGTTCAACGACTGCCTCACCGTCCAGGGCGACGGTGACACCGTGGTCGCCGATCTGGTGGGCGACTACACCAAAACCACCGACGGCGAGTTCGTGTTCGTCCACGGGCCGCTGGTCCGCGCGATGCGCGCCGGAGTGCCGCTGTTCATCGACGACGCGACCCTGATCCCGCCGACCGTGCTCGCCGTGGTGTACCCCGCGATGGACGGCCGCCGCGAAATCATCGTCAAGGCCAACGGCGGCGAAGTCGTCAAGGCCGAGCCGGGGTTCTACGTCGTCGCCGGACACAACCCCGGCGTCCACGGCGCCATCCTCAGCGACGCGCTGTCCTCGCGGTTTTCCGTGCACATCCAGGTCTCCAGCGACTACGACCTCGCCGAACAGCTCGGGGTCGACAAGAAGGCCGTGCGGGTCGCGCGCAACCTCGCGACCCGCCAGGAAAAGGGCGAGATCGGATGGGCACCGCAGCTGCGCGAGCTGCTGGCGTTCAAGAAGCTCGCCGACGCGTGGGACCTCGACGCCGCCGCCGGAAACCTGGTCGGGATCGCACCGGAAGAGGACCGCGTCACCGTCGCCGCCGTGGTGCGCGACGTCTTCGGCAAGACCGTCACCGCGCTCGCCCTCGGTGCCCGCATCACCACCAAACCCTGAACCCGCCCCCGCGAACCCGCCGCGAAAGGACCCGCACGATGAGTGCCCACTTCACCGCCGACCCAACCGCCACCGGTGCCGCCGTGTTCCCCGCACGCCCGGAATGGCTGACCCTGTCCGCCGCGTTCGCCGACGAGGTCCCCGTGATCGCCGACCGCGACGACCTCGTGGTCCGCGTCGCCCCCGGAGCAGGTGGCGGTGCCCCCGCGTGCTTTTACCCCCACCACGCCCTGATCGAAGTCGACGGCGACAACCTCGGCGTGGACCCCGCCACCGTGAACCCAGCCAACCTGTCCGACCGCACGCGCTACGCCCCGACATGGGGTGGTCTCACCCACGAGTGCGGACACGCCAAACACACCGCGTGGGAACCCCCGGCCGACGCCCCGCCCGCCGTGGTCGCCGCTGCGATGCTGCTGGAAGAGCCTCGGATGGAAGCGGCGCACATCCGCCGCCGCCCGGACGACCGGCACTGGCTCCGGGCGTGCGTGCAGGGCATCGTCGCCACCGACCTGCACCTCTACGCCGACCCCGCGACGGCCCCGAAGATGACTCCGGCCGACGCCGCGCACACCGCCGCCCTTCTGCTGGGCCGGGCCGACGGCGGCGTGCTGAGCCACGCCGAGGTCTACCCCGTGGCCCGAGTCGTCGAGGGCGTGCTCGGTGAGGAGGTCCTCGGCAAGCTGCGGGCGGTGTGGCGGCTGGCGCTGCTGACCGCCGACGACGCGGGCGAGGAGATGCTCGACCTCGGGCGGCAGTGGTGCGAGATCCTCGGCACCGATCCCGGCAGCTCGGACTCGGCCTCGCCGCCGGCCTCGCCCGGGACCTCGGACCCGTCGAGCGACTCGCCCGGCCTCGGGGCGCCCGTCACCCCGTCACCGCTTACGGACGCCATCGCCGCCGTGCTGGGCAGCGTAGCGGTGAACGTTGCGAGCGAGAAAGCACCCGAGGACCCGGCTGCCGTCGTGGCCGCCGCGAGGGAACGCGAAGCAGCTGCCGAAAGGAAAGCGGAACGGGTGGCGCGGCGGGTGTTCAGCACCGGCGATCCCGCCGACGGCGACACCTTGACCGCGGTCACCCGGCCGCCCACATCGGAGGAGTGCGCGGCCGCGCGGGTGCTTGCGCGGGCGCTGGACACCGCTGGGACCCGGGAGCGGGTGGTCGTGCGGCGCACCTCGGAAGTCCCGCCGGGACGGCTGCGGATGCGTGGCGTGCGCGCGGCCGAAGCCCAGCTTGCCGCCGGTGCCACGGTGACCGCCGAGCCGTTCACCCGCACCATCCGCAAACCTGTTCCCGTGCCGCCGCTACGAGTGGGGATCGCGTGCGACGTGTCCGGCTCGATGGGCTGGGCACGCGCCCACGTCGCCTCGGCCGCCTGGATCCTGGCCAACGCCGCCCGCCACACCCGGGTACCCGCCGACACCGCGAGCGTGATCTTCGGACACCACGTGCGCCCGCTGACCCATCCGGGCAAGCCGCCCGCCGAGGTCACCGAGTTCTGCTCCCGCGACAACTACGAAGACATCCCGAAGGCGCTGGACGCCCTCGACGGTGCCCTCGGCCTGTCCCGCCCCGGCGCGGCACGGCTCGTGGTCATCGTGTCCGACGGCGAATACCGCGCGACACCCCGCCGCAACGGCCAGAAGAAGCTCGACCGCCTGCGCGCATCCGGGTGCGCGGTGCTGTGGCTGACCACCAGCGACACCGACACCCCACTCGCCGGAGCCACCGTCCACGTCCTGACCGACCCCGCTACGGCCGCCCGTGCCATCGGGCAGGCCGCTACCACCGCACTCCGCGCCGCTGCCCGGCGCTGACCCGTTCCGGAGATCAACCTCGAGGAGTTGACAATGAGTGAAACACCGGCACTGGACTCCAGTGTCACAGCCATCACGATCACCGTCGCTGCCCACCGGCTCGTTGAACGAGTGGACGACCTCACGTTCGAGCAGCTGAAGGCAGCGGTCACGGCGGCCCTTCTGGCTTTGGACGACGAAGCGGCCGAGGAGGTTGGCTCTGGCGGCTATTTCGACGGTCCCGCCCTGACCACCATGAACGCGATGGCCGAAGCAGTGGGACTTCCTCGGGTTGGCCAAGGTGACTTCGACAGCGAAGACGACTTCTTCGTTCAGCACGGCATGGATTAGCCCGGCAGTAGCCTCGATGACTGGACGCGATGAAGTCACCAGCGCTTCCCCGAACTGCTACCACCACACCCGCGTCGTCGAGTTTGCCGGACACACGCTCCGCGCACGCGTCGAGCGCGGCTACTACATCACCCAGAGCTTCGCAGTCGCGGAGGTACTCACCGAGCAGATGACGTGGACGAGCCTCGCCGCCGATGCTCCCGGCAACTGGTGGCACGAAACGCCGCCACCGAGCGCTGACGTCCGCGCCGCCACCGCTCTCGGCGCGCTGACCGAGCGTCTTCTCAACAGGGCCGCCGAAGTTCTGAACACCTCACCGACGACGCCGATCATTTCGCCTCATGTCCAGGGAGCGATCAGTGCGTTGCTGGCGATGACCTACGGCTTCGATGGCGAGAAGCGCATCGACCCGGACGACATTGCTTGGGCACACCGCAACGGCGGCGCGCTGCATATCCTCGAACACCCTGACGGTAGCGTCACCTTCACCAAAGCACACCGAGAAGACTGTCCGTTCATTGCCGCTGGTGGCAAGCGCGGTTGCGATGGCGGGTGCGTCGTTCCCCATCCGGCCGACGTGAGTCAGCAGACGACTTTTTGACGTCAATGCCTGGCCGTCGGCGTTGGTGTCGGGCACGGGCGAAGGATCAATTTTCGTGCGTCGGTTTCAGCGGTAACAGCACTTCGTGAAGCAGGCTACGCGAACGCGGGTCCGGCCGCCGTGCAGGCGACCGGACCCGCGTTCGGTTGCACGAGTGGTAAATCAGCTGGAGGCGAACCGCTTGGGCGCCTCGCACGTCTTCGTTGCCAAGCCGCTGACCACGAGCCGCTCCAGGGCGTTGTTCACGGCCCCGCTCGACCGGCCCAGCTCGGTGCCGATCTTGGCTGGACCGAACGACTCACCGGGGTGGTCGTGAAGGTAGGCCTTCACCAACTCGTAAAGCCCGCCCTTCGGGAGCCGGTCCTTCTTCGGGGCGTCCGGACTCGGCGACGGACTGGGTTCAGACTCAACGGCGTTCTCCGCAGGGACAGCCGGAACGTTCTCAGTCTTCACTGCCGCCTGGATTTCCTCGGCTTGGCCGTCGCACATCGCCCACGTGACGGGGACGGACTGGTCTTTACCGTCGGTCCGGGCGACCAGACCTTCGATGGCCCAGCGGGAAAGAATCTTCGTGGCGGTCGAGCGCCCCACTCCGGCCATGCTGGCCAGGTTCGCGGCTGTTGTGCCAGGGTAGGCCCTCAGGGCGCGGCGCACTTTCGACTCCGCAGTCTCGGGCTTGCTGGCCTGCGGCTGGTCGTTGTTGTTCTGGGACACGACGATCTCCGTATCGGTGGAAGCGGTGGATGGTCCTGCCCCGGCCGGGGCGACGCCCGCCGGTGCGCATCCGGTGGTTCGGGCTACACGTCCATGGACGCTCCGTCAACCCGTCGATGTCAAGGAACTGTCCAAACAAGACACCTGTATCGCCCAGACGTGTCTTGGTGACGGGCATGTCAACCGGCGTTGGTTGGCCTTGTAGCGCCGATGAAGTCGTCGCCACGGTAGCGGTACGGCTCCACCTGTACCGGTTTCCCAAAATCGGGGGCGTCGATCATGTTGCCGCCCCCGATGTACAGGCCGACGTGGTGGACGCGGCCCGCCGTGGCGTAGAAGACGAGATCACCGGGCAGCAGCGGCTGGCCGGCGGGTACGTGTGTCCCGGCAGCGTACTGTTCACGCGACGTGCGTGGCAGGGCGACATCTGCGGCGCCGTAAGCGGCGCGGGTCAGGCCGCTGCAGTCGAACCCGGAGTCACCGGCGGCGGGCCCGTTTCCGCTCCACACGTACGGGAGCCCGCGTTGGCCGCAGGCGTAGTTGATCGCGGTGAGCGCGGCGGCCGTCGGGGCGGTGATGTTCGAACAGCCGCCGCCGTTCTCGCAGGACACCCCGGCCACCGCGGCCAGGATAGCCGTGGCGTCCCCTTCGTGACGGCCGTAGGCGTCAGGTGTGCCGGAGTGCTGGACGGCTTGTGCGGCGGCGTTGAGCGTCATCTGCTGCCAGCCGGGGACGGCCTGCAGGTGCCGGTAGAACTGTGTGGCGGCGTAGGTCGGGTTCAAGATCTGCTCGGGCGTGCCCCAGCCTTGGGAGGGGCGTTGTTGGAAGAGGCCGAGGCTGTCGCGGTCGCCGTGGTCGAGATTCCGCAGGCCAGACTCCTGCATGGCGACGGCGATCGCGATGAGCCAGCCGGACGCGGGGACCTGCAGCTGCTTGCCGACCGCGGCGATGATCGCGGCGTTGGCGAGCTGGTCCGGCTGATAGCCGGGCAGCAAGCCGGCGGCCGAGCAACTCATCCCCGGCTCGGCGTCGAGAGATGACACAACCGCTTGCGGCACCGCACCGAACAGGAGCGGAATCAATGCGAGCAGGGCGGCGACCGAGATGGCGACCTTGGATCCCATGGCGCTCCTTCCGGTGCGATCAGGGACCCGGGTGCCGAGTCGGCGTGGGCCGGGGCGGGAGAGGCGACGGTGCCGGCAGGCGGTACGCCGCCCCTTCAGCCCCGACGAGGTCCGTAGCGTCGACGGCGGCCGGCGCGGGGAGGTGCGGCCACGCGTCCGCCAGCTCGTCGAGTCCGCACCGCGGTGATGTCTGATTCGGCGACCTCGTCGCCAGCGGCAGCCACACGGCATCTGCGGGGCTCGGACGCACGGCGGTCCGGTCGAGCAGGTCGGCCGCCGCGGTGGCGACCGGCACGTCCGCGGGACGTTCGAGGTCGGCGTGAACGCGGGCGAGCGCGGCGCGGGCGTTGACTTCGCGTCGGCTCGTGGGGAACCACAGCAGCACGGGGGTGGCGATGCCGGTGGAGTCGGCGAGCCGGGCGTAGGCGAGCAGCTTGCGGGCCACCTTCGTCAGCGACTCGCTGCCGGTGTCGTACTCGAGGAAGAATTCGAGTTCGCCGGCGCACCCGCGCCACCGGCCGTAGGCGTCCGGGATGACGAGGTCGCCGAAGTGCCGGGCGCAGCGAGCTTCCGCCCACCAGGCGGTGAGCCCGTCACCGCGTCGCGTGCCGAGCTGTCGGGTGCGGGCGATCAGCGAGGTGAAGAAGTCGCCGACGCCGACGGTGTGCGCGAGGCGCTGGTTGTGGGCGATGGCCATGGCGCGGTCGTGCCGGTAGCCGAGGTCCTTGACGTCGAGGCCGTGCTCGGCGGCCAGGACGGCGGCGCCGGCCGGGCCGAGGACGTAGTGCATCGGCGCCGAGCCGAGCTGCCGGAACGGCTGGAACCGGCTGACCGCGCGCCACAGGTACAGCTCGCGCAGCCGCTGCCTCGTCGAACGGCTCGACGGGAACGCCGCGTCCTGGACCTGGGTCGAGGTGAGGACGCGGTGTTCGTGAAGCAGGGCCAGCAGCCACTTGTCCCGCGGGGTGAGGCGGCCCGCGAGAGCGGCCTGGTGCTCGATCGAATTGGCAGCGCGGGCGGCGGTTCGGCCGGGAAGGTGCTGGCGCAGCTGGTGTTGCCGGGTCGTGGTGGTGATCAACAGGAACCTCCGCGGTCTCAGGGCCGTGCGCGGCGGGGATCGGTCTTGCGGACGTGGACCGCCGGAGCCGTGGTGTCGCGGGGCGCCGGGCCGGCGGGCTCGGCCTGGCGGCGGCGGAGGACCGCGCGGATCTCCTTGGCTCGTCCCGGGACGGCGGGACGCAACGGAGCAGTGGTCATGGTGAAGGGCTCGGTCTCGGCGCCGTTGACGACCAGGCGGGCGGCGACGTGGTAGACGCCGAGGTGCGCGAGGTCGTGTTCGGACAGCCGTGGTGCGGTGTGGCGGGCGAGCTCGCGGGCGTCTTCGGGGGAGGCGTTGAAGAAGATCTTCGAGCGGGCGTTGGTCGAGATGCCTTCCTTGAGCTCGCGGGGCAGCTGGCCGAGGTGCTGGTGCGCGAGCGTCATGGCGACGCGGAAGCCGCGGGCTTCGGCGAGCATGTCCTCGAGTGGGTAGGGCAGATTGAGGAAGTTGTGGCACTCGTCGACCACCAAGGACGCGTCCGGGCGTTCGCGTTGCGGGACGCGGGCGCGGCCGGTGGTGGCTTGCCAAGTGCGGGCGACGACCAGCGACCCGACGAGCCTTGTGGTCTCGTCGCCGAGCGAGCCCTTGGGGATGCGGACCAGGCAGATCCCGCCCTCGTCGAGGACCTGGGTCATGTTGACGGTGGACCGCCCGCCGGCGATGGCGTCCCGGACGAACGGGCGCAGCAGGAACGCGCGGAGCTTGTTCATCAGCGGGGAGATGACCTGGCTGCGGCTGGAGTCGGTGAGCTCGTCGTACCACTCCCAGAACCCGGTGAGCACGGGGTCGGTCAGGCCGCTGGTGATGCGGGCGCGGAAAGCGTCGCTGCTGAGCAGCTTGGGCAGGTCGGCCAGGGTCGGGACGCTGTCCTGGGCGCGCAGGGTGAGGCAGGAGGCGCGCATGAGGTCGTCGGTGCGCGGGCCCCAGAAGGCGGAGTAGACGCGGCGGAACACCGAGACGAGGTTGTCGACCTCGCGGTCGGTCTCGCCGCCTTCGAGCGGGTTGAGGCACGGCGGCCGTTGGCGGGAGTCGGCGTCGAACAGCACGACCCGGTCCGCGGCCTCGCGCGGGAGGCGGGAGAGGACGTCGGTGACGAGGTCGCCCTTGGGGTCGATGAGCACGATGCCGCGGCCGGCGTCCGCGTCGTCGAGGATCAAGTTTCCCAGCAGCGTCGACTTGCCCGAGCCGGTCGCGCCGAGGACGTGCACGTGGTGGCGGGCGTCCGGCACACGCAGGCCGACGCCGCGGGCGTGGCCGCTGTCGGCCACCCCGAGCGGCTTGACCTCGGGGCCCGGCACGGCGACGCCCGGTGGCGGCGCGACGGCCTTCGCGCCGGCACGTTCGATGCCGGGAATCTTCGCGTCGACCGGCAGGTGCGCGATCGCTGCCAGCTCGGACACCGAGAGCAAGTCACCACGGTCGAGGAGGCGTCCGGCCAGGGCGCGCTCAGCGTGTCGGAGGCGGGTGCGGGTGAAGTAGTTGTGCTCGGTGTACGCGGCAAAGCCGGCGGCGAGGGCGTGCGCGCGGCCGCGGGCGGTGTCGCGCACCTGCCGGACCTCGGCGCCGACCGAGAGGTGGGTCGTGACGGCGTAGCGGACGACGACCTCGTATTGCGAGCCTCGCTGCTTGCCCACGATCGCCCGGTTCTGCGCGGAGTACTCCAGCGACAGCTGCGGGTCCTGGCTGATCCGGTGCGCGTCACGGGTACGTCCGGGCCGAGTCGCTGCGGCGCCCGGCGTGAGCAGGTCGAGGACACGGCCGCCGAGCCGTCCGGAGGCACCTGAGTGCACTCGCCGGGCCGCGCGGCGAGCGCGGCTCAGCCGTCGGCCGGTGACCGGCCGGGCGAGGATCTGGACGCTGGCGTACTCGTCGCGGCCGAGCCCGACCGGTGCGCCGAGCAGCCCGCGGATCGGGTCGGCGTCGAACCCCGTCCGGATCGGCAGCGCCTCGGATCGGGCGAGCCGCAGCTGGCCGCCGACCGTCACCGCCTGCCGGCCGTCGCCCGGTGCAGGTAGCGGCGGGTCGGCGGGGACTGCGCGGGTGTGCGCGCCGGGCCAGGCGGCTTCGATCGCGCGCTCGACCAGGCCAGGCGGGAGCACGCCCGGAACCCACAGCCGCAGGGCGACGCCGTGCTCGGAGAAGCGGTACTCCCACGCCAGGTGCGGCTGGCCGGCGAACCGGCGCCGCCAGCTCGGCCGCAGCAACCCGACGAGGTTGGACCACAGCAGAGCGCCGCCGGCCGGGTCGACTGTGGGCGGGGCGAGCACGCTGACGCACCGCGCGTCGGCGAGCAGCGCGGCGTGGCAACGGCGCCGCCACCAGCGCCGGCCGGCCGCCTGTCCCGAGATCGCCAGGGCGAGCACCGGAAGAACGACTGGCCCCCAGCGCGACGCGGCGCCGATCGTCGCGGCGAGGAGATGGTGGACGGCGCCCCACGGATCGGTCAGGTAGCCACCGATCCACCCGCCGTGCCCGATCATGAGCCGGCCGGGCCGAGGTCGACGACCTCGGCCTGCGCGGGGTCACCGACGTCCTGCGCGAGCTCGGCCAGCTCGGCGGGATCGGTGGTGACGAGGACGTTTTCCGCCGGCGACGCGAGCGCGTGGAAGGCGACCCACTCGGTGCCGGACCCGAGCAGGCCTTGGCCGCGGTCGGCGGTGAGCAGGAACTGGCGCTGGCCTTCGGACAGGTTGAAGGTCGCCGCGATCTGGTCGATCGCCTGCGGGGACTGGCGCAGCAGCACGCTGGTGGCCGCGTTGGCGACGATCGCGCGGCCGAGGTCGCTGCCGAGGACGTCCTCGATATCCTGGGTGGCGACGGTGAGCCCGGCCCAGTGCTTGCGGAAGGTCTTCGACATCCGGAACAGGTACTTCGCGCCCTCGGCCGACTGCATCAGCAGCCACGCCTCGTCGACGACCACCAGCCGACGGCGCCGGTCGGCCGGGTTCGACACGCGTCGCCAGACGGCGTCGAGGGTCAGCAGCGTCCCGATCGCCTTCAGCTCGTCGGGCAGGTCACGCAGCGAGAACACGACGAGGTGCCCGTCGGGCGGGGTGGTCGTGGGCCCGGCGAAGAGGTCGGCGAAGGCGCCGTCGACGAACGGGTGCAGCCGCGCGGCGAGGTCCGTGCCTCCTTCGGCGGCGAGGGTGTCGCGGAGGTCGCGCATCAGCGGCGCCGGCCGGGTCCAGGTGCGCGGATCGGGGGTGATCCCGGCCGCGGCGTAGGTCGCGGCGATGGCGGTGTCGAGGACGGCGCGTTCGCCGGCGCTCGGTTCCGTGCCGAGGCACACGGCCAGCACGGTCTGCAGGAACAGCGCGCGCCGGGTGAGGGCGTCGTGCGGCGCGGTTCGCCGCCCGGCTGTGGTGGTGTGGATGGGCAGATCGAAGGGGTTGAGCCGGACGCCGCCGGCGCCGAGGTGGACGTAGGCGCCGCCGACCTGCGCGGCGAGGCGGGCGTATTCGTCTTCGGGGTCGATGACGAACGCCTGGATGCTGCGGTAGAGGCTGCGCAGGGTTTCGAGCTTGACCAGGTAGGACTTTCCGGAGCCGGAGCGGCCGAGCACGACGGAGTTGTGGTTGTCGCAAGCGAACCGGTCCCAGTGCACCAGCCCTTGGGAGCCGACGTTGTAGCCGTAGAGCACACCGTTCGGCGCGGTCGACGTCGGATCGACCGCGGGCAGGTCCGGTGAGGTGAAGGGAAACGCGGCCGATGCCGCAGCGGTGTCGAACGTCCTTTTCATACCCAAGGAGTCCAGCCCGAGCGGCAGGGTGGTGACCCAGCCCTGTAATGACCGGTAGGTGGTCGGTTTGGCGTCCAGCAGCAGCGACGCGCACAGCGACCGCAGCGCCGACACCTCCTCGGCCAGCGTGTCCTCGTCGGGTGCGTGGATGGTGAGGTAGAGGCCGAACTTGAACAGCCGGCCTTCGCCGCGGGCGACCCGGCGGGACAGGTCGGCGGCGTCTTCGGCGGCGGCGTCGAGATCGGGGTCGTCGAGGTGGTCGTGCCGGGCGTGGTGGCGGCGGGACGATTCCAGACGGGCGCGCTGCTTCTTCAGCCCGCTGGCTGCGGTCATCGGGTCGACCGGCTGCACGTGGACCGAGACGTCGAGGCGGCCGGGGTAGGTCAGCAACGGGGCGAGCCAGCCGGGGTAGACCTCCTGCGGGTAGCCGGTGACGCCGAAGGAGGCGATCCACTCGTTGCCGACCTCGAGATGTCGCGCGCCGATCGACAAGGCGTCCGGGGTGAACGTCTCGGCCGTGGACCCGAGGTCATGGGTGCGGGACATCGCGGTTCACCTGCCTTCCAGGTCGTCGTAGAGGTCGGTGATCGGCGCGGCGGTGACGACGTCGTCGGCGCCGGCGAGCGCGGCCGACGGCGGCAGGAAGGTGTCCGGGTTGCACGCGGCGGCCAGCACACTGGTCGCGGTGGTGGCGTCGAGCGCGGTGACGACGATCCCGGCCGGCGCGAGCAGCTCGGTGGCCTCGTTCAGCCGTCGCGCGAGCCGCTGTTCGGCCGCCTGGCGTGCCACCGGATCGACCGGTCCCGCCGCCGGTTTGCGGCGGAGCTGGCTCAGCGCCGAGTTCACGGCGATAGCCGGCCGAGCAGGCTCGCGCAGAACGAGCAGGACTTGGCGGCGAAGCAGGTCGGTGTGCCGGCTGAGGTGGGTGAGGTAGTCGGCGTGGTCGAGGGCGGCGGCTTCGAGTGCGGGATGGGGGAGTCCGCCGGCGCGGGCGCGGAGTTCGTCGATCTGCGGGACGAGGTCGAGGCGTTCGGCGCGGACGAGGAACTGCACCGGCGCGGTGAGCGAGTGCAGGTAGCGGGCGAAGGCAGCGACGAGCGCTTCCTGCTCGGCGGGCGTGCGCAGGGAAAAGTTGACCGTGGAGCAGGCGGCGATGACCGCGAGCCCGTCCTGGCCGAGGTCCACGACGCCGGCGCTGGTGCCGCTGGTGACTCCGCGCGCAGGCAGCTCGAGCGGCGTCGGTGCGACGTCCGCCTGCGCGGAGCCGGTTCCGGTGAGCCACGCCGGAGCCGGTTGGACGCCTTCGGGTGCGGATACCTGGTGGCGTGGGGCGAGACGCTGCCGGAGCGCGGCGAGCAGGAGGCGGTCGAGCGCGACGCCGTCGCGGCGGCCGAGCGCGAGCACCGTCACCGCCAGGGCGACTGGCACCGCGAACAGGAGAAACAGCGGAAGCGGCAGGAAACCTCGGGTGGCGTTGGAGAGGGCGTAGAGCAGCAGGCCGGTGACGCCGAGGATCGCCAGCTGACGCGCGGTGAGCGGACCGAGCACGCGGTCCGGGCGGTCGACGTCAGCGGGAATGCGCACAGGACGGGACATGACCTCGCTACCTCACTTCGACTTCGGGCGGCGTCGGACCGGCAGGTTCAGCGGCAACGGCAGTTGCCGGGCAGCTGATTTCCGTCGTGGCGCAGGTTCGGCGGGTGGCATCGGTTTCGACCGGCGCTGTACACCGAGGGGCAGCGGGTACTGCCCGGAGGAAAGGGACCGGTTGCCGCTGTAAGCATCGGGAGCCGGACGGCGGCGGGCGCGGGCGGCACGGTTGATCCGCCCGGAAGGGGTGAGCAGGCCCGGCCCGGTTTGCGGCACCCGGTTATCGCGAGGCGGCTCGTCGGCGAGACTGCGGCGCGCTGGTCGTGGTGTTTGGGACGGCAGGTGGATCGGCAGCATGCCCGCGCTGGGCGCGAGGAGCGCGTTCGGCAGCGTCGCGGGCGGACGAGCGTTGCGGTTGATCCGCACGTCCGGCATGAGCAAACCGGCCTGTCGCGGTGGCGTGGGCACGGCCGCCGAGGAGAGATCGTCGGCGAGGGTACGGCGAGGCGTGCGGTCGGGTTCGCGGCGCACGGTCATCGGCAGCCCGAGCTGGTCGGCCGGCAGCGCGTTGGGCAGGTCCTTCGGCGGTAATGCCCGTGGGTTCGTGCGCACCGTCTTTTCGCCGTCACGCACGGCCGAGCTGAACAGCGACAGCTGACCCGGCCCGCGTTCGCTCAGGGCACCTTCCCGTGCGGGTTCGTCCCAGCCTCGGCGCGGGCTCGGGAACGGGCGAGCAACGCGCCGCACCCGCATCGGCAGCATGAACTGCCCTGCGCGCGTCGCCGGCGGATCAGCCGGTGCGCTCGGTCCGCCGATGCGAGGTCGTGCGCCGGCCCGGCCGGCTGCGGCACCGGCGAGGAGCCCCATCGTCTTGTAGGCGATGACCCCGCGCGCGATGCGTCCGAGCAAGCTGGGCCGTCCGGAGCGCAGCGGGGCGAGAAACCAGAACGGAATTTTGATCAGCACGTAGAACAGCGCAAGGCACAAGAGCAGGTTCATCAACGCCGACAGCGACGGACCGAAGAGGGTGAACCCGCCGGGCGCGAAGAAGATCCGCACCGTCACCACGAGGGTCAGCGACTGGCCGACTTGGATGGCCAGGACGCAACCGGTGCCTTTCCACCACCAGTAGGCGACACCTTCGGTGTGGGGCAGCGCGTGGAACATCAGGACGAAAGGCGCGCCGGCGATCAGCAGGACCGTGGCGATCACCCGCACGACGAAGACGACGAGCAGCACCAGCAACATCGCCACCAGGCCGAGCCCGAGGATGCCGAGGAACAGGCCACCGCCGTGCAGGGAGCCCTGCACCATGGTGATCAAGCTGCGGGTCATCTCGGCCGGGTCGGCGCCGATCCCGAGGATGGCGGTGGAGACCGCGTTGGCGATCTGGATGCCCTTGGTCGCGAGGAACAGCGACAGCGTGCCGGCCAGGAACCCGACCACGAGCCGGGGTGCGATTTCTTTGACGGTGTAGCGGGCCTGCAGCGTCTGGTAACCCATGATGATCAGCCCGGCCAGCAGGACGAGGACCACGTAGGCGGCGAGCAGGATGTGCCACGACCCGACCCAGATCGCACCCAGGCCCGGCAGCTGATCCGGTTCTGGCGTGGTCAGCAGCGTCTTGCCGAGCAGATCCAGAAGCGGATTCAGCCCGGCGGCGACGACCGCGGCGAACAACGCTCCCGCGGCGACGACCATGCAGCCGGTGAGGTCGGTCAGCCCGCATTCCGCGGTGTCACCGCCGCCGTCGGGTACCGGCGAGGGCAGCGGGGTACTCGGAACCAGGGTGGAGGGCTGCGGGATGCAGTTCGGGCCCTGACACGACGGCGAGCTGGCCGGTGGCGTGCAGCCGGGGTCCAGCGAGCCCGGGAAGCAGGCCGGCGGGGCGGGCAACGTGGTGATCGGCGGCAGGGGAGTGGCCTGGACCGGCTGGCTCGGTTGTGTGCTCGGGAGGCGGCAGGCCGGTTCGGGTGAGCCGGGCGGGCAGGTGGGGTTGGGCGGCAACGGCAGAGGCGGTTGCGCGACTGCCGGCTGCCCTGCGGGTGCCGGCGGATGCGGACCGGAGGCAGCCGAGACGGACGTGACGAGACCCAGCGCGGCCATCAGCGAGGCGACAACCACGCTGGCCCGGCGACACCACCGCGGTCGTCCGGCAGCCCGCGCAGATTCCGGAGGTGCGACCAGCCGACGTGAGACGGACATCGTCTACACCCCGCCGACGATGGTCTTGAGGATTTCGACCACGAGCGGCGCGAGCGCGGCCAGGCCGAATCCGATGCCGGCGGCCTTGAACGCGCCTTTGGCCTTCTCGATTTCGCCCGGGTCGTTGGACGCCATCAGGTAGCGCAGTCCGCCGATGGTGAGGAACACGAGCGCGACGCCGGCGAGGATGCCCATGATCCACGAGCGGATGTTCGACAGAACCTGGTCGACGGTCTGCGCGAGCGCGACGTACTGCACGGTCTCGGCGTGCGCCGCGGACCGGCTGAGCAGCAGTCCCGCGGCGGCCAGCACGCAGCCGAGCAGAACCACGGACCGGCGCCGCGATCGAGGTGGAGAGGTCGGAGCTTTCGGCGCCGTGCTGGGTCGGTGGTCGCGTCCCGTCGACGGCAGACGTGGCGAGATCAGTCGCATGAGGACGCCTCCTAAACGGCGCCCGGCTCCAGTTCGGACCGGGATGGGCAAGGGCACGCGGGCGTTCGCGTCCCGCGGTCACCAACTCCGGAATTGCTCGGGCGGGGAGACACCGGCCGTCGTGACTTCTCGGCGTCGCGCCGGTTCACCCGCCGCGCGCGCCCGGCCGGTTCTGCGTGGCCCTCGCTTTGGGCGCGGAGGTAGGCGGCGAGTTTGCGTTCGGCGCGGTGGCGAGCTTGCTGGGCCGCCTTGTAGGTCTGGCCACGGGCGTGGGCGGCGTCGGCCAGCGACAGCTCGCCGAACCGGGTGTCGCCGATCAGCGACGCCTCCGCCGCGGAGAGGACGCCGGCGTCGACCGCGGCCAGCAGGACGAAGTCCGGGTGCCCGCCGGCGTCCGCCGGTCCGGGCGCGCGTGCCCCGAGGTCGGCTACCGGGGTGGCGGTGTCGAGGGCGTCGCGCAGAGCGCGGTGGCCGGAGCGGTAGGCGGCCCAGCGCAGCCGCACCAGAATGGCCGGCCGGGTGAGGTCGACGTCGGGGAGCGCTTCGAGGAAGCCGGTCAGCACCGCGGCGTGGATGTCGTGGACCTCGCCGCGGAACCGGTTGGTCAGCTTGGCCGCGACCGGAATCAGGACCGGCAGCGCGAGCCCGACGCACGCGACCGTCCACGTGCCACCTTCGGCGCGGGACCGTGTCACGAGCGCGGTCCACACCGCGTCGCGGGTCTGCTGTGGACAGCTCTTGGCGATCAGTGTGGTGCCGACTTCGTCCAGCGGCATCAGCCGCGGCGGGAGCCCGGGAATCCGGCTGCCGTCGAGTGCGACGGGGTGCGGGCCGGTGACGAGCCAGGCGAACGCGGTACGGGCGGCGTCGAACACGCCGGGCTCGGCGCGACGGCTGCGCGGTGACAGCCAGAATTCTGGATTCTTCGGTGTGGTGGGCAGGTCCATGGCGGCACTCCTGAACGAGCGGAAGGTGACGTCGTCAGGAACTCAGTCCGGGCGCCTCAAAACCGCTTCACGCCCAGGTCAGAGGCGTGTCAAAGCCGCATCAAAGGCGTTTCACGCCTACGTCGGAGCGAATAAATCACGCAGCACTGTGGACGATCGGCCACGTGGGCTTATTTCGCCGCGACGGTGTCTCTCGCCGGCGCGATTCGCGGAGTTAGCCGGCGACAGTCCAGAAGCCGCCGACGTGATCGCTCGGCGCTCGCAACCGGAGGTCTGCTCGTGACCCGACGCCCGCCGCCTTCGAACACCCGACCGTCCAACCGCGACGACTCCAGCCGTCCACACCGCACACGCGCCATCAACGGCGTCCCGTATCCGGGAGCGCCCGACCCCAGCGGCTCAAGCGCACAACTGCGCCGCGCCACGAAAACGGCCGGCGCGACGAACCGAGCACGCGAGTCGACGCCCACCCCGCCGACCGTGTGGACGACCGGCCCGGAGCCGATCGACCCCGCGACGAATTGGCCCATACCGATCGTCGAAACCATCACGACCAGCCTCTCCGCGCGCGGTGCTCGCGTCCTGCTCACGGCCTGGCCGACGACCGCCAGGAATCGCGAGTTGATCGCGGCCTGCGATGCCGTGCGGGTCCTGGAGCGGGACGCTGCGGTGGCCGACTTCAGCCCGGCGGCGCCAGCCGGAGAGATGTCCGGGCCGAGGACATCGCGCCGGCGAGCCGTACGCGGCGGGGCGTCCTCGGAGCAGAACGTCGACCGGCCCCAGGCCGACTTGATCATCACGGCCCTGCCGCCGAACCACGGATTCGATGCCTCGTTCGCGATGGCGGCTGCCCGCAGGCTCACCTTCGGCGGCATCCTCGCCGTCTACACCCACTGCGACTGGTCGACCGGGCGCCTGATCGACCGCTCCGGCGCGGTGATCGCGGCAGCGCAGAACGCCGACCTGCTCTACCTCCAGCACATCGTCACCCTGCACACCCCGATCCGGAACTGCCGCCTGCAACCGCCATCGCAAGCTCGTGGGCCAGTGCGCGGTGACGCCGTGCATTCCGGCTCGCCGGCACCGCACACCCGCGTGCACGGTGACGTCCTCGTCTTCGCCCAAGCCCAGGCCGATACCGCAGACCTCTGATGACCGACGAGCCGAAAGCCAGGTGCACGATCATGATTACCGCCCCGCACGTGCCGGTCGACGAACCGACCATTCCGCTGCCACGCGCGTACATCGACGCCCTCGACACCACCGCGACCGCGGGCAACGCGGACGACTTGCCGGTGTCGGTGTGGGCGACAGCGCAGACCTCGCCGGCCGCGCAGCGCAAAGGCCGGTACGTGCCGGAGTCGACCGCGCACCCGGCCAAGATGCTGCCCGCACTAGCCGCGCACGCCATTGAGCACTACACGAAGCCGGGCGAGCTGGTGCTGGATCCGATGTGCGGAATCGGCACCACACTGGTCGAAGCGATCGACCGCGGCCGCCGCGCGATCGGCGTCGAGTACGAGACGCACTGGGCCGACATCGCCGCGGCGAACCTGCGCTTTGCGCGCGAACGGGGCCACGACCATGACGGCGAGGTCGTCCGCGGCGATGCCCGCCAGCTGGAGGCCCTGCTGCCCTCGGACCACATCGGTCAGGTCGGGTTGGTGGTGACATCGCCACCGTACGGGCCGTCGGTGCACGGCCTGGTCAAGACCGACCGAGAGCCGGGCGTCGACAAGGTCAGCAAACGCCATTATCGCTACGGCAGCGCACTCGACCGCGGAAACCTCGCCAACATCGGCCACCACCGCCTGCTGGCCGGCTTCACCCGCATCCTCACCGCATGCGCGCACGTCCTACGTCCGGGCGGGCACGTGGTGATCACCGTCCGGCCGTGGCGCGAGCACGCCGAGCTGGTCGACCTGCCGTCGCAGATCGTCGCCTGTGGCGCCGCGGCGGGCTTGGTCCCGGTCGAACGGTGCGTCGCCCTACTGGCCCGAGTCGCGGACGCCGAGCTGGTCGCGCGGGGAAGCTTTTTCCAACGCGACTTCATCCGCAAGCAACGCGAGGCCAACATGCCGCTGCATCTGATCGCGCACGAGGACGTCATCATTTTCCGAGCTGATACCGCTGGCACGCGTCGGCCGATCGACGTTCGCCACGAGTACGGCGCGATCGGACCGGGGCATTGGGCGGCATGACCCATCGCAAATCAGTTCCTGGACCGCTGTCGGAGTCAGTGACGAGGAGATGCCCTCGTCACCGACGAACAGCTCGGTCGCCCGGTGAACGACCGCCGTCTTGCCCGCTACTTTGCGGCGACCTTTTTCCGGGCGGTCCGCTTGCGAGCAGGCTTCGCAGTCTCCTCCGTCCCGGACGCCTGAGCCTCCTCGAATGCGGTGACCACCTCCGAAGACAGACGTCCGCGCTCCGAGACTTCGTAGCCGTTTGCGTTGGCCCACGACCGGATTTGCTGGTTGCGCACCCGATCGGTGGTGGTGCTGGTCGCGGTCGACTGGCCGGTGGCGACGCGAACCTTCCGTCCGCCGGTGCGGCGGCCGGACGCGATGTACCGGGCCAACTCGTCGCGCAGGGCAGCGGCGTTCTCGTCGGAAAGATCGATCTCGTAGGTGATGCCGTCGAGAGCGAACGGGACGGTGTGGGCGGCGGGTGTTCCGTCGATGTCGTCGAGCATCTCGACGAGGACCTTCTGGGCCATTTCTGCTCCTTGAAGCGGTATATACCAGTTTGCGGGCGTCGCTTCGATGAATTTTATCGGCTGCAATGAAGTTTGTGAAACCGCCCCTGCTCATGACTCGTGGCACCTGGCAGTCCGCATATGCGGCGGCTTGAATCTGCAAGTTGCATTTCCGGCGCTCCTGCCTGGTGGTCGCGCCGACGATGTCACGCCCCCCCGGGGGGAATTCGAGATATTCAGGCAGCGCATGCACGGGGGACGTACCAGTCATCTGCGCAGGTTCACGCCGTTGACCTGTCGCCCGAAGTCCTCCGAGGTCAACCGATCGGAACCCAGGAGCGTCACGATGACCACCATGTTGCTGTCGCCGGCCGACGAAGCGATCATGTTTCTTTCGAGAGCTTTCATCGACACCTTCGACACCGACCCACCCGACGTCGCGCTGACGACCGAGCGCGGCTTGCCGGTGTCGGTCTGGGCGACGGCCCAGACTTCTCTGGCCGCCGAGCGCAAGGGCGGCACCTGTCGGAGCCGATTGCGCACCTGGTCAAGATGCTGTCGGCCGTCGCCCTGCTGGCGGCGGCGAGTACGAGCCGCACATTGCCGACATCGCCCGGCGCAGATCTGCGCCGCGCCCGCAAGCGCGTCCAGAACCGCAACGGTCAGGTCATCCGCGGCGACGCCCGTCAGCTCGAGACGCCGCTATCGGAAAAGGGTCATGCAAGGTGACGTCGCAGCCCTGCGGGTCGGCGGTGCACAGTTTGGTCAAGACGGATCGGGAGGCCGCCTATGGAAGGGTCAACAAGGGCTACCACTGCTCTGACAAGGCGCTCATCCGCAGCATGCGCGTGGGTTCGGCCGAGCTCGGCGTTTCTGCCGTGCCCTCGCGAGCGCGGACTCGATGACGTGGATCGCTCGTGGCCGGCTACACCTTGCTACGTGCCCGGGCACCAACGTGAGGCGATCTGCCTGCCGTACGCGCCGGGGGTGGCGGCGCAGTCTCGTCGACATCCTGGGCACCGCCCAGCGTGTAAATCGGCTGCCGTCGGCGGTTTGTACGCGTTCGCCTCGCGGCCGGGCCGCCGGAACGAAGACCTGGGCTGATCTGCCGTCGCGCCCACGCGGTGGCCGGTATTGAGGAGGTGCATGCCGTGAGCGAGGGGCAGTTGCCGCGTCGCGCCTGGACGCCGCGGGAAGTCGCGGCACAACTCGGAATTCCCTACGAGACAGTACTCGACTTGATTCATAAAGGCAGTATTAAGTCTCTGAGAGCAGGGCGGTATTACCTGGTTCCCGATTTCGAATTAGACCGCTACCTGCACCTGTGCCAGGGATGCTAGCGTCAATGTCGATCGGCAATTCGAAGCGCTCGAATCATCTCGTAAATGACTCTTTGAAGGAGTTCTGCTGTGGGCAGGCTGTCGACACCGATAGGCGCCTACGGCGTCATCGCGGTCGAGACGCTACCCAAAACCAAGAGGCAGGGCGTGCGCTATCGCGCGAGCACCTACTTCAGGACAGGTGACGGCACCCTGCAGCGGGTGCGCCGGCAAGCGGTCGGCAAAGACTTGGCCATCAAGCGGCTGAAGGAAGCTCTCAGCGACCTCACGACGAAGTCGACCGACGGAGAAATAAGCCGGTCGACCCGATTCGAGGAAGTAATCACTCTGTACCTCGATGAGCTCGAGGAAGAGGCGAGCCTGGGAAACTTCTCGCCGACTTCGGTCCGGCTCTACCGCAGTGTGCTCAAGAACTGGGCGACTCCGCCGCTGGGGCAGCTGCAGTGCTACGAGGTCAACGTCACCCGCTGCAGCAAGGTGATCAGGGACGCCCGGAGGAAGAAGAGTTACGACACCGCGAAGACCCTGAAGGCCGCGATGTCGGGCGCGTGCGACTACGCGGTCAGGCACGGCGCCATGGACGAGAACCCGGTCCGCAAGATCGGCCGGATGACGCGCACCGGCGAGCAGAAAAAGGTGGAAGCGCTCACCGCCGAACAACGCGTCGACCTGCTCGCCGAACTGCGCGCGTACGCACTGACCCGCCAGACCGACGCCCGCGGCCGGCCCCTCGGCCCCCGCGGCCAGCTCTGGCTGGACCTGGCCGACCTGATGGAGATCATGCTCGCCACCGGCGTCCGGATCGGCGAAGCGCTGGCGATCCTGGGCACCGACATCGACCTTGACGCCAAGACCGTGGCGGCGACCCACCACATCATCCGCGTCGGCGGAGCCGGTCTGGTCCGCCGCCCCCAACGCAAGGGCAACCAGGACGAGCTCATCCTGGGCACACCGGGGTGGGCCCTGCCAGTCTTGCGTCGACGCAAGCTTGCAGCAGGTGACGGGCCGATCTTCGCCTCGTTCGCCGGCGGCTTCCTCGACCCGTCGAACGTCATCAACCGGCTCAGCGAGGCGGTGACCGCGGTGGGGTACGAGTGGGTCACCAGCCACGTGTTCCGCAAGACGGTCGGCACCGTCCTCGACGAGGCGGGCCTTCCGACCACGGCGATCGCTGATCAGTTGGGCAACAGCCGACAGGTCGCCGAGCGCCACTACCGCAAGCGCCGCGTCGCGAACACGGCAAACGTCGCCGCCCTCGAGGACATGATGCCCGCGAGCGGATGAGATCGCGTCTTCACTGTTCAACCAGGTCCTGGATCTTAAGAAGTGGTGCGGACGGCGTGTCGACTTGGCGATCTGGACTCGTGGGGCCAAGCACGCGTGGTGTGGGGGCACGAACGTTGGCGCTGGTCAGGGGGAGTCGGCTACAGGCCTCAGCCCAAATTCTTCGACGAGTGCATCGAGTTCGGAGTCGTCACCAGTCGGCTCGTTGAAATACATGGCGACTTCGAGGTTGCCGCCTTCGTCGAACAGCAGACCGTAGGAGCGGTCCGACTTCACCTGGTGGCGCTTGAGGCGCATGTACGCCTCGAGATGCCGTCGGACCGGCTCCAAGGCGGATTCACGCGGGCGGGAGCCGAGGAACACAGTCGGGTGGCCCCAGACGCCGGAAAAGGAAAACACGGCGTAGTGCGGTTGGCCGTCTTGACGGGTCAGACGGACGCATCGGTCGATGGCGTCGAGCACGTTTTGCTGCGCGTCGCCGGCCAGTGCGAGGATGTCGGCGCCGAAGCGGATCATTCCGGTTGCGTGAGTGTCGATCACATCGATGAGGTCGAGGATGCGAGGCAACGCATTGTAGGTCGGCTTCGAGGGCGGAGGGTCGTCGTGCATTTGTTCGCGGGCCATCCAGGCGTTGAGAGGGAGGCACTGGTCGGCGACTCTGATGGAGGCTGCGGCCCGGGTGCGCTCGTGCCGATCTCGGTCGGGGTCGGGATCGACGTAGAGGTCCGCGTTCATGAAGAGCATGAAGAGGTCGTTCCAGAGCCGCTTGACGTCGCGATGGCGACGTCGCCGACGATGAACAGGCCGTCCCCCTCGACCTGCTTTCCCACGGCTTTCGGGTTTGCGCAATCGAGGCTGAGGAGGGTGTGAGTTTTGTTGTCGTTGGGCGCGTAGTACGTGAACGCAGTCAGCTTCGGAGGGGTCCGCAGCAGCTTTTCGAGCGAGCTGGTTGCGAGCCGTTCGCTGACGACCTGGCGGACCTTCTTGTCGTAGCGGTGAAACGGCGTCGTGCCGACAAGCGCCGACTCCACGATCCGCCGGAGCGAGTCGAGGCCCACTCCGTTCGCGGTTTCCACGTAGTTGCCCGCACCGTCTGATAGCAGAGGAGTGAGGTGAAACGGATTACCGCTGGTGAGGAGGTCGTAAACTCTGCGGGCGGGAGTGATGCTGTCGTCGAACGTCTGGGCGTAGGAGTCCAGGACGGCTCGGACTACATCTACGTCGGCGCCCGAGTCGGTGGCTATGTCCTCGGCAGTGATGATGGCCCGGTCGGCCGGCAGGAACATGAACGGGACCATCCGTGTCATGAATTCGCGCACATCGTCCTCAGGGACCTGGTCCGGCGGCGTTCCGTGGTGCCGCATCACAATCGCGCCGGTCTCGTCGCGCAGCCTGGTCATTCGGTCGCCGCCGAGCTTGTGCATGGCGTGGCGAACCGTGACGACGTCGGGATAGGTGTAGCCGAGGTGCTCGGCCATGAGCGGGGCGACGATGGTGTTGTCGAACAGCTGGGTTTCGTGGTTCTCGCGGATGGTGTCGTATTGCAGGTTTCGGATGTGGAGGACCGCGCCCTGGTACTCCGCGGCCAGCGGCGCGAGCGGGTCGTCGCTGATTCGCGCCTCGATCAGCTGTCGATAGGTGGCCAGCCGTCCGAGGCGTTGGGCGCGGCTGTGGAGCTCACTGACGGCTTCGTGCGGGCGAGTGTTCATTCTGGGCGTGTCATTGGGCTTGCGGGACTCGCGGCCAAGCAGCATCGCAGCGATGATCTCGATGTTGAGCGCCGACCCTTCCCATGCGAGGTTCGGGTACGGGACCGGCGGGAACTCCCGCATCCGCATCAGCTCGATAACGTCGAAGGCGTCGGCGTCCTCGACGGGCTTGAGCATCTTGTCGACCTCAGCGACCACTTCAGCGTGCAGTACCCCGCGAGCCTCGGGATCGGTCCTGCACTCACGGAACAGGCCGAGCTCCGTCGGCTGGTCACCGAAAGGGTGCTGGATCGGGGTTGCCCTTAAACTTTGCGACGGTTTTGCGTCGTGGCATCGTCACATCCTCGTGTCGAGAGGGTGAGCCTACGAGCTAGCCCCGACAGTCTCGCACGCGATCACACCTCGCACCGCCGGCCATCGTGGTCGATGGCTGGCCGACACCAGGCGTCTACGGCGCCACAGTCAATGCGGGCCGCGCAGCGGGCGACTTTTCGATCCGGCCAGCCGGTCAAGGTCTACGCCGCGGAGTTCGCCGCCCGGTCGTCCGCAACGCACGTTCCGCGGTCCTGGCGTTTCCGGGCGCCGGTCGATCGTCCACCAGAAGTCCCAAGCGTGCGGGGGCTTATCGTCTGGGCTCAGCCGCCGAGTGCCGCCTGGTACGTCTTCGCCTGGTCCGGCGTCAGGAACCGCGACACTCGCACCAGTACGCCGCCCTTCACGTAGTCGTATTCGCCGACCGCGGGCATTCCCTTCGCGATCGACTGGATGAAGTCCATCCGCGCCTTCGCGCCGGCCTCGTCCGTGTACACCTCGACGAAGCCTCCGCGTTCTACCGCGTCCTCGTCGAGGTACTCGACGTCGCCGGCCTTGACGCGCGAGTCAGAGAACGCCGTTTTCGACGTGTAGCCGTTCGGTCGGCCGAGCAGGTGGTTCGGGTCGTCCTCCGCGGTGTAGGTCTTGAACAGCTTGACCGTGGGGATCTTGTCGGTGAGCGTATTGGTGACGTCGTCGGCGGACTTCGGTCCGCTGGCGGCCTCGGCCGGGGCGATGACACCGGCCGAGTTGGTCGCCGTGGGTGCGCCGCCTGAGCTGCTGCACGCGGCCAGCGAGAGCGCGGCAGCGGAGGCGCCGACGGCGAGAACGATGCGGCGGGTGATCACGAACCCTCCAAGTTGGTGATGGTCAACGCCGGTATGTCTCGCCGGGCAGATCTTGTGTTACGTCGAGCAATGAACTCGTTACCGTGGCGCTCAGGTGCCGCGTTCCGACCCGAGCTCAGAACGCGAGCCGCATCGGCCTCGTCCGGCGGGATGGCGCTCCAACTGAACCCGAAACCGGGAGCCGCACCCGCTCGGGCCAGGACGCGGCCGACCCCGTGGCGAAAGGTGGCGCGGTTCGACATGCCGATCTGCGTGGAGTTGCGGTTCAGCTCCATGGCCGAGCGCACGCTGCGGTGAGACGGGGCAGCGGAGCCGGCCGCGGGTGAGGTGGTGAAATGAGCCCATGCCATCGTGGAGATCCCCGGGCAACCCGGCCGACGATGTAGCGCAGCTGCGGGACGTGCTGGACACCCAGCCCGCCATCGAGCAGGCCAAAGAGATGCTGATGCTGCTGCGCGGCTGGACCGCGGACGAAGCTTTCACCGCGCTGCGCACCAACGTCGGCGGGCAGCGTGGCTGAACCGGCTAGAGAGCAGCGAGCACCACATCATCGACCGGAGCTGAGCCCGGCATCCCGGCTGGACCCTCAACGTTTCGACCATTCACACGATGGGGTAATTGCCTGACGTCGTCGGCAGTCGGAGTCAGGCCGGGAGCCGGGTTACCCGTCGAGTGCAGGTGCTGCTTGGTCGTGCTCTCAGTACGCTGACTTTCTGTTCGGTGGCGACGAAGAGGGGGCCGCTCGTGCACGACCATCGGATCAGTCCTCGGGACGAGGGTTGAGCGCGACGCTCGGAGCCTTGGCCCGGACGCTGCAGGCCGAGCCAGATTCCACGCTCAGGGCGATCGTCAAGGCTGCGGTCGACCACGTCGACGGAGCCGGGTATGCAGGCATTCCCTGATCGGGCGGGGCCGGGCGATTCGGACGGTGGCGCCGACGGCCGAGGTCGTCGCCGGGATCGACGCGATCCAGTACCGCACCGGACAGTGGCTGTGCCTCAACGCGATCGCCGACCACCAAGTCTACTGCACCGGTGAACCTCGCCGTTGAGGGCCGCTGGCCGCTGTTCGTGCCCGAGGCTGCGGCGACCGGGGTGCGGTCGATGTTGGCCTACCGCTTGTTCATCACCGACACGACCCTCGGCGCCTTGAAGCTTTACTCCGGCACACGTCATGCATTCACAGACCAGACCCGCGACGACCGCCGGATGTTTCGCCACGCACGCGGCGATCGCGTTGGTCGGCGTGCAGACCGAGGCACAGCTGCAGGCCACGATCGAGACTCGGGATCTGATCGGCATGGCCAAGACCATCCTCATGCAGCGCCATGACCTCGATTCGGCGAGCGCGTTTCGGCTGCTGGTCGAGGCCTCGCCGAACGCGAACGTCAAGCTCAACGAGGTCGCTGCCTGGACCGTCGAACACCGCCGAGACAGAACATGATGGACTGCGATCTGCCGGACAGGGAGCCCCGCGAACCTGTTGCCGGGCTCATCGCTGGTCTGCGTCCGCCAGTTCGAGCCGGTACCTCCGCGCCGACTTGGGGCTGCGTGGCCTCGCTTCGCCGGCTCCGGCGAAGCGGCCCGAATGGCGTCGAACTGCTGCTCCTGCCCGGTCAGCGGTGGTGTTTGACCAGTCCGAGCTGGACCACGTCGAGGTAGCCCGACGTGAAGCCGGCTTCGCAGTAGGCGAGGTAGAACTCCCACATGCGGCGAAAGGTTTCGTCGAAGCCGTTCGAGGTCAGCTGGGGCCAGTTGTCCAGGAAGCGGGCGCGCCAGTGGTGGAGTGTTCGGGCGTAGTCAGGCCCGAGAGAGCGGGATTCGGTGGCGGTGAGCCCGGTGTGTCGGTGGACCGCTTCGTGGATCGCAGGGACCGAGAGCAGTTGGCCGCCGGGAAAGATGTACTTGTGGATCCAGGTGTAGGAGCGGCGGGTGGCCAGGAGCCGGTCGTGGGGCATGGTGATGGCCTGCAGCCCGATCCGGCCGCCCGGCTTGAGGACGCGATCGAGGGTCGTGAAGTAGTCGGGCCAGTAGTCGGCGCCGACGGCTTCGATCATCTCCACGGACACCACGGCGTCGTAGCTGCCGTGGGCTTCGCGGTAGTCCCGCAGCAGCACCTGCACGCGGTCGGCGAGTCCGGCTTGCTCGATGCGCTGTTCGGCAAGGTGTTTCTGTTCGGCGGAGATGGTGAGTGTGGTGACGCGCGCGCCTCGCCGGGCGGCGCGGATCGCCAGCGCGCCCCAGCCCGTCCCGATTTCGAGGACGTGGCTGCCGGAGCGGACGCCGGCGAGGTCGAGCACACCGTCGATCTTGCGCAGCTGGGCTTCGTGTAGGTCGTCGCTGCCGGGGGCGAACCAGGCCGAGGAGTAGGTCATCGAGTCGTCGAGAAAAGCGGCGAACAGGTCGTTGGACAGGTCGTAGTGACGGTGGATGTTGGCTCGCGCCCCTTCGACGGTGTTGCGTTCGTGGTCGGGTTGCCGGGCGTCGACCCATCGGCGGAACACCTGCAGCGGCCGGGGCACCAGTTCCGCCATGCGGGCCGCGAACGGGGTCAACAACGCGGCGGGATCGTTGCTGGTCCAGTCGCCGGCCATGTAGGCCTCGCCGAAACCGATCTTGGCATCGGCGCCGAGCCGCCGGAAGAAGTCCGCCGGGCGTTCAATGCGCATGACGGGCGAACCGGGGCCGCCGGCACCGATTCGCTCGCCACCGGGCAGCGCCACCCGGACCGGCAGCGTCTTCACGGCACGGTGAAAAATCAGCTTCGCCGCGGTGGCGCGGACGGCGGAGCACCGCGGCGCGTTCAGGGCCGGCCATTGCTCCGCAGAGCCGACGGGCGTGGTCGCAGTGCTGGTGCTCGGCCGGTGGATGGGCGAGGTGGTCATCGGAACTCTTTCTCTGCCTGATGGGGAGCGCGAGGGATGAGGGATAGCCAGCTGGTGGGTGGCCGGCGGCCGAGGTGCACATGTGCGGCAGTCCGCTTTCTGCCACGACGCCGGCTGGTCCGTCGTCGGGCCAGCACGGCAGCGCGCGGGGGGATGCTCACCGGTTGCCTACCAGCCCACGCCGAGCGCGGCGGCGGCGCGTACTCCCGCGGCGCAGCCGTCCTCGTGGAAGCCCCAACCGTGGTACGCGCCGGCGAAGGCGGTCTGTCCGGTGTTCAACCGCGGCAGGCGGCGTTGGGCGGCTACTGACTCGGGGGTGTAGACCGGATGTTCGTATCGCATCCGGGCGAGCACCGACGTCGGCGCGATCCGGTCGGTGGCGTTGAGGGTGACCAGGTAGTCCTGGGGTTCGGCCAGTCCCATGAGCCGGTTCATGTGGTAGCTGACCAGCACCGGGCTTCCGTCGGAGCGGCAGCGCGCCTTGAGGTAGTTCCACGACGCGCGGGCACGAGGCGAGCGGGGCAGCAGGGACGCATCGGTGTGCAGCCAGGTCTCGTTACACGAGTAGCGGAACGCGCCCAGCACCGCACGCTCGTCGTCGGTGGGGTCGGCCAGCAGTGCGAGCGCCTGGTCGGGGTGGGTGGCGATGACGACCTTGCCGACCCGGTGGACGTCGTCCGCGTCGTCACGGACCTCCACGGCGTGCGCGGTGCGGGTGACCGCGCGGACCGGCGTGGACAGGTGAACGGCGGTGAGGTGCTTGGCCGCGCGGTCCACGTAGGCGCGGGAGCCGCCGACCACCGTCTTCCACTGTGGGGAACCGGTGACCGACAGCAAGCCGTGGTTGTGGAGGAATTCGAACAGGTAGCGGGCCGGGTAGCGCAGGCTGGTGGCCTGGTCGGCCGACCACACTGCCGACACCAACGGCAGGACGAAGTGCTCGACGAAGAACCGGGTGTAGCCGCCGGAAGCCAGGAACGCGCCGAGCGTGACCTCGTGGTCGGGCGTGGCCTGCAGCATCCGCCGGGCGTGCCGGTGGAACCGGGTGACCTCGGCCAGCATCCGCAGGTACGGTACGCGCGCGGCGTTGCCTGGTTGGGCGAACAATCCTGCGAGCCCTTTGGCACCCGCGTATTCCAGGCCGCAGCCTTCGCAGCGCACGCTCATCGACATCTCCGTGCCGCGGGTGCGCACCTGCAGTGCGGCGAACAGCCGCAGCAGATGGGGATAGGTGCGTTCGTTGTGGACGATGAAGCCGCTGTCAACAGCGACGGTAGCGCCGTCGTCGGAAAGGACGTCGTGGGTGTGGGCGTGTCCGCCGAGGCGGGGCTCGGCCTCGAACAGCAACACCTCGTAACGGCGTTGCAGCAGGTAGGCGGCAGTCAGGCCGGCGACTCCGGCGCCGATCACGGCCACGCGCTCGGGTGATGTGGTCGCCCTCGGTTTCGTCTGGTCGGACACGACAACCATTCGGGGCGCTTCATCGGGCAGACAGCCACTGTGATCGACGTCACGTACGCGGGTACGGCTGGCTCCCGGGGCGCGTGCCCACGGGTGAAGGAACGTGACGAAGACGCTGTCGGCAAGTCCTGGTGGTCATGGATCTCCACTGCACGCTCATCATCGACCTGCTTGTCCGGCGGCGTGGGAAGCCCGAACGGGTCGGCCTGGCCGGTGCGGCGATCGACGAGCTCGTGCTCCGCAGTGCGACACCGGAGGCGGCCGGGTCGATCCTCGGCTCGCTCGCACGCGCCTATGGCGGCTGCCCGCTGCGGGCAGCGGCCTTGGTGCTGGCGAGCACTGCCCCGCAGCGGCCCGCAGCCGCAACGGCACCGACGCAGCGGTGATCAGGATGACCGCAGCTGCGGCGCCGCAGCACGCGCCTGCGGCCGGTTCTGCGGAATTCACCGAGTGCGTGTGCCGATCCTGGTGGTGAACCGGAATTCGATCGTCACCGGGAGGATGTCCAGGTCGAGAGCCTGCCGAAGCCGTGGCAGTCCGTGGGTGTCGAGGCGGTCGCGGATGGTGCTGAGTTCACCGTCCTGCTCGGCGGTGAGGACCAGGGCGAGTGCCGGGGTCTCACGGGTGCCGGCGAGGGTCGCGTGCGCCGCGTGGACACCGGGGTAGGCGCGGATTTCCGCGAGGAACGGTTCGACGGCCGTGCCGGGTGCCAGTTCGGTGGTGCCGCGGTCGGGTTCGGTGCCGAAGCGCCAGGTGTGGGTCTTGGGGTTGCGGGCCAGCTGGGCGCCGAGCCAGCGCAGCAGCAGGAGACCGGAGATGACGGCGGACGCGGCGATGACGTACCAGACCCAGCCGGGTGGTCGTGCGGTGCCGGGCACGAGCGGGGTGTCCGGGGCGAGCAGCCGGAGCTTGCCGAAGTGGGTGGCGACGGCGAATCCGCCGGCGGCGAGCAGGATCAGCCCGATCAGAGTCAGCAGGGCGCGGTTGAGGCGGGCTGGGCGGTTGAGGCTGCTCATGGTGCGCTCCTGGTGGCCTTGACCTTCACCTTCACAGTGGGGTCGGTCGCGGGTGTGATCTGGGCGAGGCGGCGGGAAATGGCGGCGTGGACGGCCTCGGACAGGCCGTCGGTGTTGGTCCGCCCGGTGCGGATGCGCGCGGTGACCTTGCGGCGGTTGAGGGTCAGCTTCGCGCCGGACACGCCGTCGACGCCGGACGCGGCGGCCTGCAGGGTGGAGCGGTAGCTGCGGCGGGACGCCCCCGACGCAGGCTCGCCCTGCAGGGGAAGCACGGTGAGCTTACCGGGGAGGACCGCGGCGAGGACCAGGATGAGCCCGAGCAGCACCGCGACGCCGCCGGCGATGGCGGGGACCAGGTCGTTCCAGTGCTGTGCGTGCAGCCATCCGGCGGCGCGGTCGTAGCTGATCCACGGTCGTTGTCCCAGGAGCTGCTGGATCGCGGCAACGGCGGCGAGGATGCACGCGGCGAGCAGGATGAGCGCGGTGAGCACGGCCGGGGTGCTGCGGCGGGGACGGCGTTTCACTGGACCCTCCTGGTGGCGGCGTGCGCGGAGTACAGGGCGGTGACAGTGATGTCGACACGCTCTACTGCCAGGCCGGTGAGTTCGTGCACCCGGCGGATGAGGTGCTCGCGGACGGCGTCGGTGGTCTGGAGAACCGACTGCGGGTAGCTGATCGACAGGCGCACCGTCAGCGAGGCGGTGTCGCCGGCGACGGTCGCGGTGACCTTGGCGCTGCGGTCGGGGTCCTCGCTGCCGACGGCCACACCCAGCACGCGGGCGGCGGTTCCGCCGATGCCGTCGACTTCGGTGACCGCGGTCGTGGCGATCCGCTCGACCGCCGTGTCCCCGATCGTCAGCGCGCCGCGCTCACCGACGTCCGAGGGCGCCGGCGCGGTGGCGGTCACGGTGGTCATGGCGGTTCAGCCTCGATCACGGCCGGACAGCGCCGACAAGTCGAGCTTGCCGTCGAGGTACCGGCCGGTGAGCAGGCCCAGCGCGCCGAGGACGAGGACCAGGAAGAAGGCGGCGAAGCCGCCGAACGCGGCGGCCAATCCGAGGACGAGCCCGGTCAGCAGACCGAGATGGGTCGAAGTCATCGTTGTTCCCCAATGTGTCGATGGAAGTGGTTCACGAGGTCGCGGGCGGGGCGATGTCCCCGATGCGGACGTTCACCGGCCGGTCGACCGGGGCGATCGTGGCGCGAACCGCGTCGCCGATCTCCGCCACGGTCGCCGGGTGGCGGCCGGTCACCCCGATGGTGATTTCGCCGGGCCGGATGCGGATTCCGGGGACGCGCCGGTGGGGCAGGAGGGTGGCGATCTCGCCGAACCGGCCGCTGTGCAGGCCCGCCACCGCGGGCAGGGCCAGCACAGCGGCGGCGATGGCGTCGGCGTCGATCGCGAAGCCGTGTGTCACTGGACGCGGCCGGTGTCGGCCTGCTCGTCGGTGTCGTCGCCGGGGAGATGGACGTCGGAGACGTTGATGTTCACTTCGACGACCTCGAGCCCGGTGATCTGCTCGACCGCGGTGATGACGTTGCGGCGCACCGAGCGGGAAAGGTCCGTGATGGAGACGCCGTACTCGACGAGAACCTGCAGGTCGATCGCGGCTTGCCGTTCACCGACCTCGACGGAGACGCCCTGTCCGGCCGACGCGGTGGCGCCGGGGATGCGTTCGCGCAGGGCGTTGAAGGCGCGGGCGGCACCGCCGCCGAGGGCATGGACTCCGGACACCTCGCGAGTGGCGATGCCGGCGACCTTCTGCACCACCACATCGGAGATCGTGGTGCTGCCGTGGCTGGAGGACAGCGCGCTGTCCGCGGCCTTGGTGAGGGCGCCGGTCGCCGGGGCGGCGGCCTTGCTGGTGTCGCTGGTCGCGGTGGCGGTGTTCGTCATGGCGTCTCCCTGAATACGGTTCGGATCGGTGGTGTCCGTGCCTGTGTCGCGGATTCCGTTCCGCTTGCCTGCACACCTGATCGACACCGCCGCTCGGGAAACGTCACGAACTGATCGGGTGTCGTGGCTCTCGTTCGCTGGATCGGATTCACCTGCTGGGGTGAGTGACGAACGGCCGCGTTCGGTTGTCTTCCCCGTCGAACGGCGCCACCACCGGGCGCCACGGAACCGGCCAAGATGCTCGCCGTCGTCGGTGAGGGCGCACCGGGGCTTGCCACTGAGCCCATCCCGCACGACAAGAGTGGGGCACCGGAATCCGGTGCCCCACTCCTCGTACTTCCCGGTGAACCGTCAGACGGTGTGCGGGGTGTGCGCGACGGTGTTCCAGCCCGAGGCGTGGACATCGGCGTTGCCGCCGTCGCCGCCCCGGCCGGAGTTTCCGCCGGTGGTGGTGCTGTCGTTCCCGGCGTCGCCAGTCGAGCCGGTTTCACCGGTGGTGCCGGAGTCGCCAGAGGTGACTGTGGTGCTGGAGTGGCCACCCTCGTTGTTCCGGCCACCGTGGTGGTGGCCCTGCTGCTCGTGCCCGCGGGTCGAGGTGACGGCGGTGTTGCCGCCGGTCGAGCCCGAGTTGCCCGAGTCGCCGGACGTGCCGGTGACGGCGTTGTTGTGGCTGGTGGAGTTTCCGGCGTCGCCGGAGTTGCCACCGTCACCGCCCGTGGCCGTGCCGGTCACGACGCCCAGGACACCGTTGTTGCCGACCTGGTTGTGCCGGTTCCAGCCCCAGCCGTGGCCACCGTTGTTCGTGGCGGAGTGCTGGCCGGTGCTCACGACGGTGGCGTCGCCACCGTTGCCCGCCCAGCCGGAGTTTCCGCCGGTGGTGGTGCTGGTGTTCCAGGCCTCGCCGGTCGACCCGGTGGCGCCGCTGTCACCGGAGCCGCCCGAAGTCACCGTGGTGGCCGACTGCGTGCCCTCGTGGTTCCAGCCGCAGTCGTGCTTCCAGCCGTGGTGATGGCCGCGGCCATTGTCCTGGCCGCCGAGCGTCCACACGATGGCGGTGTTGCCGCCGGTGGAACCCGAGTCACCCGAGTTGCCGGAGTTCCCGGTCACCGCGCTGTTGTGGCTGCTCGCGTTCCCGGCGTCGCCGGAGTTGCCGCCGGTGCCGCCGGTGGCCGTGCTGGTCACGACGCCCAGGACACCGTTGTTGCCGCCCTGGTTGTGCCGGTTCCAGCCCCAGCCGTGGCCACCGTTGTTCGTGGCGGAGTTCTCGCCGGACGCGGCCGTGGTGGCGTCGCCGCCGTTGCCCGCCTTGCCGGAGTTTCCGCCGGTGGTGGTGCTGGTGTTGGTCGCGTCGCCGGTCGAGCCGGTGGCGCCGGTGTCCCCGGAGTTGCCCGAGGTCACCGTGGTGTCGCAGCGCGCCAGCAGGCAGAGGCCGTAGGCGGTGTTGCCGCCGGTGGAACCGGAGTCCCCGGAGTTGCCCGAGTTCCCCGACACCGCGGCGTTGTCGCTGGTGGCGTTCCCGGCGTCGCCGGAGTCGCCACCGTTGCCGCCCTTGGCGGTACCGGTCACGGAGCCGAGGACCCCGAGGAGCCCGCCACGCGAGTGCGAGTCGGCGGTGTTCGTACCGGACGCGGTCGACGTGCCGGAGCCGCCGTTACCGGCATTGCCGGAATGGCCACCGGTGGTGGTGCTGGTGTTCGAGGCGTTTCCGGTCGAGCCGGTCGCGCCCGTGTTCCCGGAGTTGCCCGAGGACACCGAGGTGCTGCACTGGGCCAGGACACAGAGGCCGTAGGCGCTGTTGTGCCCGGTGTACCCGGAGTTGCCCGAGTTGCCGGAGTTCCCGCTGACAGCGTTGTTGCCGCTGGTGGCGTTCCCGCCGGAACCGGAGTCCCCGCCGTGGCCGCCGGCCGAGACGCCGGAAACCACGGAGTGCAGGGTGGTGCCGAGCCCGCCGAGCGGGCCCGAGTCGCTGGTGTCCGCACTGGCCACCGCTGATCCCAGCAGGACGAACCCGCCGGAGATGAACGCGGCGGTCAGGCCGCGTCGCACGTACTTGTGCATGACTTCCCTTTCCTTGCCATCTGTCCGTTGTGGATTTCTGGAGGTGGAAAGGGACTGTCAGCTCGGATGGTTGTTGCCGTAGTACTCCAGCCAGTGCAACGACCACACCCCGTCGGGCGGTGCCCGCCAAGTGCGATCCTCGCCCGGAATGACCGAGCCGGCCGCGGTCACGGCGTATTCGCCGCCGTGCTGACCACCGGACCCCGCCGACAGGGCTCCGCTCAGGCCGGCCACGCCGGCGGGTAGTCCGCCGCGACCGGAACCGGACAGCGGACCGGCAACGCCGGCCGCATCCGCATTCGCGTCCCCGGCACGGTGCCGGGCGCCGAGCTGAGCGTCACGACGACGCTGAAGGCCACGCTGGTCGTCGACGACCGGCGCAGTCCGGTCGATCGACGCGACCCGCTCGCCCAGTGCAGCCGACACCGGCGGAGCGCTGGCGTCTCCGCGTGGTGTGGGCCTCACCGGCTGACCGGTCACCGCCGGGACCACGTGGTCGGCTCCGATCGCCCGCACCACCGGCGCGGTCACCGGAGCAGTCGCGTGCAGCACGGTCGACGTCACCGGAGAAACCGCGTGCAGCACCGGCTCGGTGACCTGCTGCACGGCCGTCAGCACCGGTTCCGCCGCCTGCCGCACCGGGCGGGTCAGTGGCGCGAGCGCGGGCTCGAGCCCGCTCGTCACCGGCTTCACCGCCGGAGCCACCTGCGACGTCAATTCGTGCACCGTGTCCGTGACCGGTTTCAGGCCCGGTTCGACGGGCTCGAGTACGCCGTGCACGGTGTGCCCGGTGCCCTCGAGCAGGCCGGGCCGGCCGGGCGGGGGCGAACCTTCGGAAGCGCCCGCGGCCCCCGACACGGCCAACGCCAGCAGGGTGAACCCGAACAAGGCACCGGCCACCACCAGCACCCGAAGCAAAACCGGGTGCCGGACCAGGACGAAGTCCGTCTGGGAAGTATCCATCCATCTCACCCCCTTTCAGGTCTGGACTTCACCGTCAGTCAGAGTTCGAGGCGGGGAGCATCACTGGATTGGGTGGAGATCGATGTTTTTCTTTTCCTCCAACGTGTTTGCTACCGTTGAGTAACGGGTATCCGCGACCTTTTTTCGCCGGCAAAGACCTGAAGTACCCGTGTCGGGTGACACGAGTGACCCCTTTGGACACTCAGGTCGCTGCCCTGGGACGAAGTCCGTGAACCGGCTCCGGGGATCGGCCTATCCGCGGCGTGGACAGCTCCGAACGGGAGATGTCCACGAAGGATCCGTCCCAGCGCCGGGAGCCGGCGGTGGGCTACGCCCGCTCGTTCGCGCGCGGGCGGGTTAGGAGATCACCCGTGTTTGGCAAGCGCTATGCCGCGTCGATGATCAACCGCAGCGCCGAAAACGACCAGGACCGCCGCCGCTTCCTCAAAGCCGCCGGGATGACCGGCCTCGGGGTCGTCGGAGCGAGCGCCCTCGGCGGACTCGCCGCCGGACCTGCGGCCGCCGCGACGGCCCGGCCGGCCGCCGCCGAAGCCGCCGCGGCGCAGGTGAGCGACGGCGCCGTCCTCAACTTCGCCCTCAACCTCGAATACCTCGAAGCCGAGTTCTACCTGCACGCCGTCACCGGCAAGGGGCTGGCCGACTCGATGACCACCGGCACCGGCACCCGCGGTGGCGTCACCGGCGGCCGCGCCGTTCGGTTCGAGACCCGCGCCGCCCGCCAGTACGCGCAGGAGATCGCCGCCGATGAGAAGGCCCACGTCCAGTTCCTGCGCTCGGCCCTCGGCTCGGCCGCGGTCAGCCGTCCGGCGATCGACCTGCAGTCCAGTTTCACCGCGGCCGCCCAGGCCGCCGGCCTGGTCAAGCCCGGCCGCAGCTTTGACGCCTTCGCCTGCGAAGAGAACTTCCTGCTCGCCGCGTTCCTCTTCGAAGACGTCGGCGTCACCGCCTACAAGGGCGCCGCCCCGCTGATCTCCAACAAGACCTACCTCGAAGCCGCCGCCGGGATCCTCGCGGTCGAGGCCTACCACGCCGGCAACATCCGCAGCGCCCTCTACCAGCGCGGCGACGGCAAGGCCACGGTCAAGCTGTCCGACGCTCGCGACAGCCTCGACGGCCCCTCCGACGACGACCAGGGCGTCATCGACAGCCACGGCAACGCCAACATCGTCCCCACCGACGCCAACGGCATCGCCTACAGCCGTTCACCCGGCCAGGTCCTCAACATCGTCTACCTGACCAACAAGGCCGCCACCTCCGGCGGGTTCTTCCCCAAGGGCGTCAACGGCGAGGTGAACACCAGCGCCGCCAACTGACCGGGCGCGGGGCCGGAGCGCCGTCGGGGCGCTCCGGCCCCCGTCCACCCGGCTTCGACCGGAGGACACGATGCTCGGACTCAGCCCGGAACACCTACTCGTCCTGCTGGTCGCCGCCCTGTTCATCCTCGGGCCGGAACGACTGCCCGGCGCCATCGCCACCATCCGCAAGACGGCGCAGAAGGCCAAGGACGCCCTCGCGAAGGCCCACGAGCAGATCAGCGGCGAAATCGGCCCCGAGTTCGAGCAGCTGCGCAAGCCGCTCGGGGAACTGGGCCGGCTCCGCGGCCTTGATCCCCGGCAGGCGGTATCGCGACTGCTGCTGGACACCGCGTCCGGCGAGCCGGCCGCCGAGCCGCCGGCCGGTGACCACGCCAACGGCGCCGCACCCGGGTGACGGTCCCCGCGTGGACATGGAGGCCACCTGAACGCTCAGCTCGTTTCGCCCAACATGCCGGTCAGTAACGTTGCGAGGGTACGGCGGTCGGAGACGCCGAGTTTGGCGCGGACACGAGCCACGTGGTGCTCGACGGTCTTGCCGGAGATGTGCAGCTGTTCGCCGATCTCCTTGTAGGTGTGCCCGGCGACGACCAGCCGCCCGATGTCGCGCTCGCGCGGGGTCAGGGCCGGCGGCTCGGCTGCCGCCGATGCCGCGGGCGCAGCCGCGGTGGAGCCCACCGGAAATTGCTTGGCCGCGCGCAGCAGCGTGACCATGGCCGTGCGGTCCGTTGCACGGACGGCCGCCTGGCCGGCCAGCCTGGCCGCGTCCCACCGCAGTCCGGCACGGTTGAGCAGTTGCGCGGCGGCCAGGATCGCCTCGACTTCGACCGAACCGTCGAGGACTGCCAGCCATTGTGATCCCGCCGCGGCGAGCGCCGGAACGAGCCGCCCGGGCTCGGTGGTCGCGGCCAAGGGGCGCAGCGCCTTGCGCGCGGTGTCGCTGTCGCCGCAGACGACCGCCGCGTGGAACGCGGCCCAGTGCAGCCACGCCGACCACACCACCGGAGAGCCGTGCCGATCGAGCAGGGCGAAGGCGCGGTCGCGGTGCACGGTCACGCGGTAACCCTCGTCGATCCGGGCCGCGGCCACGAGCACCTCGCCCAGCGGGAGCAGGGCGAACAAGTCGACCGGTTGCCGCATCATCGCCTCGTATGCCGTTCTCCAGTGCTGCCGCACGTTCTCGGGGGTCCCGCCGCGGCGGGCCACCCCCAGCTCCAGCCCGTGCAGGAACAGCTCGTCGCGCGGCGTGAGACGGACGTCCGATCGGCGCACCTCGGTCCGGCGGGCTTCTGCGGTGGCGAGGTCGCCCTGCAGCATCGCGATCCAGCCGAGCAACAGGGTGTGCCGCTCCCCGCCGCCGGCCCGCTCGAGCACGCCGTGGGCGAGGTCGAACTCGGCAGTGTGCAGCGCTACCAGCGCGGTGAGCGCAGCGGGGGTGTCCGGCAGGAGGTCCCCGGTCCCGGTGGCCGCCGCCAAGTCGGCTGCGGAGAGCAAGGTAGCCAGCGCGGCGTCCGGCCGGCCGCTCACTGATTCCCTGATGCCCTGCAGCAGCTGCGTTGCGACGTGTCCGTAGGCGGCGACCGGGTCGGCTGCAGCGTCGGGAAAGTCGTCGATGGTCTCGCCGAGCGCGATCGCGGCCAGGTCCGCCAGCCGGGCCGCTCCCGGATCGGCGGACCAGCGCAGCAGCTCCGCGCCACGGGCGAGGTCGCCGCGGCGGGCGATCACCGTGCCGGCGACGAGCGCGCCCCGGGTCCGGGCCTCCGGCTCGGCGGTGCTCAGCAGTTCGTCGCCGAGCTGCAGCGCCGCATCGAGCCGCCCGCTCAGCACCGCGGCGCGCGCCCAGTCCGGTGCCAGGCGGATCCGTGAACTGCCCGCGTGGGCCGCGGCGGCGTAGAGGTCGAAGGCGAGCGCGGGCTCCCCGGCGGCGGCTTCCGCGGCCGCAGCCTCGAACCCGGCGCGCACGAGAGCGCCGGCGGCGCCGAGGTGCAGCAACTGCCGCACGATCGCGAGCACGGGCCGCCCGGCGCCCAGCTGGGCTTCCAGCATCCGCACCAGCACCGTGAGCCGGTGATCGACGCTGGTGTGGTCCTGCACCGTCCGCGCCACGATCGGCGGCACGGCGTCGTCGGCGGCGAGCAGCCCGGCGGCCCGGACCTGTTCGACGACGGCGGACACGTCGTCGCGAGGCCGGCCCAGCGCGACCGCGAGCAGCTCCAGGTCGTTTCGGCCGCCGGCCGCGGCGGCGACCAAGTAGGTCAGCCCTGGTTCGCCGAGCCCGTCCAGCTCGGCCTGCAGCTGGTCGATCAGCTCCTCGACCGCGGGGACCCGCAGGCGGCGGGCTACGAGCCGCGGCACCCCGCCCGTGGCCCGCTGCACCGACACCGCGCGCTCCCAGGTGAGCGGTTGCCCGAGCACATCCCCGGAGAAGCGGACGACGTCGCCCGGGCTCCACGGCCCCAAGCGCAGGTACTGGGTCGGCAACCCGGCCGGCAGGGAGACGATCGAGCCCGCTGTTCCCGGGGTGTGGGTGAGGACCAGCCGGGGCGTGCCGTCGACAAGCTTGAGCAGGTCCTCGCCGGCCAGCGTCTCGGCGTCGTCGAGCAACACAGCGGCGTCCGCGACAGGCGTGGCCGCGGCGAGGTCGCCCCGGCCGATCACCGGGACGCCCGCGGCCCGGTAGTGCCGCCCGATCGCGTTCAGGACCGTCGACTTGCCGTGCCCGCGCGCCCCGGTCACGACGAGCCGCAACGGGTCATCCGGACAGGCGTCGATTCCAGCCAGCACTTCCCGCAGCCGGGCTGAGAGCAGCTCCTCCACGACACCTCCCGTCACGGCGCCCCGAAGCGGTCACCTGAGACGGATTCGTGCCCGGGGAGGCCAGCAGATGGGGCACGGCGACCCCCTACTCGAATGAGACCTGCGCCACTCGGACGGGTGATCCCCTAACGGGTTGCGGAACCCCCTCGGGGATTCCGGAGATCACCGTTGGGCGCCGCACCCGATGCCGTCGACCCGGCCGACGATCTAGCTTCGGTGCGGTCGGTGATCCCCGTGGTCGCGACGTCATCCGTTCCCCACAGAGAGCCTGGTCGATGAACCCCGCGCAGTCGCTGTACGAATTCACGCTCAACCTGCTCAACGACCCGTCCGCCCGCGGCGCCTTCGGCAACGACCCGCAGGGCACGCTCGACGGCGCGGGCCTCGGCGACGTCTCCGGCGCCGACCTGCACGACATCCTCCCGCTGGTGCTGGACTTCGCGCCGGTCGGCAACCTCGGCGGCGAGAACGGCCTGAACCTCGACTCCATCACCGGCCAGGCCGGCGCTGTCGAGCAGCTCAAGGCCCTCACCCAGAACCTCGCCCTCGGCGACACCACCTCCGAAAACAACGTCCTCGGCGCGGTCAGCGGGATGACCGCCCTCACCCAGAACATCACCGACCCGTTCTCCGCCGCGGGTGACCTGACCGGCAGCATCGACCACATCGGCGGCGGCCAGGTCAACCCCGTCACCGCCGTGACCGGCGCCGTCGGCGACGTCACCGGGCACGTCGCGGGCGGCGACGTCACCGGCGCCCTCGACGGCGGCAACCTCACCTCCGGGCTGCAGGACCTCTCCGGCCTCACTTCCGCGGTCGACAACGCACAGGGCGTCGGCTCGACGATCGGCGACCTCACCGGGAACCTCGGCGTGCACACCGGTCTCGAGCACACCGTCGGCGACGTCGTGACCCAGACCACCGCGCACCTGGGCGACGTCTCGCACAACGCGACCGTCGGCGACGTCACCAACCACCTGGGCGACGTCACCAACCACGTCGGCGACATCGCTTCCGGCAGCGGCAACGTCTCCGACGTCCACGACCTCGTCGGCAACATCGGCGAAGGTGCTCTCAGCGGCAACATCGGCACGGACCTGAGCCACCTGAGCATCGGCTCCGGCAACGACTTCCACCTGCCCCACTAGGGCCTCGCGGTGGGTGCGGAGGCCCCGCACCCACCGCTCAGCACAGGTGGTGCACCACCGGCTTCGTGCCGAAGCCCTTCGAGCTGTCGGCAGTTGAGCGACGGCCGCCGCGGTTCCCGGTGATCGGGACCGCGGCGGCCGTCCTGCGTTCCGGGCCGCCGCAAGGGAACGACGTTCGCAGCCCGGAAGTGGGTGTCACCCGGTGGTGCCGGGGGTCAGGACCTTGTCGATCACGAAGACCGTGGCGTTCTTCGTGGGGATGTTCCCGCACAGGATCTTCGCGCCGTCGATGGTCATGTTCTCGCCCGAGCCCTCGATCTTCAGCGGGCCACCGGCGGAGTCGAGCGAGGCAACCGAACCGGCGGTAGCGAGTCCCTTCGCGTCGTAGCGCTTGCCTGCTACGTGATATTCGAGGAGCGGCACCAGTTCGGTCGGGTTGGCCTCGTCCAGCACCGCGAAGGCGGCATCGGCGGGAGCGAACACCGTGATCGCCTGCCGGCTGTCGAGGGTGTCGATCAGGTTGGCGGCCTTCACCGCGGCCACCATCCGGGTGAGCAGCGGGTTCGTCGCCGCGGCCGAGACGACCGGCTGCGGGCGCATCGAGGCCAGCGAACCCGGAGCCGAGCCCTGCGGCAACCGCACACAGGCCGGGCCGAACACATCGGCGTCGGTGGTCACGCCATCGGGCGTCCCGCTCATACCGGCACTCGGCGCGGGTGCCATCGGGATGGCTGCCCCGACCGAGGGAGCGGCAACGCCGCTGCCGCACGCGGTCAGCGTGAATGCGGCGGCCGCGGCCAGGCCGAAACCGGCAAGCCGAACCTTCGTCACGAAACACTCCTCGGTGAACGGGCTGCGAAGTTCATGGTGGATTCGTGACCCGCACCGGCCACGATGGCTCGATCGCGCCGAACACCCTGATCGGGCGAACGGTGAAACCCGTCGGGTTGCGGTACTTTCCCGTGTCCTCGAGTGGGCTGCCGGTTGCCGGGAGGCCGGCCGCCGCCACCACCCGGGAGTGATCCGGCGGTGGCGACGACCGGCGGACGCCGCCGCTTCGGCGTCCCCAGCGGCGGATCTCCTGCACCCCGCCGCCAGACTGCGATCGCTGTCCGAACCCGGACAACGAAGGACGGTCACCCCGGACTCCAGGAGGTGGTGGAGTCCGAGGTGACCGTCCGATGCCGGCCACCCGTCGGTGGCCCGATCCTGAGGGTCAGTTCTTGTTGGTGCCCGGGGTCAGCACCTTGTCGATCACGAAGACGGTGGCGTTCTTGGTGGGGATGTTGCCGCACAGGATCTTCGCGCCGTTGATGGTCATGTTGTCGCCCGAGCCCTCGATCTTCACCGGGCCACCGGCGGTGTTGAGCGTGTCGACCGAGCCCGCGGCGGCGAGGCCCTTGGCGTCGTACCGCTTGCCGACGACGTGGTACTGCAGGATCGGGGCCAGCTCGGCGGGCTTGCCGGCGAGCTCGTTGAACTTGGCGTCGCCCAGCGCGGCGAACGCCGGGTCGGCCGGGGCGAAGACCGTGATGGCCTCCTGGCTGTTCAGCGTGTCGACCAGGTTGGTGGCCTTGACCGCGGCCACCAGCTTGGTCAGCAGCGGGTTCGTCGACGCCGCCGAGGCGACCGGCTGCGGGCCCATCGAGTCCAGCGAACCGGGCGCGGACCCCTGCGGCAGCTGCGAACAGGCCGGGCCGAAGACGTCGGCGTTGGTGGTCACGCCGTTGCCGGTCCCGGACGCCATGCTGGAGGACGGGGCGGCCATCGAGGAGGTCGGGGCCATCGAGCTGCTGGAACTGCCCGACGAAGCGGTGTCGCTGCTGCCGCACGCGGTGAGAGTGAGCGCGGCGGCCGCGGTCAGACCGATACCGGCAATACGAAGGTTACGCACGAGAATTCACTCCAATTGATTACGCGGCTGAGGCTGCCGAGTCGGCGAGAGCCTCTTGTTGCCAGTGATTCGGTGGCCGGCGGGAACCGGATTGGTCGATCGGGAAAGAATTTTTCAGGCTGCGGTGAACGTGACGTTGTGCCACCCTGTGGCGCCGTCGGGCACGGTGCCCGCCCGCTGGTCGGTCTGGGTGTAGCCGGATTTGTCGGTGGCGCGGCAGAACACCTGGTGCACCCCGGCCGGGATGTCGACCTCGGTCCACCACATCCGCCACGTGTTCAGGTTGACTTCCTGCGACAGCGTGGTTTCCTGCCACGGCCCCTGGTCGACGCGGACTTCAACCCTCTCGATCCCCGTGTGCTGCGCCCACGCGACTCCCGCCACCCGCACCTTTCCGGGCTGGACGTTGGCGAAACCGCGGTGCGAATCGATGCGGGACTCCGTTTTGATCGGTGCTTCCCGGCTCCAGCCGCGCTTGAGCCAGTACGCCTGGCGTGCGGCCCACGTCGTGACTTCGATGTCCACGACCCACTTCGTGGCCGACACGTATCCGAAGAGCCCGGGTGTGACCAGCCGGGCCGGGAACCCGTGCTCCAGCGGCAGCGGCTCGCCGTTCATCCCGATCGCCAGCATCGCGCCGCGGTCACGGTCCTGCGCCGCGGCGACCGGGGTGCCCGAGGTCCAGCCGTCGACGCTGGTGCAGAACAGCTGCTCCGCGCCGGGTTTCACGCCGGCTTCGGCGAGCAGGTCGGCCAGGTCCACCCCGATGAAGTTCGACGTCGAGACGTAGTCCCCACCGACCTCATTGGACACGCAGGTCATGGTGACGGTGCGCTCGACCAGCGGCCGGTTGCGGATGTCGCGGTAGCTGTAGCGGATTTCGCGGTCGACCATGCCGTGCAGCCGCAGGCTCCAGTCTTCGGTGCGCACCTGCGGGACCGTCAGGGCGGTGTCGACGCGGTAGAACTTGGTGTTCGGCGTGAGGAACGGCGGGGTGCCCAGCTTGGCGAAGTCCGCGTCGGCGGGGATCGTCGGGGCGGTCCGCGCCGGGATCAGCCTGCCGACCGCGTCCCGGGACGCCGTGGCATCACGGGACGAGCCGACCAGCTGCCCGCCCAAGCCCATCGCACCGGCTCCGGCGACCACCCCGGCGCCACCGAGCAGGAACGCCCGCCGCGACGTGCCGGACTTCTTCTCCGCGCCCGGATCCCGCCACGCACGCGGTGCGATCCGGTGCAGCAGCAGGAACACGGTGACGCCCACGACCAGGCTGGCGAACGGCGCCAGCAGCGCCACCAGGCTCAGATCGGGCCGTTCGAACACGGCGAAGGCGCCGACGAGGCCGAACAAGGCGATGATCACGGTCCCCGGTACCGGTGACCGTCGGGAAAGGACGCCCGCGAGCGCGGCGACGCCGACCATGACCACGGCCATGCTGCCCAGCAGCACCAGCTTGTCGTAGGTGCCGAACGTGCGGACGGCGAAGTCCTTCAGCTCGACCGGGGTCAGGTCGATCGCGCCGTTGCCCACCGCGACGTAGGGGGAGGCGTTGAAGCTGATGAATCCCGCGACCAGGTGCCCGGCCGCGAGCGCGGCGGCCAGCGCCAGGACACCGCTGAACGCGGCAGCGAAGAATCGCAACCGGGCACGCGGTGGTGCATCCGGCGCTTCCGGGGCGACTTCTGTGGCGGTCATACCGGCAGTTCGAGGCTGTGCGGCCGACGTATTGGTCGTGCTGGTCCCGTCCCGCCGGACCGGGTGAACGAACGGTCGCAGATCCATTGTGGACAGCGGACGCCCGCTGCTCCGCGCGGGTGACCGGCTGGGTTTCTCGTCACACCACCAATCCGCGCGGGGCGGCCGGGACGAACTGGTCGTGACACGCCGCCGACCGCGGCACGTGACTCGGCGCCCGCCGGGAAAGACAGGTGCCATGACCGCTCACGCCGTCGCGCTCCGCACCGTCACCGGTCCGGAGCCGCAGACCACACCGGAGCAGCTGCTCGCCCGCGCCGCGCTCGGGAACGAACAGGCCTTCGCCGCGCTCTACGACCACCTGGCCGGGCCGATCTTCGGCACCGTGTTCCAGGTGCTGCGCTCCCGGGCGTACGCGGAAGAGGTCACCCAGGAGGTCCTGCTCGAGATCTGGCGCAAGGCCGCGACCTTCGACGCCACCCGCGGACGCGTGCAGACCTGGGCGCTGACCATCGCACACCGGCGCGCGATCGACCGGGTCCGGTCCGAGCAGGCCGCGCTCGACCGGGCCGAGCGAGCCGACCGGCTGGACCTGCGTCGCCCCTACGACGACGTCACCGAGACGACGCTGGACCAGCTCGACCGAGCACAGGTCCGCGCCGCGCTGGCCGTGCTGACCGACCTGCAGCGCGAGTCGATCCTGCTCGCCTACTTCCAGGGCTACACCACCCGGGAGGTTTCCGAAAAGCTCGGTGTCGCGATCGGCACCGTCAAGACCCGCATGCGGGACGGACTCATCCGCCTGCGCGACGCGCTGGGAGTGCACCGATGACCACCGCCGACGCCCACCTCCTCGCCGGCGCGTACGCCCTCGATGCGGTCGACGACCTCGAACGTGCCGCGTTCACCCGGCACCTGGGCGAGTGCCCGTCGTGCGCCGAGGAGGTCGCCGGTTTCCGTGAGACCGCGGCCCTGCTGGGCGCCGCGGTCGCTGTCGGCCTGGGCGAGGGCTTCCGCCGGCGGGTGCTCGCCGAGATCTCCCAAACGCGTCAGCAGCCGCCCCGCGTCCCCGGCGCGGCGGCCGTTCCGGCGCGACGCGCCCGGTGGCGCACGCGGGCAGTGATCGGGGTGGCATCGGTCGCCGCCGTGGCGGCGGTGCTCGTCGGCGGGATCAGCATCGGGCTGGACCAGGCGGTTCCCGGTCGTCCGGTGCCGGTGGCCGAGGGCGGCGCGGTGGCAGCCGCGCCCGACGCCACCACCGTGCGCGCGGCCGTGGCCGGTGGCGGCTCGGTCACGGCCACTGCTTCCCGGCAATGGGGCAGGGTCCTGGTCGCGGCGCAGACACTGCCGCGGCTGGACGCGGGCCACGCCTACGAGGTGTGGCTGACCGGCCCGGGTGGGCCACGGTCGGCCGGGTTGATCGGCTCCGATGGCATTGTCGAGGTGGCCCTCCCCGCCGCCACCGACGGTGTCGCGGTGACCGTCGAGCCCGCCACGGGATCCTTGCAGCCGACCACACCATCGGTCGCGAGCCTCACCGTCAGCTGATTCAGCGCGAAGACCAGGGCGCCTCGGTGACCGGGCCTTCGCTGCGTTGTCATCCACAGGCGTGGTCGGGCGTCTCCACCTGTCCACCGGGCCTGACACCTCCGAACTCCTGATGATCCAGTTGGCATCCGGATCGTCTCCGATGACCGGGTGAGGAAAGGAGAACACCGTGAGCACATTCCGCCGTCGCCGGCTCGTGACCGCCGCGGCACTCGGCTTCCTGCTCGCCGCCCCCGGCGCGGCATCCGCCTCGCCCGCACCCGCCCCGGCGGTCGCGCAACCCTCCGACGAAGGCCACGGACACAATCACCATCACCGTGGCCCGGGCTTGCACCTCAGTCTCGCGCTGGGGTTGCAGATCACTGGCCACGACAGCTGGCACGACAGCGACTGCGGCGGTCTCCTGGGTGGCGGCCTGGTGCTCGGCAGCTGACCTTACCGATACGACGAAAGCGGGGCGCCGGATTCTTCCGGTGCCCTGCTCCGCTGCGTCTCGCGAACCGCCAGACGGACGAACCCGTGCCTGCTGCGCCTGCCGACGGGGCATGCATCAGCGCATCGCCGGCCGTGGCCGGCACCGCCGATCGATCGAACTCGGCCTCGCCAGAGTGCGCCTGACTTACGGTCCCCGGGCGAATCAACGCAGGGCGCTCAAGGCGCGGCTCAGGTCTCTTCAGCGTAGGTGGAAATCGACGTTGCTCCGCCCACCCCTGCAACCGTCGGCTGGGCGAACTGGCTCACGGCGCCATTACCGGGCATGTCCCCTGATCGGACGCCCATCCACCGCCGAGGCGGGTGACGAACATGAATCAAGCGGAGTGGAAGGAACAGACGGCGTGAATATCAACGATGGCCGGAGGGATCTGGAGCGAGCAGGCTGGGTCGCGGATGTGACGGTCGAGCTCGGCGGTCGGCCCGATCTGCGGGAAGTGCGGGCGACGATGGTCAAGGCGTTGCTGCCGGACGCTCAGCCCAACGACCGTTTCGGTGCCGTACTGCTGGTGGCTGATGAGTTGGTCGGCAACGCCTATCGTCACGCGACGACACCGCAGTCGTTGCGGGTCGGTCGCGCCTCGTCGACCGTGCTGATCGAGGTCAGCGACGGCGACCCGATCGCCGGCGCGGTTCAGATCAGGACGTTGAAGTACGGCCTGCGCCTGGTCGGCCAGTTGTCGCTGGACTGGGGTGTCCGCACCGATTCGCTCGGCAAGGTCGTGTGGGCGCTGGTCCCCCTTGACATCTACCCTGCCGAACCATGAGCGGCCCGTGGGGTGTGTTGGTTCACCCGGGCGCGGCCTGGCAGGAGGGCTGCGGCACGCCCGGGTGCTTGGAAGAGGTTCGCGATGCGGGTGTAGCCGACGTCGTCGGGGTGGACCCAATCGTCGGCCAGGCCGCCGCGGATCGGACTCAGCGCCGGGCCGCGCAGGTCGGCGACGTGCACACGGTTATCGGCGGCGATCAGCGCGTTGATCGCCGTTGCGTCACGGCAGGACATCCTCGGACGGACCGTGTCTGTCCTACACCGACGTGCACGGAACACGCACCGTCACCGGCTACGACTTAGCTGGACGAGTCAGGCAGGAAACCAGCACCCCGCCCAACGTCGGTGATGCTCCACAGACCGCGATCGCCACCCACGACGACATGCCGCACCCGTGTCAGCGGCCAATCGGAGCTCGCCGACTCGGTCGCCGGTTTGTGGTGACCTGCTCTGCCCATCGATTAGCTCAGTCGCCCTGGTGCCGGCCATCCAGACCCGCCTGATGGACGTCTCTTGGCCCCAACCAGTCACTGGCCGCCGCGCTTCATCGCTTCGCGCTGAACATCGCCGATGCCCGAGTCCATGGCTCGTCTCCTGCCCTGATCACCGCGCCGCCGCAGCGTGGGGAGTGCCCACCGGCGGTAGTTCCCTGGATGCGTCACCCTGGGTGGGAGCGGACGGCCCGGGTTGACGCATTCAGACTGTCATCTGTTCCGCACACGGGAAGCCGCCGAATGGACCAGAATTTCGCCGAGCTTCTCGAAAACCGAGAAATCGCATTCCTGGAATCATGTCCGATCAGCAGCTAACTCGATCTAAACTATGGAGTGAGCTGGCCGTGGCGGCGCGCGAGCTTGACCGCGGGTGGGCAACGACGTCACGATAAAGCCGAACGTAAGGTGCTACTGAGTTCGGGCCCTTACGCCGTCACAGTAGTCGGTAGTGTCGGCCAATGGCGAGTAAGTGCGTGCAACCACGACGGCTTACTCGTGGTTCTTCGTGCATCCTGCACCTGATTTGCTGGAGTCTGTCATGATCGGGCCAGAGGCAGCCACGTCTGAAGACGCCGCCAGGCCGGCACGGCGGGACCGCAACGTGATGTGTTGGCTGGCCGGGTTGAGTAGTACTCACGTAGGCAACAGCGTGTACTTCTTCGCCCTGGGCTGGTCTGCCCAGAAGGCCGGCGGCCCGATCGAGGTCGCAATGTTGATGACGGCAGGATTGCTGCCTCGCGTCTTGTTGATGCTTGTGGGCGGAGTAGTGGCCGACTTAGTCGATCCTCGTCGACTGGTTCTCGCCAGTGACGGGCTGCGTTGTGTTCTCGTCTTGGTGCTCGCTGCCGACTACATGTGGTCAGCACCGGTCTGGTGGATCCTGGTCACTGTGGCGGTCGGCTTCGGTGTCGTGGACGCGGTGTACGTACCTGCTCTCGGAGCCTTGGCGCCGCGCATCACCAGCCCCGACCAGCTGGCCCGGGTTGCCGGCCTGCGGTCAGTGTCCATGCGTCTGGCGCAGATCTGTGGTCCACTGTCCGGTGGCGCGGCCATGGGGTTGGGTGGACCTGGGGTCGCCTTCACCCTCGCCAGTCTGCTTTTCGCGCTGTCTCTGCCTTTCCTCTTCGCAACGCAATTGCGGGCTGGCGAAACCGACGGCGCTTCCGGTCAATCGCTACTGAGCTTGCGCGCATCCGTCGAGGACATGCTCGACGGCCTGCGCTACATTCGCCGCCACCGTCTCATCGGCAGGCTCATCGTCACCAGTGCTGTCGGCGAATTCGGCCTTGCCAGCATTCTCAATGTCGGTTGGGTTTTCCTTGATGTCGAACGCGGCTGGGGCCCATCCGGCTACGGTTGGATGGGCGGCAGCTTCAGTGCCGCAGCGGCGCTCAGTGCCTCATTGCTGGCCGTCGCCGGTCGGGTTCCGTGCCCGGGCATCCTGCTTTCTGTCGCAATGCTGGCAGGTTGCGCAGGGGCGGCAGCTATCACGCTGGCTTCTACCCTGCGGCTCGCCATGGTGATGGCGGCGGTTATGGGGCTCGCCGCAGGGGTCTTCGGCACCGTGGACAACGTCCTTCTGCAGGTCGTGACAGATCGGGCTTACCTTGGCCGAGTCACCTCCTTCGCCATGCTCGCCGTGGTCGGTCTCGCTCCACTCGGCTACCCGATTGTCGGCACCGCCATCGAAGTCTGGGGGCCGGCTCCGACCATCGCCGCCTTCAGCGGCTTCATGGGTGGCGGTGCTGTCATCGCCTTCCTTTCGCGCGCCGTACGGCGCGCCGAATTGCCGCGATAGCCGCAGCGCGTACCAGGTGGGCGTGCTGTTATGCTGTGAAGGGGCCAGATCAGGAAGAGCATCGGACCGTTTCCATCACGGTGATACACGGCCATCAACTGAAAAGGGGGCTCTTCCGTGACGCAACGCTCACCTATCGGAAATGGAGCTTCCTGCTTGTTCGGGCGCTGCCAATCATCCGTTCGTTGATTTCATGTATACATTATGTAATCTTCACTCGTACGGGTCTTGCGGCACGGTACCCCGCCGGCCTTCTCCGAACTGGCAAAACTGCCGTTGCGGCGCTGACGCTGGTTTCGTTGTACGGGCACGGATGCCGCTGGCAGCGAGCAGTTTCGTGGTGACTTATCCTGATCGTGGTAGCGTTTTCGAGACGACGTCGGCACAAGTTCGTGCATGGTGACGAGGTGATGGTCCGAGCTTGGCGGGCGCGCCGGCGGACGTCCCGTTGGAAGACCCGAGTTGTAGGCTGTCCGACGGCTCCGACAACGACCTGTTTTGCTGAGCCCTCGCGTGATCACAGAGGGCTTCTCTCGTCTGCGGGCTGGCCCGCTCACAGCCGTTTGGCTGCGCGGAAGGCCTTCGCGTATGTCCCGGACCCGTCGATCAGCGACACCCCGCCGGCGTCCCCGAACGTCGGCCCGTTCGCGACCTTCCGGCTGGACAGCACCCGGTGGTGCCCGTCGCTGTCGATGCCCAGGTAGATGCCCGTGTGCGACACTTGCGTCCCCAGCTGTGGCTCCAGGTTGAAGAACAGCAGGTCACCTGGTTGGAGCTTGCTGAATTCCGTCACCTGCGTCTTCTGGTCGTGAACGATCTCGGTGCCTGGCCCGAGCTCCGAGATCGCCCACGCCCGGCGCGGCAGGCCCGGACCCTTGGTGTTCGTTCCCAGCATCGGGTAGCCCGCTCGGTAGCCGTACACCATCCGGACGAACCCGGAACAGTCGAGGGATCGCGCGCGGGCCGGCTCCGCCGCCTCGTGGACGCCGCCCGGGAAGTCCCAGCCGATGCCCAGGTAGTCGTAGAAGTCCGACTTCTCCAGCCGCCCCTCGGCGCTGTCCGGGCCGAAGTTGGCGTCCCCGGCGATCCGCAGTTTCTTGGCGGTCTGGTCGGCCGCGCCGTCGGTGTACTGCAGGGCAATCGCGAGGATGTCCGGGTCCGTGTCACCGACCGCCTTCGGCAGCCAGTCGGTGAACCACTTCTCCTTTTCCGAGCCTGCGTTCCACGCCTGCGGCGCAAGCCGGATCCAGGCCGTCGAGGTGATGCTGACCTCGGTGAACTTGGGCTCGGTGAAGGTGCGCGAGCGGCCCGTCAGCATCGCCGTGCGAGAGCCGTCGGTGAAGGACGCGAGCTGCGCGCCCGCCGCGTCGCGGACCACCGTGCGGGCCGGGTTCTCCAGCCGTTCGTAGGTGTACCCACCGGTGACCGCCGCGCCCGAGGGCGCCGCCGAGATCGCCGTGATGTCCGGCCGGTCCTGCGTGGCGACGTAGACCGCGGCCGTGCCGGACACCCCGATGACCGCGGCCAGCACGCCGATCCGGACCGCTTTGCGCATCGTCACCTCACACCGTCGGGACCAGCCCGATCAGCACGCCGCTGATCAGGACCGCGTAGCTGGCCAGGCTCACCCCGCCGGTCGCCAGCATCGTGGCCACCGGCTTCTGCCGCACCAGCTGGTAGGCGACCAGCCCCGGCACGACGAACCCGAGCGTCTGGTGCACGAACAGCAGCGGGAAGTCGGCCTGCAGGACGATCAGCAACGTCGTCTGCAGCACGACGCCGAGCAGCACGACGGCCGCGAACAGCCGCTTGCCGTACAGGATCACCATGCGCTGCAGCAGCTTCGTGCCGCCGAACGTCAGCGCGGTCATCAGCACGATGATCGCCGCGCGGCGGTAGTCCTCGACCATGGTCAGCGCGATCCAGCCGGGCGTGATCATGCCGCCGGGCGACAGGTTCGTAGTGAGGTAGCAGACCAGCGACAGCAGCAGGCCGATGGCCAGGCCGACGGTGGCGACCTCGGGGGCGAGGGACGTGGTGAGCATCAGGCGACCGGTTCCAGTTTGGCGAGTTCCTCGATGAGCAGTTCCCCCTGGCCGTGGATGTTGCCGATCGCGATCAGCGACGCTTGCCGGCCGACACCGGCGACGATCCCGCGCAGCAGGTCCCGCGGCGACCGCGAACCACCCAGGTCGACGACCCGGTCGTGCCACTCACCCGGGATCGCGGCGCGGGCGCTGCGCGTCGGTTCGCCGATCAGCACCACGCGTTCCGGCGCGATCTTCGGGATGAGCGCACCCATCTGGCCGTTGCGCTCGACGCGGTCGGGACGGCAATTGATGATGACGTGCAGCGGGTCGGTGATCGCGCCCTGGCGGCGCAGCTGATCGATGTTCATCAACGTCGATTCGGGGTCGTTCGCGGCGAAGACGTTGGCGAAGCGCAGGAGACGGCGGCCGGCGCGGTACTGGTGGACCTGCAGCACGCCCGGGTCCGGCGGCGCGGCCCACATGCCTTCGAGGGCCAGCTGCCGGTTGACGTCGAGCAGGTCGGCCACGGCCAGCGCGATGGCGACGTTCTCCTTGAACGTGATCCAGCTAAAGCGGCGCATCTCCGCGTCGGTGACCGACTCGGGATCGACGGCGATCAGCTCGCAGTCCCGCTTGTCGGCCTCTTCCTGCAGGATGTGCAGCCGGTCCTGCTCCGCGGTCAGGCAGATCCCGCCGACCGGCATCGACCGGGACAGCGAGCGGGCGACGTCGTCGAGGGTCGGTCCCATCTCGGCGAGGTGGTCCTCACGGACGTTGCACAGCACGCCGATGGTGGAGCGGATCAGCTTGCTCTGGTTGATCTCCTGCAGGTCCGGCATGACCGCCATGCATTCGATGACCAGCGCGTCCGGCCGGTAGGCGGCGGCGCGGCGGACGATGCCGATCTGCTCGACGACGTTGGCGATGCCGAACTTGCGGTAGACCGGCTCTTCGCTGCCGTCGGGGTGGATGAACCGCGCCGCGGTACCGGTGGTCTTGGCCGTCGTGACGAGCCCGCCGCCGCGCAGGGCACCCGCGCAGAGCCGGGTGATGGACGACTTGCCGCGGATGCCGTTGACCAGCACGCGCGTCGGGATGCTGTGCAGGTGCTTGTAGTGCTGCCGCTGTTCGGCGATCCCGGCGGCCAGCATCGCCGCCGACGCTGTGAGCAGCACGACGTAGAGGAACGTCACGTCAGACCCCGGCCCCGTCAAGCCAGTTCAGGTAGTCGCTCTTGGCCTGCTCTTCCGGGGTACGGGCGGGCAGCCTCGACGGCGCCGGCGGCCGGGCCGGGCTCGGCGGCTGCGGCTCGGTCTCCGGGGCCGGTTCCGGATCGTCGACGATCTTCTGGAGCAACTCGGTCTCGTCGGTCGCCGCGCCGGCCGGACGGCGGACCTCGCCGAGCCGGTTGCGCCCGTCGGTGAGGGCCTGGCGGCAGATCTCGACGCAGGAGGCGATGGTGCCGATCTCGTCCTGGCGCTGCGGGTAGACGACCGCGCCGGTGTCGCCGCCCGCGATCCGCCGCGCCTCGTCGCCGACCCGTCGCAGCGGCCGCACGACGACCAGCAGGTGCCAGGCGAACAGCATCAGCGCGACGACGGCGGTGAGCAGCGCGGCGACCCGTGCGCCCGAGCGCACGGTGTTGTCCGCGACCCCGAGCGAACCGATCGGCTGCTCGGCGACGACGACCCACTTCAGCGTCGCGGCGGAGCCCTTCTCGGCCAGGCGCTGAGCCGCGACCATCGAGGACGGCGTCGTCTCGCGGGCGTCCTTGCCGGTCTGTGCGGCGTCGACGTTCTTGATCAGAGTCGCGTCGGACAGCGGCGAGAACGCGAGGTAGCCCTCGGTGTCGGCGATGGTGCGCTTGCCCTCGTCGACGACCCGGACGCGGCCGCCCGCGGAGCCGAGCAGCTCGGCCATGCGCGGTACGTCGTATTCGCCGACCAGGACGTTCTTCGACTCCGGCAGCGGTGTGAACGCGTAGACGATCGGGACACGCCCGCTGGTGTTGTGCTGGCGCAGGCCCGCGCCGTCGGGCAGCTTCCCGGGCTCGCGCAGCGACTCGCGCCCGGCCAGCAGCCGGACGGCGCCCTCGGCGTCGGTGACGTAGACGCTGCGGAACCGGCTTTCGGTGCCGGCGAGCCGGTCGAGCATGCCGCGCAGCTGCTCCGGCTCCTTGCCCTTGCCGAGCCGGGCGACGGACTGCAGGTCGGTGAGGCCTTCGGCGAGGCTGCGGCGCAGGGTGTCGGCCGAGCGCGTGACGTGCACGCCGTGCTCGCTGAGCAGGGTCGGGGACACCGCGGCGTGCTGCCGGCCGAGCGTCGCGGCGACCGCACCCGACCAGCCGAGCAGGGCCACCGCGACCGCCGCGACGACGAGTTGCGCGGAGAGGAACGGACGGACCTGCGGCGCGGCCTTGCGGCGGCGCAGCTTCGAGCGCGACCGCTCCAGGGCCGCCGTCACGCGGTTGACCTCACGGATGCGCGACTGCCGGACGGGCTTGCCGAGCACCCCGGCGGCGACGGCAAGGGCGTCGGAGCGGGCCCGGCGGATCGGCGCGACGACCGTGCGCCGCAGCAGGACGAACCCCCCGACGGCCAGCGCGAGCAGCGCGGCGGCGGGGATCAGGCCCGGCCAGCGGACCGGCACGGCCTCGACCGGGAACCGGCTGAACGCCACCACGGACAGGCCGAGGCTGCCGCCGATGCCGGCGGGCGAGACCGGGGCGTAGGAGACGACCGAGGCCCGCCGGCTTCCCTTCTCGGCGACGGCCGCGCCGGTCAGCACGCCGGTCTGCCCGGCGGCGGCGGCCGTGGCGGCGCGGGTGAGCAGCTCCTGGGCCGGGGTGTCGGTCGCGGCGACGTCGGAGCCGTGCGTGTACAGCACCGCGCCGTCCGCGGTGACCAGGCGGACCTGCTGCTGGGTGTCCTTGTCGAGGTCACCGGTGGTGGTGCGCAGGGCGGCCGAGACGACGAGGAGCTTGCCGGTGCGGGCACCGGTGAGCGGGAGCGCGGTCAGCACGAGCGGGGTGTCGCCGGGGCGGGCGACCGGGCGGACGGTGAGGTTCGCCACGGCGACCCCGCGCAGCGTCTCCACCGGCACCGGCTCACCGCGGGTGGCCAGGACCTTCTGTGCAGCGGGTTCGTACACGGCGATCCCGCGCCAGTCTTCGTACGTCTCACTCAACCGGGTGAGCAAGGCGGTGTCGTCCTCGGTGTCGAGCACCCCGGAGCCGGACGCGACCCGCAGGTCGCCGGCGGCGGACGTCGCCGAGGTGGCGACGCTCTGCGCGAGACCGGCGGTGCCACGCTGCTGGCCCGCGGTCACCTCGTCGGGGACGCGGCCGGCGCCGTCGTTCGCGCGGATCAGCGACAGCGGGCCTGCGGTGGACAGGTACAGAGCGGTGAAGGCGGCGATGAGAAGCAGCAGGGCGAAGGTGGTTGCGGAGGCGACCCCGGCGCCGCGGGGGAACCCCGCTTCCGGAATCTGCGCGCGCAATCGCGCCGTGCGAATTTCGTGCTGGTTCAAGAGGGTCTCCCCAGGCCCTTCCCGTCACGCGGTCCCGGAGGACCGCCGGCCACCGCGGCCTCTAGCGAAATACCTACCCGTTCGGGTTACGTGAAGGTATCAATGCTGCCTTCGGTGACGTTACAACCGCCCCATTGGGCGACAAATGGCGACTAAGGCTAACCAACGAGTGGCATCAGTACACTTCGGGCGGTGATGAGCCGACCGCGGATGTTGCTCAGCGTGGCCGGTGTGGCCGTCGCACTGGCCTTGGCCCTCACCCTGGTGCTGACCCTGGGTGACGACGCGCCGTCCAAACCCGCCCCGGCGGCCGGGGTGGATTCCCTGGTGACCCAGTTCACCGCGACGCTGTCCGCAGACCAGGAGTACCGCTCACCGAAAGCCGACGAACGTCGGACGGCGGCGGCCGGGTTCGCGGCGGTCCTGGACCGCCGGAGCTCGGCCGACCTGCAGCAGCTCGGGTTCTCGGTGCACGACGGCGTCGACCCGGCGACCGGGCGGCCGTACACGATTGCCGTCAACGAACCCGGCACCGAACGGGCGTGGGGGATGTACGTGATCGACCGGTCGGCCCCGCCGTCGCTGGCCGTCGAGGTGCCGCACCCGGCGTTCGACCTGCGGACGGAGCTGTTCGGTATCGATCTGTTCCGCCGCACGCCCGGCGCGGTGCTGCTGGTGGCGGGCGCACACCGCAAGGCCGACGACAGCAAGGCGGACGTCGCCCACGAAGAGGACTCGGTGTTCCACGTCGTGGCGTCCGCGCTGGCCGGACGCGGATTGACCCAGGTCCAGCTGCACGGCTTCCACGACGAAAACCTGGCGTCGACGGACATCGTGCTGTCGTCCGGAGCTTCGGTGGCCGGCGACGCGGCCCGCCGCACAGCGACGCGCTTGACGGCGGACGGGTTCGCGGTGTGCCGTGCGTGGGAGGAACGCTGCGGCGCCCTCGAAGGAACGAAGAACGTCCAAGGCAAACTGGCGGTGGCGGACGACACGGTGTTCCTGCACGTGGAGATGAGCCGGACGGTGCGGGAATCACCGGAACGGCGCGCGGCTGTCGTACGCGCGCTGGGCGAGGCCGACCTGCAGAGGCCGTAGTCCGGAACCGGTTGACGGCAGGTGCGACCGGTGGAGCGGGTGACGGAGGTTCACCGCGGCAGCGTCACCTCGACCGCGGTGCCTTCGCCGGTGACGCTGGTGACTCTGAGCTGTCCGCCCATCGCCTCGGTGAGTCCCTTGGCCAGCGGGAGGCCCAGCCCGACGCCCTGGTCGGTGTCGACGCCGAGCCGGTCGAACGGGGTGAACAGCCGCGTCAGGTGCTCGGGCCCGATGCCTCGGCCGTTGTCGGCGACGGTCACGACGACCGCGGGGCCGGTCAGGCGGGTGGTGACCTCGACGGCGCCGCCAGGATGGTTGTACCGGACCGCGTTGCCCGCCAGATTGAGCAGGACCTGCTTGAGCCGTCGCTCGTCGCAGCGCACCACGGCCGCCTCGCCGGTGCCGGTCAGGTGGACGTTCTCGGCGTCGGCGAGTGGTTCCAGCAGGTGCAGGACGTTGGTGACCACCGCCGTGACGTCGACGTCGGCCGGGTGCAGGGGCAGCGACCGGGCCTCGATCCGGGCGACGTCCAGGACGTCGTCCACCATCGCCAGGATGTGGCCGGCGGCGGTGGTGATGTGCTCCAGGGCGGCCTTGCGCCGGTCCGGGGCCAGGTCGAGCGAGCCGAGCAGCTCGGTGAACCCGGTGATGGCCTGCAGCGGGGTGCGCAGCTCGTGGCCGAGCGCGGCGACGAAGTCGGTTTTCGCGCGGCTGGCCCGTTCCGCGGCCTGCCGGGCCACTTCGGCTTCGTGGCGGCGCCGGCGTTCGCGCTCGGCCGCGCGGCGCTGCGTGACGTCGAGAACGTTGGCGATCAGCCGCACCGGGACGCCGTCCGGCCCGGCCACTGGCGACACCGAGACGACCAGGTCGAGGGTGCGGCCGTCGGGGCGGGCGAAGGTCGCTTCGTAGGGGGCTTCCGGCGGTCCGGCCGGCGTGAGCAGCTCGTCGAGACGAGTGCCGGTCAGCTCGTGCTCCGCGCGCCCGAGCAGGTCTCGCAGAGCGTCGTTGGTCCGGGTCACCGCGCCGTCGGGCTCGGTGATCGCCATGCCGATCACGTTGTCGTCGAACGCGCGGCGGAACCGCTCTTCGCTGTCGGCGAGCGCTCCGAACAGCGTGTCGTGGTCGATGGCCACCGAGGCGAGATGGGTGAGCCGGTCCACCAGCTCGCGCTCGCGCGGCGTCGGCTGGTGGGTGCGTTCGTGGTAGACGGCGAAGGTGCCGACGATGCCGGCCCGGCCGCGGATCGGCGTCGACCAGCAGGCCCGCAGCCGATGGGCGCCGGCGAGGTCGCGGAAGCGAACCCAGCGGGGGTCCGTGCTGACGTCCTCCGCGACGATCGCCACACCCAGGTAGGCGGCGGCGCCGCAGGACCCGGCGTCGCGGCCGATGACCAGCCCGTCGATGCCGGCGGAGTAGGCCGTCGGCAGGGACGGCGCCGCGCCGTGGCGCAACGTCGCCAGCTCCCGGTCGAGCAGCAGGATCGAGCAGCGACAGCCGGGCATGAGCCGTTCGAGCGTGATCGCGACCTCGGTGAGCACGTCGGCCAGCGGGGCTCCGCCGGCGATCCGTTCGAGGACGTCGGACTGGGCCCGCAGCAAGGCTTCGCTGTCGGTGCCGTGCGTGCTCGTCACGGCTCGAACCGGTAGCCGACGCCGCGGACAGTGCGCACGAGCCGTGGTCCGAGCTTCTGGCGCAGGCGGTGGACGTGTTCGGTGACGGTCGCTTCGCTCTGCCACTCCGCCGCGCTGGCCCAGACCCGGTCCAGCAGCTGGGCGCGGGTGAACACCCGGCGCGGGTGCGAGGCCAGGAACGCCAGCAGGTCGAACTCCTTGGCCGTCATGGTGACTTCGCGGCCGTCGGCGAAGACTTCGCGCGCGGCGTGGTCGATGCGCAGGCCGGCCGCGGCGACCGGCTCGGCCGGCGCCGCGCGACGCAGCACCGATCGCACCCGGGCGGCGAGTTCGCCGGGGGAAAACGGCTTCACCAGGTAGTCGTCGGCGCCGAGGTCGAGTCCGACGATCCGGTCGGTCTCGCCGCTGCGGCCGGACAGCACGATCACCGGCAACGCCGCGGCGCGTTCGCCGTGGCGCAGCCGGCGGAGTACGTCGAGGCCACCGATGCCGGGCAGGGCGAGGTCGAGGATGACGAGGTCGAGGTGTTCCCGGGCGATCGTCTCGAGGGCCCGGCGGCCGTCGGCGGCTTCGGTGACCCGGAATCCTTCGGCTTCCAGCTGCCAGGTCACGACCGTGCGGACGCGCGGGTCGTCGTCGACGACCAGTACCCGCCGCCCCGGCGACATCGCACTGGCTGTCATCGCGGCCCCTTCACCGGCGTCGGCTGCCGCACCGCAGCCGCCCTTCATGGTGCCTCACCTGCGGTGTTCTGACCAGATCGGCGCGCTTCACCGGGGTCGGCACCGGCCGGCCGCCGCGCTAGGCGGCGTCGACCTTCGGCATGATCTCCTCGGTCAGACGTTTGAGGTCGTCGAGGGTCTTGGCGGTCGGCACGTCCCGGAACGGCGGCCACAGCAGCGGCATCGTCATGCCGGCTTCCTTGTAGCGCTTCAAGATGTCCTCGATCTGCTGGGCACTGCCCGCCAGGAGGTTCGTCCCCTTGCCCTTCGGGGACTGGTCCATCGGCTCGTCCGTGATGACGAACCAGATCATCGAGCACATGTCGAACCCCTCGGGGAAGCCCCGGCCCAGTTCGCCCAGCTCCCGCTCCATCTCGCCTTTCCAGCGCCTGATGTCCTCGGGGGAGTCCTGGATGCCGATCCAGCCCTGCAAGCCGTACTTCGCGATGCGCTTGGCCGAGCGCTTCGGGTCCTTCAGTCCCGAGAAGTAGATCGGCGGCGGCTGCTGGATCGGCTTGTGCCCGAAGCCCGACAGCGGGAAGTCCGCGAACTCGCCGTGGTATTCGAACAGGTCGTTGGCCCAGATGCCCTGCATGATCTCGATCGTCTCGCGCACGTGGGCGTGCCGGCGGGGAAACAGGTGGGGGACGCCGGCGGCGGCGAACTCTTCGGGCATCCACCCCGATCCGATGCCGACGTTGAGCCGCCCGCCGGAGAGGTGGTCCTGGGTGGCGAGTTCCGCGGCAAGCACGCCGGGAGAGCGGTAGGGGGTGTCGATGATGCTCATGCCGATCCGGACCTTGGTCGTTTTCGCGGCGAGCCAGGGGATGAGCGTCATGCCCTGGAACCACTTGCCGCGCGAGATGACCGGCAGGGCGTTGGGGAGGTCGGTCATCATGCCGAACGGGTACTGCAGCTCCGCGCGGTCGGAGGTTTCCGGGACGACGATCCGGTCGAGCGTCCAGACGGAGTCGAAGTCGAGGTGCTCGGCGAGGGCGGTCAGGTCCTCCAGTTCCTTTACGGTCACCTCGTCGCGAAAGTTGGGCAGGTAGAGAGCGAGCTTCATGCGTCCGGCCTCCTCGAGACGTCATCGTCGAACGGAGCATGCGCCGATCGGCTCAACCCGGGCACATGCGAATCTCAATTCCCCGTCAACAACGCCGGGGAGGAGGGCGGACGGTCCTTATGTTTGCCCCATGGACGCGCTCTGGAGCCCCTCCGCGGACCGCATCGAGAACTCCGCGCTTCGCGCCTACCTGAACTGGCTGGAGGAGCTCGAGGGCCGGCCGTTTCCCGGACACGACGCGCTCTGGGCGTGGTCGGTCTCGGATCTGGACCGCTTCTGGACCTCCATCGTCGACTACTACCGGGTCGGTTTCACCAGCCCGTGGACGCGGGTGCGCACCGCCGACCCCATGCCGCACACGCGCTGGTTCCCCGGCGGGCGGCTGAACTGGGCGCAGCACGCCCTGCGCACCGCCGCCGACGACGCCGTCGCGCTGGTGTGCGTGCGGGAGGGCGGCCTGCCCGGACGGGAGCTCACCTTCGGCGCACTGCGCCGGTCGGTGGGCGCGGTGGCGGGCTGGCTGCGCCGGGCCGGAGTGCGTCCCGGCGACCGGGTCGGTGCGTACCTGCCCAACACCGAGCACGCGGTGATCGCCTGCCTCGCCGCCGCTGCCGTCGGCGCGGTGTGGGCGTGCTGCTCGACGGACTTCGGCGCCGACGGCACCATCGGGCGTCTCGCGCAACTGGAACCCACCGTGCTCATCGCGGCGGACGGCCACCACTGGAACGGGAAGGAGATCGACCGCGGCGACGTCGTCGCCCGGTTGCGCGAGAACCTCCCGACGCTGCGGCACTTCGTCCACGTCCCGTACGTTTTCGACCGGCCGCACCCCGGCGGCGCGATCCCGTGGGACGACCTGCTGGCCCGGGACGCGGCCCCGGAATTCGAGCAGGTCGAGTTCTCGCACCCGCTGTGGGTGCTGTTCACCTCGGGCACCACCGGGCTGCCCAAGGGCCTGGTGCACGGCCACGGCGGGATCACGCTGGAGGGGCTCAAGTGGTCCGGGCTGTACTGCGGGCTGCGCGCCGGCGAGCGGATGTTCGCCTACACCTCGACCGGGTGGGCGCTGTGGAACATGCAGCTGGGCGCCCTCACCCAGGGCGCGGGCATCACGCTCTACGAAGGCGCCCCCAACCACCCGGCGGGCACGATCTGGGAAGCCGCCGCCCGCACGCGGGCGGACGTCATGCTGCTCGGCGCCGCGGTCGTCACCGCCACGGCCGGCACCGGCGTCTCGCCCCGGCGGCAGCACGACCTGAGCCGGCTGCGGCACGTGCTGGTCAGCGGCTCGGCGCTGCCTCCGGCCGGCTACCACTGGGTGATGGAGCACGTCAGCCCGGACGTGCGGATCGACTCGACCAGCGGGGGCACCGACATCTCCGGCTCGTTCGTCGGCGCCAGCGAGTACGACCCGGTCCGGGTGGGCCGCATCGGCGGCCGGCTCGCCGGCGTCGACTGCGCGGCCTGGAACGATTCCGGCGAGCCGGTAGTCGACGAAGTCGGGGACCTCGTGATCACCCAGCCGATGCCGTCGATGCCGGTGTCGCTGTGGAACGACCCCGGCGCCGTCCGGTACACCGAGACCTACTTCGGCACCTGGCCGGGCACCTGGCGCCACGGCGACTGGGTGACGATGCACTCGGACGGCAGCGTCTCCATCCACGGCCGCTCGGACGCCACCCTCAACCGACAGGGCGTCCGCCTGGGCAGCGGCGACTTCTACGACGTGCTGGAGACCATGCCCGAGATCACCGAAACCCTGGTGGTCGGGCTCGACCTGCCCGAAGACGACTACTGGCTGGGGCTGTTCGTCGTTCCGGCACCCGGCCACGAACTCGACGAAGCTCTCGAGCGCAAGATCGTCACGACCCTGCGAACGCGCCTGAGTCCCCGGCACGTCCCGGACGAGATCATCGAAGCACCCGCCGTGCCCCACACCCTCAGCGGAAAGCGCCTCGAGGTCCCGGTGAAGAAGCTGCTGTCCGGCAAGGAGCTGGAGAAGGCCGCGAACCTCGCCTCCATCGACGACCCGGACACGCTGCGCTGGTACGCACGGTTCGCGGCGAACCGGCTGAAGCGGTCGACCTGAGGTGCGGACACCTGCGACTGGCGGCGCCACACTCACCCGCGTCGGCCAGGGGACCACGGATCCCGAAACGAGCGGCCGGAACGGCCGGCGCGCGACGGTTCCGGATTCGAGCGTGTGTGCGCAGTCCCGGCCTGCGAACCCGCCCGGTCGTCGCGACTGGTCTGCTCACCGGTCCGTGGCCCGTCCGGCGTCGGTCGACTCGGTGAGAGCCTCGGCGATCGCGGCGGGACGGGCGGCTCGTTCCTGCAGGGCCTGCGCGATCTTGGTCAGAGCGACGGTGAACTCGCGGATGTGTGCCGGTTCGGACTGCTGGACGGCGTTGTACACGTCGTCGCGGAAAACGGTGAACATCGCCTGGATCGCTGCACGTCCGGCCGGGGTGAGGGTCACCAGGACGCTGCGGCGGTCGGTCGGATGACGTTCGCGGCGGGTCAGTCCGGCACGTTCCAGGCGATCGAGGAGGGCCGTCACGCTCGCCGAGGCGATGCCCAGGCGTTTGACCAGCGCCGATGGTGGCAGGGGGCCTTGGTGCAGCAGTTCACCGAGGGTAGCGGCCTCGGGCACGCCCACGCCGAGGGCGGAAGCCATCGCCCGCCGGTAGACGTCGGTGGCGACGATCACTGCGCGCAGTTGCTCGGCGAGTCGTTCCATGGCAGCCACCCATATGATCAACCGGAAAGAATTTCGACAGACTAGATACTAGCTTGCCTAGCGGAGTGATGGCAGGCCCGAACCGATGTCCGGACCGAAACCCGATCCCCTCTTCGGGGGATTTCCGGCGGTGGGCCGAGTACTGCCCGCACCTCGTGCCAAGGGTCGTCGGGCGGTGGCATCGGTGATGCAGAATATTTGCCGAGACCGGAGTTTTTTGTCTTTCGAAAGACTCTGTTTGTGGCGCAAATGGACGGGACTTGTGCCCGGGGTTGTCGACATGTGAATATCCCAGGTCGATCGCCCTGATCGGGGAGAAAATTTCCAGCGGGCGCACATGGTCGACAGGTTTTTCTGTCAAAATTCTAGCTTTCTAAGATACCTTTGGTGAATCGGCTGATGTTGGGCAGGCAGCTGGCGGGCTGGATGGTTATCCTCGGTCAAAGCAAGTTTCGAGGAGATCTGCTGATGAATGACGCGCCGTTTCCGGAACCCGATACGCCGCAGCCGGAGGTTGTGGTCCTGCGCCGTGAGCGCAACCGCTGGCTTCGCCGGGAAGCGAATCTGGTAATGGCGCGACGCGGGGACGAGGCGATCGCGCGGGAGGCTCGTACCGCGCACCTTGTTCTCACATTCGCTCTCGCCGTTCTCGAACGTCGGCCGACGGCCGTCGGTTCATACGCTGACCTCGCCCAGCGGCCCGGCCATGATTCGCGTTGACCGGTCTTGAGGCCGATTCCGGCCTACTCCGCCGCAGCGCGCCGGAATGAGGGCGGTCGGAGCGGTTCGGTGCCGACCTCGGGGCCGGATGCCGGGACCTGGAGCAATCGGAGGCAGACCACGGCGATGTCGTCCCGTGCCGCCGAGCGGCCCACCAGCGTGTCGAGCAGTCCGTCGCAGAGCTCGTCCGGGCTGAGGTGTGCGTACCGGGTGGCTGCTGCGATCAGTCCGGCGAACGCTTCTTGCTGTGGCAGGCGGTTCTGCTCGATCAGCCCGTCGGTGTAGCAGAGCAGGGCGCTTCCAGGCAGGATGCTGATCTGCGCTTCGGTGCGTCCGGTGCCCGGCGGCAGGCAGAGCAGCGCCGTTCGAGCCTGATCGAGCAGGGCCACTGTGCCGTCAGGGGTGATCAGCAGCGGCGGCGGATGGCCGGCGTTCGCATAGCGCAGCCGGCCGCTGGCCGGGTCGAGCTCGGCCACCAGCGCCGAAGCGTGTTCGGCTCCCGCGGTGCGGGTGGCGACGAGATCCAGCCGGTCCAGCACGGCGGCCGGCCCGAGGTCGGCGAGGATGAGTGCGGTCGCCGTGCTGCGCATCTGCCCCATCGCGGCGGCGGCGGCCAGGCCGTGACCCACGACGTCTCCGATCGTCACCGTGATCGTCCCGTCCGGGCGGCTGACGAGGTCGTACCAGTCGCCGCCGATCGCCAGATGCTGCTCGCTGGGCTGGTATCGGGTCGCCGCGGCAAGGCCCGGCGGGGCGGTCACGTGCTGTGGTAGCTGGCTGGTCTGCAGGATCAACGCAATCGATCGTTCACGGTCGGCGCTGCGAGAGGAGTGCAGTACCAGCGCGGCGCGCGCGGCGACTTCTTCGACCAAGGCGAAGTCTTGTTCGGCAAAGCTCCGGCCGGAACCGGCGTGCCCGACAAGCAATGCGCCTTCGACGCTGCCGGCCGCGGTGAACGGCACACCGATGAGTGAGCATCGGCCCGAGCCGGACGGACCGGCGGCCGGCCGGAGCGGTTTTCCGGTTGCCATGACGGTCGTGAGCGCCGAGATTCCCCCGTCGGCGGTCTGCCAAGTGCCCGCGGCGGTGCGTGCGGCTTCGTCGCCGCGGGCGCACACGGCGACAGGGGAGTCGCTGCCGTCCTCACCGAAGAGGGCGACCGCGAAGTCCGCGAAGGTGGGAACGAGCGCGTCGACGAGCTTTCGCGCGCGTTCGGAGACCGTGCCGGAAGTACTGACCGCCGCGAGCACATCTCCGATCAGCCGCTGCCTCCGTTCCCCGTCTTCGGCGCGCCGGCGCAGGAGCTGCTCGGCTTCGTACAATTCGACACGCTGAACGGCCTGTGCGGCTTGCGCGGCCATCGTCAGTTGGACGGTGCGCTGCGCCGAGGACTGGATGTGGTCCTCACGGAAGTACAGGGCCAGGAAACCGAAGACCGCGTCCGATGTGCGCAATGGAAGGATCGCCGCGCTCGTCGCGGACAGGACGGTGCCGGGGAGCGCGTGGGCACCGGCGGGGAAACGTGGTGCGCCATCGCGAACCGTGGCGGCCTCCGGAATCGCGGCCGTGAGGGGCAGGATGATCGCCGCAGCCTGCTCGTCTCCACCCAGCGTCGTCCTGAGCGCGGTCCCGTTCACCAGGACCCCGATCGCCGCTCTGGCCGGAATACCGTGTTCGCCCTGCACGTCGAGGATCGCTCGGAGAATCCCGGGTACGTTCGTGGCGGCCCCGAGTCCTTCCGCCGTCGCCTGCAGCAGCCTGGCCCGCTCGTGGGCCTCGTGCTCGGCCTCCGCCACCGATTGCGCTTGACGTTGCCGTTCTTCGGCCGTTGCGGCACTGCGCATCGCGGCATCGCGCTCGGTGACCGTCACCGCCAGGACCAGCATCGTCAGCAGCACCACCGCCAGCAGCACCTGCAGGTGAACCAGCCCGGTTTGCGGGCCTGAAGCCCACGGGCCGTGCTTCGCGACGGTCGCGGTCGTGGCCACGAAGGCGATCACGACGCCACTTGCCGTTACTGCCTTCAGGCCGTAACGCAGGGCCACCCAGGCGAGAGCGACAACGCCGACGTAACCCGCCGCCGCAGCGTCCACCCAGAACACGAGCGCGGCGATACCGCCCATCGCCGCAGCGGACACCAGCGGCCCGATTCGGCCCCCATGCCGGCCCGCACCGGAGCTTTGTCCCCATGCCAGCAGCGTCGTGCCGATCACGAGGACGCCGAGGGCGTCGCCGAGCCACCACCGGCCCGCAACATTCCACCATCCGTCCCCCTGCTTGGTGGCCAGCACCACGGTGACCGCTCCGGTCAGCGCGCCCACGGCCGGAGCCGCGAGCACGGCTGCTGCCAGGAACCTGGTCAACCCGTACCAGGTGTCGATCCGGCCCGTGCCGAGCAGGAGCGCAGCCAGCATCGGTTCGGCGGTGTTCGCCACGGCGAATCCTGCGGCTGCGACGATTCCGAGCCCCTGTGCCAGGTCGACGATGATCTCGGCTGCCGCGATGCTCGCGCACACGAACGCCCGGGCACGCCGGGGAAGCAGGCAGAGCAGAGCCACGCTCAAACCGGCCGAAGGGAAGAAGCTCGGGCCCGATCCCGCAGCGTCGAGAACGCGGAACGCGACCAGAGAGCCTGCCGCGTACCCGCCGCCGGCCACCACGCACCACAGGACCGGCCTGCCCCGCCGTCGCCACGTGTCCCGTCTGCGCACCGCCAACACCTCTCCGCGCACCGGCGGCGCACCCGGACAACCCTGCAGGCCTGCGACGTCCGGAGCAACAGCGCGCAGCGAATCGAGATCTGTGCCTCCCGGGGGCCGCGGCCGGCCGGCTCAGTCCGGTATCTGATGGTGATGCTCGTCGCCGCCGTGCTGGTCGCCGCGCAGGGCCAGCGGACCCTCGGAGCACGCCGGATCGTCGGGAAGGTGGGAGAAGCAGGAAAGAGGAGCGAGCAGCGGGTGAACGGTGTCCCGGACCTGCCACGCGTCGTGGTGTCCGTCCGCGGCGATCGGATTCCAGCATCGCTCACAGAGCTTGACTTCACCCGAGTGCATGGTCTCGCCCTCCAGCCCGTGTTGCCGTGCCGCCGGCGGCCTAGGGGGCGAGACCGCCGGCGGCAGTTCCCTGGATGTCGTCCCGGCCGGGGCGGACGGTCCGGGCTGACCCAAGAAGGCTGACACCGGTGGCGTGGTCGTGGAGCCACCGAACGGAGCAGAATTTGCCGGAGCTTTTCGAGAACCGAGAAAAACGTATTGATAGTATCAAGTCGATGTAGTCGATACCGGGATTCGTGCGCCTTGACGGGCCGCCCTCGCCGCCTGCCCAGCCGCCTTATGCCAAGAAGGGGCTGGTTGACACACAGGCGTCGCGAGACCTGTTCGCGGTCAGGGCGGTGGGGTCGTTGAAGCCGGCGACAGGGATCCTGGTCGTCGATCAGGCGAACGCTCAGCCGCGGGCAGACCGCGAACCCCGGCGGCACGCTGCATTTCCAGATACCACCGCTGCTGGTGCATGTGGTCCACGACGACCAGGACACCGACGCCGGGGTGGTGGCAGAGCAGTTCCCGGGTCAGTCGTCCGTCGAAGTCGAGGTTGCTGCGCAACTGGACGACATCGGGCTGGGACGCGATGACCGCCCGAGCCGCTTCGGTCCCGCCGGCCACGGCCGTGCCCCGCGTGTCCGGCAGTTCCGCGACGATGGATCTCAGGCCCAGGCGCGAGAGCGGGTCCCGGTCGACGATCATCAAGTCGAGACGTCGAGGTGTCCTCGGCGTTCCGCCGAGGGTGGTCAACGCAGGGGGTCCGAGATCCACGTCAAGCGCACCGTCTGCGACGCGGGAGTGTCGATTCGGTGGATGCCACCAAGCTCGTCGACGATCGTCTGTAAGGCGGTGAAGGCTGCTGTGTCGTCGGCGGCCGGCGGCTCCCCTCCGGGTAGCTGACGGTGAGAGCGAGCTGCTGTTCTGTTGTGGTGCGTGTTGCGGTGTCGACCGATCGCGTGTAGCCGTGCCGGTCGGCGACGAGCAGGGCGACGGCGAGCCAGCGGCCGATCAGGCCGACTGTCGTGGCGGCAGCCCGCCCGGGAGTGGGTCGTGGACGGTGAACTGCTGGGCCCGTTCGAGGGGTTTGGTGACCGCCGTGCAGGTGTGGAGGAGGTGGGTGAGGAGCGGTCCGGTTTCGTCGTCGTCACCGCCGGCTGCGTCGCCGGAGCCGAGAGCGTCGATCACGTGGTCGCGGGTGGCGCTGATCGCTGTGCTGAGGGGAGCGAGCCGCGGCCAGTGCTCGGGCGGCAGCTGGGCGTGCAGTTCTTCGGTGGCGGCCTGTAGCGCGGAGAGGTCGTGTGCGGTGACTTCCTGCAGGACCGTCGTGAGCCGGTCGTAACTGTCGGTGTACTTGTTCACGATCCGGGCGGCGCTCGTGGTCGCGGCGGTGATCGCGCGCCAGGTCTGGGCGGCGTATTCGGCGAAGGACGCCAGGTCGGTGTCGGTGAACTGGTCCGCGCCCGCGAGGCGGCCGACGAGCAGGGTTCGTCCCACTCGCCGGTCTCGGCGTAGAGCGGCGCGACCATGCTCGGTCCGATGCCGGCCTTGCGGGCCGACTGGATCGTTCGCGAATCCGAGGCCGTGTCGGCGACCACGATGGCCTCGCCTGGGGCCGGCTCAAGGCCGACGCCGATCCCTCGAGGGGATCAGCCGTCCGGGCCATCCTGCGCCATCGCCAACCGCCGCGACGATCCGCAGCCAGCCCGGCTGGGGAACGCACAAGGTCAGCGCGGCGGAACCGGAACCAGCGCAGTCGTGCGCCCTGTCGACGAGCCGGCCAAAGACGCCGGTCAAGCCTGGGCTGTCGACTCCGGACGCGTCGAGCGTGGCTCCGGCGAGCTCGGTCAGCACTTCCGTGACGGTCGTGGCCGAACGGCTTCTCGATGATCAGGCGCGCGTCGTCGGCCAGGCCGGTGTCGCCGAGCATGCGCAGCATCGGGCCCATCGCCGCCGGCGGCACGGACAGGTAGAGCATCGTCCGGGCGTCCTCGCCCAGCTCCGCCCGCGCCGACCGCACCGCGGCGGCGAGGTCTTCACCGTCGTCGCTGTCGGACACCACGAACGAGAGGTGGCCGGCGAATTCGTCCCAGGTGGGCGGTGTCGACGTCGCCGAACTCCCGGACGTCCCGTCCGAGGGCGGCCCGGAATTCGCGGTCGCTCCCCGGCGATGTCCGTCCGGTGCCGATCACCCGGAAGCTGTCCGGCAGCCCGCCGTCCCGCCACATCTGGACGACGCCGGGGACGAGCAGGCGCTTGGCGAGGTCGCCGGTGGCGCCGAAGATCACCAGAACGTGCGGGGGGATCCCCGGCATGGTGCACCTCGTCGCTTCGGGGAATGGAGCTTCAGGTCGGGCAACGCCGTCTCGAGGCCTTCGGCGAGCGCCGGGTGGGTCCGGCACCCGTACGCGATCCGCGCCGGGCACGAGGAGGCCGTGGTGCCGCGTTGATCGAATGCCATGCGTCGGTCAGGGGTGTCGCACGGCGGAGGACAGGCTCGAATCCGGGCCGCGGTCCGGCGCGCACGCGGTCACCGCGCGAGGCGGACCCGGGCGATGATCCGGTCGACGAGGTCGGCGGCCGGCCAGGTGTTGGCGGCGGCGATGCGGTTCAGGCAGAGACGCAGCTTCTCGACCTCGGTCCGGAGCGCGTCACAGCGGGAACAGGCCGGGCGTCGGTCTTCGGGGAGGTCCCACGAACCGGCCGGGTCGTGGCCGCACCGGCCGTCGTCGTGCTCTTCGCCGGTCACGGCTTCAGGAAGGTGCTCAACGCGACTCGCGTCCGGTCCAGGTCGAGTCCGAACCCGGGCTCGGTCCGGGCAAGCAGTTCCGCCGTCCGCGCGGCGGGGAAGTTCAGGACGTCGTGCAGCAGCCAGCCGGTTCGTTCGGGGCTGCCGACGCGGCGCAGCGCGTCGTGCAGAGGGGACGTCGTGGCGCGGTCGAGACAGCGATCGACCGCGGCCGGGAGCAGTTCCGCGGTGCTCAGGGCTCGGTCCTTCCGGCACCACAGCTCGACGAAGAGGTCTTCGACGACGTCTTCGGCCTTCTCCGCGTCGCCCAGCAGGCAGGCCGCCAGCCGGAACACGGTGACGTGGTTGATCCGGACGAAGCGCTCGAACGCGATCAGCGACGTGCCGACCGCGTCGCGGTGGGTAGCGGTCAAGACGGGGGACGACACGGGTGACCTCCTGGCGGGCCTCGCTGCTGAAGCCCGGTACGGACGCGAGGTGCCCACGGGAATCGGATCGGAAACCCGGGCACGACGTGCGGTTCTCCCGGAGTCACCCCCGGACCGGCGCGCCCCCTCCGCGGAGGCCGATCCGTCAGGTCGCCGGGCCGGCGAGCGAGCGGATCCGGACCAGCAGGCCCGCGGTCGTCGTCCCGCACAGCTCCGCGAGCCGAGACAGGGCCTCCGGGTCCAGGTGCACCTCGTACGGGTCGTCCCGGCCGCCGCACTCGGCGAGCTTGCCTTCGGCCCAGCGGCGGAACGGCGCCAGTTCGTGGTGCGGGGCAACGGCGACGCGCCGCAGATCGACCCTGACGCCTTCGGACTCCGCGACGCCGAACGTGCCGAGGTAACGTCGTCCCACGCGGGCCAGCAGGGCCTCGGGGGCTTCGTTCAGCGCCGTGCACAGTTCGACGAGGCGGACGACCGAGCATTGGCGGGTGCCCAGTTCGTAGGTGGCGATCGCCTGCAGCGAAAGGTCGCTGTGCAGCCGGAGGTTGAGGTCGCGGCGCGTCAGCCCGCGTTCCTCGCGCAGCCTGCGCAGCTCTTCGCCGAGCATGCGCTGGTAGGCGCCGGCATCCAGCTGCACTGTCGCTCCTCTCCGGCGCGCGACCGCGGCGGCCATGCGCATCGATACCCTAGCCGCGCCCCTATCCTGGTTCCACGCCGAGCGACGGCCGGTGCGCGCGAGTGGCACGTCGGCGGGGCGACCCCGTAGATTGTGCCGGGCTTGGAGCCGGTGCGACGACACCGGCGAGAACGCACTGGACGAGGAGGCCGAACGGGTGCCCGACCGCTCCGCCGCGTCCGACCCTGTCACCGGTCTGCCCGGCCGCGGGTTCTTCGAAGCCGAGCTGGCGCGGCTGCTGTCCACCGGGAGCCCGGTCGCGGTGCTGCTGGTGGGCCTGGACGGATTCGACGTGGTGCGCGACGGGCTGGGGTTCGACGCGGCCGACGAGCTGCTCGCCGGTGTGGCCAGGACGCTCGGGGCGGTCCGCCGCGATCCGCACCAGGTCCTCGCCCTGCTGCCCGGTGACGTCTTCGCCCTCGCCCGGCCGGGGGCTCACAGCGCGGCGTCGGCGGGCGAGCTGGCCGACGCGGTGATCGCCGAACTGGGGCGGCCGTCCTATGTGGACGGTGTTGGAGTCGGCGTCAGCGCGAGTGTGGGGGTTTTCCTCGCCGACACGGGCCAGGCGCACCCGGCGGAGGCGATCCGGTCGGCCCAGGTCGCGCTGCGCCGGGCGAAAGAGCTCGGGCGGACCCGGTGGGTGCCGTTCGACCCGGTGGCCGGGTACGCGGACGCCGAGCGGTACCGGCTCGCCTGCGGCATCGCCGGCGCGCTGGAGTCGGGGGAGATGGCGGTCGTCTACCGGCCGCACGTCGTCCTTCCGGACGCCGCGATCGTCACCTCGCTCAACGCTGCCCTGCGCTGGCGCCACCCCGAACTCGGTGAGCTGCGGCCCGATGTGTTCTTCCCGCTCGCCGAGGCCACCGGCATGACCGTGGCGCTCGGGCGGCACCTGCTGGCGGAGACGATGCGCACGGCGGGGGAGTGGCAGGCCCGGTTCGGTGCCGACGCACCCACCTTGTGCCTGACCCTGCCGCGGCGGATGGCGATCGACGGCGACCTCGTGAACGTGGTCGGCCGGGAGCTCGACCGCAACGGCCTGGCGCACCGGCACCTCATGCTCTGCACGGACGGGCCGTCGCTGCTGGACGACCGCGGTGACCTGCTCTCGGCGCTCGGCGAGCTGGCGCGGGCCGGGGTCGTGTTCATCGTCAACATCACCGGACTGGCCGAGCTGGAGCTGCTGCCCACCCTCGAGGTGCCCGCTCCGGGGGTGATGCTCACCGGGGCGATGATCGACGCGCTGGAGGTCGACGACCCGCCGGAACAGGCCGTGCGCGCGATCCGGCAGGTCGTCGAGCGCGCCGAAGAGCTCGGCATCAAGGTCGGCGCCCGCGGCGTGCTCTCGGAGGCGCACGCCCGGTTGCTGTCCGGAATCGGGGTGGTCGTCGCTTCGGGACCGTACCTGCCCACGTACGCGACCGCCGCGGAAGCCGAGACGTGGGCCGGCCGGATCTTCCCGACAGCCTGACCGGACGGTTGCCGGGGAGGCACGCGGGGTACCCGATGGGCGCCGCGCGGCCACCACCGTGTCCCGCACCTTCACCGTCGAACCCGCTCCCGACGTCGTCGTGCCGTACCTCGCCGATTTCGGCAACGTCGAGCAGTGGGACCCCGGGACCGAGCGGTGCACCCGCACCGACGACGGGCCCGTGCGGGTCGGGTCGAAGTGGCACAACACCTCGAAGATCGCGGGGATCAGCACCGAGCTGACCTACACGCTCGAGCAGCTGTCCGCCGACCAGGTCGTGCTCGTGGGCCGCAACGACACCGCGACCTCCACCGAGACCATCGACATCACCCCCGACGGGACCGGGTCGCGCATCGCCTACACCAACGACCTGGAAATCAAGGGCGCCGCGAAACTCGCGGCGCCGCTGGGCAAGGTGGTGTTCGAGAAGCTCGGCAACGACACCGAGCGGCAGCTGACCGACGTGCTCAACGGCCTGGCCCGGTAGCGCTCGGTGAAGCGACATCGGACCGTGGACCCGGCCGGTCTCCGCCGGGTGGCCGCGCTTTCGGCGGGCGTCGTGGCGACGATGCAGACCGCCACCGCGGTGATCGCGCTGCGCAAGGGCCGGCGTGACTACGCCGACGCCGTGTGGGGCCCCGGGTTGGCCGCGGTCGCCGTCACGAGCGCGCTGGCCGGACGGGGCGATGCCCGCCGCCGGTGGGCGCTCGCGGCGGTCACGACCGCGTGGGCCGGTCCGGCTCGAGCGCCGGATGCCGAGCCGGCTCGGGAACAGCCGGGAAGAGGATCACCGGTACACCGAGTTCCTGGACGGTGCCTCGACGCCCGCGGTGATCGGCAAGGTCTTCGTCACCCAGGGACTGAGCGAGCTCCTGGTGTCCGCGCCGATCCAGCTAGACGAGGGATGCGTAAGTCCGGTTGATGACCAGAGACGGGCCACCTGGATCGTCGGCTCCACCCCGGTCGAGTGCGGCCGGTCCCGGCCGACGGTCAAACGTTCGGAGCTGGCCGGCTGGGCCAAATACGGCTTCTGCCGCTCCCACTCCCGCTGGTTCTGGGGCCTGCGACTGCACCTGGTCTGCACCCCGCTGGACCACCGGTTGCCTGGGCGCTGGCCGACCCGAAGGTCGACGAGCGGCAGGTGCTCATGGCCATCTGCGACCACGAACCCCACCTGCTCACCGACCGCCCCGGCCTGCTGATCATCGCCGACAAGGGCTACGTCTCCCGCGAACTCGACCACTACCTCACCGAACGCGGAGTTCGGCTGATTCGCTTGTCCTACCGCAACCGCCGGCCCCATCCCGGTGAGCCGCTGCTCAAGTCCATCCGCCAGCTCATCGAATCGGTCAACGACACCCTCAAAGGCCAGCTCAACCTGGAACAACACGGCGGACGCACCATCGAAGGCGTCGGCGTCCGCATCGCCCAACGCCTCCTCGCGTTGACCGCCGCCATCTGGCACGACCGCGCCACCGGCCAACCCGTCACCCGATCCCTGACCGCCTACGACCACTGACCGAGTCACGCATTACTCGTCTGGCGGCGGCGAGTTCGGTGCCGCGTGACCGGCGCAACTGGCTGGTCCCCGCGGGGGTGGCGGTCATGGTCGGGGGAGCCGTGGTCGAAGCCCTGGCGGACCACCAGAAGGCGAAGTACTCCGAGCGTGCCGAAGACGAACGGCCGGACGTGCTCGAAACCGGTCTTTGGGGCTGGTCGCGGCACCCGAACTACTGCGGCGACTCGCTGGTGTGGGACGGTGCGTGGCTCCTGCGGTGGCCTCCCCGTCCGCCGTGTGGACGCTGCCCGCGCCGGCCCTGATGAGCTACCTGCTGATGTTCTCCACCGGCGCCGGACGCCCCGAGCGACGGATGCAGGACCGCCCGGGGTACCGGGATTACCAGCGCCGGGTTGCGTTCTTCTTCCCCTGGCGGCCACGGCTCTGAACCCGGTCACTCGGGCGTCCTGACCCGGCCCGAAACGTCGAGGACGAATCGGCCGGCGACGTCGCGTAGCTTGGTGTTGGTCTGCTGGGATTCGGCGACGAGTCTTTGCATGGCGGCGTCGGCATCGATGCGGTGGATGGCCATGAGCATGCCCTTGGCCTGTTCGATCACCGCGCGGGAGCGCATGGCGGTGGTGAGGTGCTCGCTCTGTTCGGCCGCGCGCCGGTACCGGCGCGCGCTGCGCAGCCCGAACGCGACGAGGGTGGTGTAGACGGTGATCAGGTGCGATTCCGCCGCGGCGAACCCGTGGTCGCCGAAGCCGAACAGGTTCAGCGCGCCGGAGAGCGTGTCGTCCACGCGCAGGGGCGCCGCCAGGTAGCTGCCGACGCCGAGGGTGGCGGCGTGGCGGGAGAATTCCGGAAACCGGCCGCCCGCGGCCGGCATGGCGATCCGCACGACGTCACCGGTTTCGGCGGCGTGCAGGCAGGGGCCGGTTCCGGCCCGGTACTGGCCGCGGTCGATCTCGACCGCACGGGGGTCGGAGTGCGCGACGGTCTCGGGTTCGCCGTGGTGGAAGGCGGTGATGCTCGCCATGTCGGCATCGGGGAACGCTCGTACGGCCTCGGCGACGATGGTGTCGAGGACGTTCTGTTCGCCTTCGTCGCTTTCGAAGGAGTCGGTCAGCGAGCGGGCCGCGCCGGCGAGCTCGTCGAACGCACGGGGGAGGTCGGGGTCGAGCATCATTGCTCCTGTCGATCCGGTGCGGGTGCGTGCGGAGGCCGGTCCCGGCCCCCTGCCGCCGCTGTGGTCTCAACGGAGCGGTCGGAAGCCTAACGGGCGGGACCGACACTTTCCGAGCAGCCGGCCCGTCGGCGCCCGAGCCGGCGTGCTCGACGTGGCCTGCAGAAAGCAGCGTCAAGTTCTGGTATGACATGAAGCACCATGAGCGAGAAGTGCCCGCGGGCCGCGTGTGAGACTGCGAGAACGGGGTATGCGCCGGTGTCTTGTGTTAACGCAAGACAGCCAGGAGGCGATGGCGCCGGTTCAGCCAGGAGCCGGCGCCACCGTCGGCCGGGCGAACCCTCTCCCCGTCACCGAACGTGGCTGGCCCCGTGTTGCACACCTGCGTCCGGTCACGGCTTCGTGGCGTCCTGGTTCACGAACAGCGATGCTTCGAGGTTCGCACGGCGATAATCACCAGCCGCGGCGCGGACGGGGGATCCGCGGAGTACTGGAACAGCCCCGGCGGCAAGCCCATGCGTTGTTCTGGACGGCGAAGGCGCGGCTGACCGGTAGCCGCCCGGACGGCGACAACGACACGGTCGAACTGTTCGGTGAGAACGGTGACCCGGTCGCGACGTGGCGTCCTACGCCACCCTTACGGCCAGGGCGGTGCGAGAATGCCTGGCGGGCGAACAGGAACTGCGGGTGGCAGCGGCGATCAACCCCACGCTGCGCCGAGCGCATCGCCCGCCCTCGACTCGCCGATCCCGTGCTTCTGGCGTTGCGCCGCGAGGCACCGTGAAGTCGCACTTGGCCCGCAGCAACACCGAACTCTGCGTCGGCTCGCGCACCGCGGCGGGGGCGGTTTCAAACGCCGCCGATCGGGTTGCGCCGGCCGGTGGAGCCGGACATGCGCAGGCCGGCGGATTCGACGTCGAGGATCCGGAACCGGAACGCCTGGGTAACGGCGTGCACCCGGTCGTGGGCGTCGAGCCGGTACAGGATGTGCCGGATGTGGGTCCGGACGGTTTCGGTGCTGATGACCAAGGCCTCGGCGATCTCGGGGTTCGTGCAGCCCTCCGCGAGGAGCACGAGCACCTCCCGCTGGCGTGGGGTGAGCCGGCCGCCGGCCCGCCGGCCGGGCCGCCGCAGGATCGGCACCAACCGAGGGTCGACGTACTCGCCTCCCTGCTGGATTCGCTCCAGGCCTTCGCGCAACGAGGACGGCGGGCTGTCGCCGGAGACCAGTCCGCGAACTCCGGCCGCGCGCAACACTTCCAGGTACCACCGCTGACGGTGCACCGCGTCGACGACGACCACGACGCCGGTGCCGGGGAGCTGGGACAGCAGGTTCCGCGAAAGCCGTCCGTCGAAGTCCGAACCGCTCCGCAGCAGGATCGCGTCGGCGCCAGTCCGCGCGAGTGCCTGCCGCAACCCGGTGGTGCCGGCCGTCGCCACGCCGACCGCGTCCGGCATCGCGGACACGACCGATTCGAGTCCCAGCTGGGAAAACGGGTCGCTGTCGACGATCACCACGCGGAAGCCCGGCCGCGCGGGCCCGCGCGGCTTCCCGGTCGCGGCCCGGCTCCTGGTCAGCGCAGGGGGTCGGAAATCCACGTCAGCCGGACTGTCTCGGGAGCGGGGACGTCGATGCGGTGGAGGCCGCCGAGGCCGTCGGTGACGGCTTGGAGCGCGGCCAGGGTGGCGGCGTCGGCACCGGCGGCCGGCGGCCCGCCCTGGTAGCTGACGGTCAGGGCGAGCTGCTGTTCGGTCGTGGTGCGGGTGGCGATGTCGACCGCCCGCGTAACGCCGAGATGGTCGGCGACCAGCAGGGCGATGGCGAGCCAGCGGCTGATCAGGTCGACCTTCCGGGCGGGCAGCTCGCTGGGCAGCGGGTCGTGGACGGTGAACTGCTGGGCTAGTTCGAGAGGACCGGCCACCGCGGTGCAGGTGCGGAGCAGATGGGCGAGCAGCGGGCCGGTTTCGTCCTGGTCGCGGCCGTCACCGGCGACGAAGGCCCGGGCGAGGTGGTCGCGGGTGGTGGCGATCGCCGCGCTGAGGGGCGCCAGCCGCGGCCAGTGTTCGGGCGGCAGCTGGGCGTGCAGTTGTTCCGTGGTGGCTTGCAGAGCCGCCAGGTCGTGGGAGGTGACTTCCTGGAGGACGTTCGTGAGCCGGTCGCTGACGGTGGTGTGGCGGTCGGCGATCCGGACGGCGTTCGCCGCCGCGAACGTGATGGCCCGCCACGCCTGGGTGGCGTACTCGGCGAAGGACCGGAGGTCGTCCTCGGTGAACTGGTCGGCCGACACCGGACGGCCGGCCAGCAGGGTGCCGTCCCACTCGCCGGTCTCGGTGTAGAGCGGGACGACCATGCTCGGCCCGATGCCCGCCCGGCGCGCGGATTGGACGGTTCTCGGGTCGGTCGCGGTGTCGGCGACCCGGATGGCACCACCCTGGGTGCGTGACAGGGCCGACACCGAGCCTTCGAGCGGAATGAGGCGCCCGGCCCATTCGGCGCCGTCGCCTGTCGCGGCGGCGATCCGCAGCCACCCCGGCTGGGGGACGCACAGGGTCAGCGCGGCCGAGCCCGCGTTCGCGCAGGTGCGGGCTCCCTCGACCAGCCGGTCGAAGACCGCGGCCAGGCCGGCGCTGTTCAGGCCCGCAGCGTCCAGCGGTGCTTCGGCGAGTTCGCTCAGCACCTGCGTGACGGCTCGTTGCCACCTCACCGGAAGTTCCACGGTCGTGATGGTTCTCGTCATCGCGCATCACCCAGCTTTCCGATTTTCCCGGTCCGCGCATTCGCCGGTGCGGGTGCACTTCTGCGAAGCGACGACGGTTCGTTGATTTTTCAAACTCTAATACGTGCCCGCGGCGGCGGAGCGCGGACTCCGCGAGTCGGGCGAGGACCACTCGAACGGAGCACCGCACCCCTTTTTTCCCGGATCGCGAGGGCGGTCGATTGTCATTTTCCGACTTGCCCGAGACCTTTCGAAAGAGCGGTTTCTCTCCGGAAACGCGGATTTCGCCGGTTTTGGCGGGAACAATCCACCGAAGCAGAGCGTGCGACCTGAAATGACTTTCAGTGAGAGCCGGGTCGCGCCACGCCCGGTGGTTCGCGGAAGGACATCGGTCCTCTCGCGGCCGACCGGAAGTCCCCGGCCCGCCGGCGCGAGGCTGTCCGGTGCAGCGCCCGCTCGACGCCGTGCTGCGGGTGGGGTGGGGGTGGGAGCTGCGGGAGGTCGTGGTGGCGCTGACCGGGGCCCGCTATGGCGCCCTGGGATCGTGGCCGACGAACTCGTCGCCGCGCTCGGCCCGGTCCGTGCGGGCACGGGATCCGGCCGACGCCGACCTGGTCGCCGTGCTGCTGCCCGCGAACCACTCCGGGGAACTGTGCGTGGAGGTCGCCGCCGGGGACCTCGTCGCCGGGGAACCGGTGCCCGTGCGGGTTCCCCGGCCGGTCTCGCGACAGCCACCCGCGCACCTGTCGTTCGACGACACCGAGGTGCGGCTGGTCTCGGGCGGCGATCGCGCTCGAACCGGGCCGGCGTCGGGCCGAGTGCGAGGAGCCGGCCCTGTTGAACGACCGCGACCGGATCGCCCGGCACCGGCGCGACCTCGTCGTGCAGCGGCTCTTCGGCGGCGTCATGGCGCTGCAGGGCACGACCCGGGCGATCGACTCCCCGGACGTCGAGGCGCGGGTGGCCCGCACGATCGACGACCCCGGCACGACGATCAGCTGATCCTGTCCACCATCTTCGCGCTGCGCACGGACGACGGCGCCGACGGCGGGGCGAGCCTGCGACACCGGCTGCCCGAGACCGCGCGCGTCGCCGCGCAGTCGCTGGGGTCCGACCGGCGTGGCCGGCGGTGTAGTGCGGCAAGCCTTCGCGCCGACGAGTCACGCGGCTCGCGAGCGGCCTGGCGTGGCTTCGGTGAACCAACCATTTCCGGCTCAGGAGCGTGGCCGCCTTGATCGCCCGGCCGTCCGCGCGGGGGAGGAGGAACCGCTTCCTGGTGGCAGCGTGGGACCTTCGCGGCGCGCGAAGGCAAACGTGACGATGGCCTGGGACGAGTACTCGATCGAGGACAGCGTGAGGGCGGCTGCGGGGGTTTCGGCCGCCAGCACCGCGACGGCGACCTGGCCGGCTGTGCCGGTGGCGGCCGGGTGCGGGCGCGCCAGCCCTCGGCGCCGCGGGCGAGGGTCAGCACCGGTCACGGAGTGCTCCCGGCGGCGGTGAGCAGGCCGTAGTGGCCGTCGTAGCGCAGGTAGAGCACGCTGCCGCGGCCGGTCGTCGCGTCTTCGAAGAAGCGATAGGGCAGGTCGGTGGCGTTGAGCCGGTCGACCGCCTCCTCGACGCTGAGCCGGGGAACTGCGTCCACGCCGATCGTCCAGGGCATGGCCACCGGCGGCCCGGGTGGCACCAGGCCGGTGAGGCGGGTGAGCCGGTAGCCGGTCGGGCCGGTGTGGTGGACCAGGCTGTCCTGGCCGGACTCGACGTCGGCGAAGAGCATGAAGGCGTAGCCCATCAGGTCCATCGTCAGTGCGGCTTCGTCGGGACCACACCGGATGAGCGGACAGACCTTGCGGCGCGCGATCCGGCGCTGCGGCGGCGGCAGCATGGCCAGGGCCGGGCGCCGGAACCGGTCGAGTGCGTCCGGCCACGACCGGGGTGCCGTGGGCGCGGCGAGCCGGCCGAGCTGCTGCTGCAGCCTGGTGCGCAGCAGGGCGGCGGTCTCGGCGAAGAAACCTCGGGCCTGGAGCGGCGCCGCGTCGCGGAGGCGGTCGTGGCGACTTCGCCGCTGGCGAAAGATCGCCGCGGTGATCGCCGCAGTTCTCGCTGTGAGCGGCTTCCTGCACGTGCTCATTAGCATCGAGGAACTCCGGGCCGAAAGGCACGGAGCGTACTGAGCCGCCTGACGGAACACCGACGTGGCGGCTACTTCACTGATCGGATCTTCGTCGCGTAGCGGGGCGGGGCAGCCGGGCGGCGAGCAGACCGGTCAAGGCGTCCGGAGCGTTGGTGCATGCGGGCACCTCGGGACCATCACGATCAGGCACGCGAGACTTGTACCGGCGGACTGGTCGACAAGCGTCAGCGTGGCGTGAGAGCGTCGGCGATCGCGCGCGAGAGGGTGGTTGTCATCGCTTCCGGTGTGAGACTGCCTGCGATGCCTTGCAAAGTCAGTCCGTCGACCGTCGCTGCCAGCGCGCGTGCTCGGGCATGTCCGGTTCCGCCCAGGGATGGGTTGATTGCACTGAGTAACGCGGCGAGACCGTCGACGAAGGTGTCAAGGTACAGACTGTGCTGCTCGCGGAGTTCAGGGTGAACCGCGGCCGCCGTCGACAGTGCCATCCACACCGAGCCTTCCGCCCGTCGGACGTCATCCAGCGGCAGCGCCTCGCGCAGCAATGTGTCCAGCGTAGCGCGCCCCGTGGGTGGCCGCGTGGCCTCGATGATCGGTGTGAGCCGCTCGGTCATCGACGCGATAACGGACGCCATAGCCGCACTCAGCAGTTTGGCACGGCTTGGAAAGTGATGCTGCACCGCGCCGCCTGACATGCCGAGCCGCGCGCCTACGGATCGGACGCTGAGCTCATCGAGCCCTCGCTCGGCGATGACCGTAACGGCTGCTGCGGCGACACGGCGAGCTGCAGGACTGACCACCAGAGGCGACGTCACGTTCTCGTCCACGATACAAGTGTATGCTTAAGTTAAAGCAATACAATCGTATGGTTGCGATTGGAGGGGTGGCAGTGATCGGATGGATCATCGTCGGGTGCGAAGTCGGTTTCTGGGTACTCCTGGTGGTCGGTCTCGCTGGGCGGTACATCTTGAGGTGGAGGCGGGTCGGCGCCGTGCTGCTGATCTGTGTGCCGCTGGTCGATCTGGTGTTGCTCGTCGCCGCAGTGATCGACTTACGGCGGGGTGCCAGTGGGAGCGTGCTGCACGCTTTGGCCGCAGTCTACATCGGCTTTTCGGTTGCGTTCGGCCATCAGACCATCTCTCGATTGGACGCGTTGGCCGCACATCGGTGGGCGGGCGGCCCCGCGCCGTCGCACGCGCCACGTCATGGAGGCCTCGGCGTACACCACACGTGGCGACAGTGGGGCAGGACGCTGCTCGCAGGCAGTCTGGCGACGGCTCTTCTCGGTGCAGCGGTCCTAATTGTCGGGGATCCGGGCCGGACGGCGCCTCTGGTCGAGACGGTTGGCTGGATTGTCGTCGTGGTGCTCGTGAGCCTGTTCGTCGGTCCGGTGCGCCGGCAATACTTGCAGAACAAGTCAAGTCGTCTGGCTGAACGCCACGAGCGGACGCGGTCGAAATCCGCGCGATCAACAGCTCGTCGGCCAGGTGACGAACACGATCGCGATGCTGTTAGGCCGCTATAGTGTCGAGATCTCATTTTCGCAGGTAGAAATGTCGGACCACCAAGTTGTCAAAGTGTTGATCGGGCAGCTTGTCGCAGAGCTGGCTCAGGCCGGATGTCCCGGGCGGGAGCATGATGCCGTCGGGACCGACTTGGCCTATGGCTTGGGCACTGTGGACCTCGAACCAGCACGGCAGGCGAGGATAGTGGCGGGCAGGATGCCAGGCTGGGCGTCGTTCAACGTCGTGACCCTGGGGCGGACGGGAGGTAGTGCCACATCGTTTGTTCCTCGACGTCGGGACCGTCTGATTTGGTCCAGCCCCTGGTAGTGATCTCCTCGCGGAACTTCAGCAGCGCTGCTTCGATGTCGTCGACGTCGTAGACCCACCGCTCGATGTGATGGAGACTGTCGATCAGCGCGGTGATGTTGGACTCGGAGGCGCCGGTGTTCGCTTGGCGAACGGGGACCACAACATCGATGTCCTCCAGGTCGTTCGCCGGCGCGGGCCTGGGCCACGCGCGCCTAGGGTCTGCAGCATTCCGGAGAGCTTGAGCTTGCACAGAGCCTGCTCGAGCGCGGCATCGATGATCGCGCCGACACTTCCGAATCGCTGCTGCCGCGGCCGGGCTGGCCCAGCCCAGGGTGAGCGGCGTCCGTCGCGATCGCCATGCCGCAGGCCCGATCGAGCCGGACGGGGTCGTAGGTGTCGGCGAGCGCGATGATCTTCTGTGCGGCCCGCAGCCGGAAGATCGCGTTGACCTGCAACAGGTCCTCAACGACAGCGGCGACGTGCTCGCCGAGCTCGGCGGCTTGGGTGCGACACCAGTCCGGTTCCGCAGCTGAAACGCGACCTTCTCCGGCGGGTAGTGCCCGGGCTCGGTGCGTTTGCAGACCGTCTGAAGCGGGTGTGTAGCGATCAGCTCGCCGTTGTCGAATCTGGACCGTGGCCGCGGTGGCGCGGGCGTCGACCTCGCGGCCCATACGCCGCCAGGGCATCGAGTAGAGCGTCTTGCCGACCTTGAGGTGGATGTCGAAGCCGATGGTCCCGCGCGACCAGGTCGCCAGCTCGATCAGCCGCCGCGGCAGTGGTGCCAGCGCCTCGGCCTCCCGCTCGGCGAACACGCTCAACGGCGACGCGCCCTGCAGCGCCCCTGACGAGCGGCGCGGCGACCGTAGTGCGTCAGGCCAACGGGGCCTGCTGCATCTGCTCGAGCGAGGTGAACTCCCGGCCGCGCCAGAAGCTGTCCCGGATGTAGGGGCATCGGCCGCTCGACCCGGGGTCTGTCCCTCGGCTTGCCGCGCCGGGCCGGGTCGATCAGCGTCGCGTAGTGCGCTGCAAGCTCGGCGTAGGAGCGGTTGATCTTCGTGTCGTAGAGATCGGTGCGTTCGACGCCGGTGCGCAGGTTGTCCGGCACCAGCCGGCGCGGCACTCCGTCGAAGAACGCGAACGCCGCGACGTGGGCCTCGGTCCAGGCCTGCTGGTTCATCGAGATCACCGGCCGGACGAACAGGTGCCGGGAGCAGGCCAGCACCATCACAAACGCCCAGATCCGGTGTTTCTGCCCGCCGACCGGGTCGACCCAGGTTCCGAGGAACCCGTAGCCGATCTGGGCTTCCTCACCCGGTGGTGGGTCATCCCGCAGGACGGTGAGTCATCCTCAAGCAGTTCACCGCCGGACAGCTGAATCAGTCTTGTTCGAGCACGGGGTCGCCGGTCAGGGAACTCGGTTGAGCGCTCGATGGCCGGCGACCTCGCGCTGTCCTACGAAGATTGCGACACCAACAAGGTTCGCTGACGAGTCGCGCGAACGTTTTACGCACGGCCATGGAACGCTCCGATCGGTTGCCTGCGTTGCGGTCGTAGTGCTGGCCCGGGAAAGTCCCGTCCGCGTGGATGAACCTTTCACCGGCCCTCGTGGAGGTCGACCCCGGCCCGGACGACCGCCGCGGCCGACCACGCTTGCGGCCGGCACGCGGCCGGGTAGGCCAGGGGTGTCTCGGAGCCGTCGAGCAGCGCGAACAGTTCCGGCACGTGTCCGTCGAAATGCTCGGCGGTGCGCAGGATCGTTTCCGCCAGCCGGTGGGCTTGGCCGTGGTGTCCCTCCGCGGCCAACCCCGTCATGGCGATGGCCGTGTCGTGGGGCCAGATGGATCCGCGGTGGTAGCTGAAGGGGTTGTACGACGGGCTGGCAGAGCTCAGGGTGCGCAGCCCGAACCGGGTGGTCAGGTCGGGGCGATCGAGACGCTCCGCGACGAGTGCCGCTTCGTCGCGGTCCAGCAGTCCGGTGCCGAGGAGGTGTGCCATGTTCGACGTGGCACCGTGGATCGGGTTCTTCTTCGAGTCCAGGGCGATGGCCGGGTAGCGTCCCGATTCGTCGTCGATCCAGAACGTCTCGCGGAAGCGTTGCTCGAGCCGGCGGGCCCAGTCGGCCCACGCCGCTGTTTCTGCCCGGTTGAAGGCGGTTCCGAGTTCGACGGCGGCCTGGGCGGCTGCGTAGGCGTAGCCCTGCGCTTCGCACAGCGCGAGCGGGGCCAGCGGGTGCGTGCCGTCGTCGTGCAGGAAGGCGTCGTGCGAATCCTTCCAGCCCTGGTGGGTGAGACCGCCGGTGCGTGAGGGCTGGTACTCGATCAGTCCGTCATCGTCGGGGTCGGCGTCGGTCCCGGTGAGCCAGTCCATCGCCGCGTACATGTGCGGGAGCAACTGGTGCACCTCGTCGGCGGGCAGGCCGGCCCGCCAGGCGTCCCGGAACAGGCAGATCCACAGCGGCGTCGCGTCGATCGTCCCGTAGTAGCGGGAACTCAGCTGCACTTGGCCGGTGTCGATCGGTGCTGCCCGGATCTCGTGGAGGATCTTGCCGGGCTGTTCTTCGGTGTCCGCGTCGTACCGGGTGCCCTGGCGGCGGGCGAGGGTGCGCAGGGTGCCGGCCGCGAGATCGCCGCCCAGGGGCAGCAGGAGCCGGGCTGCCCACAGGGAGTCCCGGCCGAACAACGTCAGGTACCAGGGGGCGCCGGCCGCGAGGTAGCCGTCGTCCGGGCTTTCCGGGTCGGCCAGCAGCAGCGCCCGCAGGTCTTCGAGGCTTTTCGCGGCCACGGCCGGGAGACCGTCCGGGAGGGTCCACTGCGGATCCTTCGCTGCGGGGTGCTGTTCGAACCCGCCCGGCCGGAACGCGGCGTCGGCGGTGAGGTCGACGTGCCAGGACTCGCCGGTCCCCACTTCGACGTGCCAGGTCACCGTGGCCACCGAGCCGGTGCCGGCGCTGACCATGCCGGCCGGCTTGGCGCGGAGGACGGTGGTGCCGTGGCCGTTCCGCCAGCTGACCAGGTCGTCGGCTATGGGCGGGACGAGGGCTGTCGTCCGGCCGGCTTTGACCGCGTCCATGCCTGCGAAGTCGGTCGCCACGCGCAGAGTGATCGTCAAACGGCGCCGGTCGCCGAAATTGATGACGGTGAACCGTTCTCCGAGCCTGGCCGCGGACACCTCGCGCCGCTGTTCCACCAGCAGTGTCGCGTCACGCGAGTGCGATTCCGACTCGCGTGCGACGGCGTGGAATGAGGCGGTCGAGGGGTGGGGTTGGTCGTGCCCGACGGCCACGGTCGGCACGTCGGCGATCGCGAACTCCAGGAGCGAGAGGGCCCGAACGTCGTGGCTGAACCAGCCGGTGGCGCCGCGGCCGGACAGACGCCCGTCGGGAAGGGAGCAGACGACGGAGGGAGCATTCAGCACGGTGACGAGGCTGTGCAGCGCCGTGCTCGATCCGGTCACGGTTCCTCCACTGGATCGGGGGTGGTGTTGACACAATCGGGTGGCATGAGTCACTGTTACGGCCGGATTTGACCGGTCAAATCACGGAGAGTACGGCATTCGCTTGCGAGTGTCACCAGGTTTTGGAGACAGACCGTGGTACGAGGACAGGACGTGACGCTGCGACAGGTGGCGGCGCACGCCGGCGTCTCCCGTCAGACCGTGTCGAACGTCCTCAACGCCCCGGAGCGCGTCGACCCGGCCACACAAGACCGGGTGCGGGAGGCGATCGAGACGCTGGGCTACCAGCCGAACCGGACGGCCCGGAGCCTGGCGACCCGCCAGGCGGGCTTGATCGGCTACTGCCTGTCCCGCCATTCGGGACACAGCCTGTACATGGACGCGTTCCTGCACGCGCTCACCGCGGCCGTCGAAGCGTCGGGGCGCCACCTGCTGCTCTTCACCGCACCCGATGGTGAGCGCGGGCTGGCCACCTACGCCGACCTCATCGCCCAGCAGGCCGTCGACGCCTTCGTCCTGTCCGACACAGTGGGAGAAGATCCACGGCACCCGTGGCTCGCCGAGCGCGGTATCCGGTTCACTTCGTTCGGCCGCACCTGGCCGCGGCACGGACGGCAGCCCGGAATGTGGGTCGACGTGGACGGCCATGCGGCCTGCGCCGAACTGGTGACCCGGTTGCACGGCGCCGGCCACGACCGGATCGGCTTCGTCGGCTGGGACAGTCCGGGTACGCGGGGAGCCGGCAGTGACCGGCGCGACGGCTGGCGATTCCGGTGCCGGGAACTCGGCCTGCCCCACCTGGAGGCGCGCGCCGATTCCGACAGCCTGGAAGGCGCCGCGCGAGCGGCCGCGACGTTGCTGGACGCCCCGGAGCCGCCGACGGCGATCGTCGCCGCGACCGACCTGCTGGCCGTCGGCGTGCTGGGCGAGGTGCGCCGCCGCGGGCTGTCGCCGGGCGCGGACGTCTGGGTGACCGGGTTCGACGACTCGCTGCTGGCGACGTCGGTGGAGAACGGCTTGACCACCGTCCGGCAGCCGACCGCCGAGATCGCGGCGCGGTTGCTCGGCCTGCTGGAGGCCGAGCCCGACACGGCGGACGCCGGAGCCGGCGTCCTGCTGCCGGGGCAGATCGTAGTCCGGGGCAGCGCCCCGCTGGGTTTGTGACATCAATGGTGATGGGAGACAACGACGATGGCAGGACCGGGAACAACCGCACTGCGCGGGGTGTCGCTGGCGGCCGTGGCGGTACTGGCCGCCGCCTGCAGCGGGGGGAGCGGTAGCGGGGCAGGGGCCGCCAGCAGCGCCGCGCCGGCGCTGGACGGACGAGGTGACATCACTTTCGTCACCGGTAAGGACACCTCCAACAACATGCAGAAGCTGGTGGCGGAGTGGAACTCCGGCCACCCCGGCGAGCAGGTCCGGATCGTCGAGCTGCCGGAGTCGGCGGACGCCCAGCGGCAGCAGCTGGTGCAGAACGCCCAGGTGAAGTCCAACGCCTACACCGTACTCAACCTCGATGTCGTGTGGACGCCGGAATTCGCCGCCAACCGGTGGGTTGTCGAGCTCCCGCGGGATCAGTTCGACCTGGACAACTTCCTGAAGCCGGCGGTGCAGACCGCGGAGTACCGGGACAAGCTGTACGCCGTCCCGGTGTACTCCGACGGCGGGCTTCTCTACTACCGCAAGGATCTGCTGGCCAAGGCCGGGGTCGCGCCGCCGAAGACGTGGGATGAGCTGACCGCGGCCTGTCAGAAAATCAAGGCAGTGCCGGAGGCGGCGAACACGGGCTGCTACGCCGGGCAGTTCGAGAAGTACGAGGGCCTGACGGTCAATTTCGACGAGGCCGTGCACTCGGCCGGCGGAACGATCGTCGACGACTCCGGCAAGCCCGCGGTGGACACCCCGCAGGCCAAAGCCGGCCTCGACCAGCTGGTGCAGGGCTTCAAGTCCGGCGTCATCCCCCAGAAGGCGATCACCTACAAGGAAGAGGAGGGCCGGCGTGCCTTCCAGGCCGGCGAGCTGATCTTCCAGCGGCAGTGGCCCTATCAGTGGGCGCTGGCGAACAAGACCGACGGATCCTCGACGGTGGCGGGCAAGTTCGACGTCGCGCCGCTGCCCGGGTCGGCCGGTCCGGGTGTGTCCAGCCTGGGCGGGCACAACTTCGCCATCTCGGCCTTCGCCGAGCACAAGGCGACGGCGCTGGACTTCATCAAGTTCTTCACCACGGAGCAGGCGGAACGGTCCAACCTGCTGGCGACCTCCCAGGCTCCGACCCGGACGAGGCTCTACGACGACCCGGAGCTGCTCAAGCAGTTCCCGTACTTGCCGACGCTGAAGGCCTCGATCCTCGGCGCAAAGCCGCGGCCGAAAGCCGTCCGCTACGGCGACGTGACGACGGCGATCCAGGAAGCCGCTTACAGCGCCATCTCCGGCACCAAGGACAGCGCGACCGCGCTGAAGGACCTGCAGACCCAGCTCGGGAGCCTGCTCAAGTGAGCACGGCAACGCCCGTGCGGCGGAGCAGGGCGGTGAGCGAAGCCGGACGGCTCGCTGCCCTGCTGCTGTCGCCCACCTTCGTGGTGCTCGCCCTGGCCGTCGGCTACCCGCTGGTTTCGGCTCTGCGGGAGTCGCTCTACCAGTCGGGCCAGGGCGTCGACGCCGACGGTTTCGTCGTTCAGGGCGACCAGTTCGCCGGTCTGGACAACTACACCGGCATCTTCGGTGGTCCGGCAGCAGCCCGGTTCTGGAACGCTTTCGGCAACACGACACTCTTCACGGTCGTCACCGTCACCCTCGAAGTGGTGATCGGGGTGGCCATGGCGCTGGTCATGCACCAGGCGCTGCGCTGGCGTGGCGTGGTGCGAGCGAGCATCCTCGTGCCGTGGGCCATTCCCACGGCGGTCTCGGCGATCCTGTGGCGGTGGATCTTCCAGGCCGACGGCGTGGCGAACGCGATCATCGGCAACCAGGTGCTCTGGACCACCGAAGGCTGGCAGGCGAAGTTCGCCGTGATCATCGCCGACACGTGGAAGACCGCACCGTTCATCGGGCTCCTGGTGCTCGCCGGCCTGCAGGTGATTCCGCGGGAGGTCTACGAAGCCGCGCGGGTGGACGGTGCCGGCGCGCTGCGGCAGTTCTGGGCGATCACGCTTCCACTGGTCCGGCCGGTTCTCGCGGTCGCCGTCCTGTTCCGCGTCCTGGACTCGCTGCGGATGTTCGACCTGCCCTTCGTACTCATCGGCAACCGCAAGGAGTCCGTGGAAACGCTGACCATGCTGGCCTGGGACGAGGCCGCCAACCTGAGGTTCGGCCCGGCCGCGGCCTACGCCACCGTGCTGTTCCTGTACGTGGCCGCCGTGGCGCTGGTGTTCGTGAAACTGCTCGGCGCGGACGTCATCGGCGAGGCCCGCGACCACACCCGCCGGCAACGCCGCCGGCCCGCGGCCACGCCGGCACCGGAGCCCAAGCCCGAGGTGGTGCCGGTATGAGGTACCGCGCCGTGCTCCGCTACGCCGGCTTGGCGGTCATCCTGGCCTACTGCCTGGCGCCGTTTTACTGGATGGTCGTCTCCGCACTCCGGCGGCCGACCGACCAGTTCTCGCTGACCCCCTTCCCGGCTCCGATGTCCGTCGCGAACTTCGCTGCCGTGTTCGGAGTGGACGTCGGGTTCGGCCGCGCCCTGCTGAACAGCCTCGTCGTGGCCGGTGTCGCCACCGTCCTGACGCTGGTCGTCGGGTTGTCGGCGGCGTACTGCCTGGCGCGGCTGCGGTTCCGGTTCAAGACCGCGGCCGCCGCGATCATCATCGCCACGTCGATGTTCCCGGGCATCTCGCTGGTCGTGCCCCTGCTCAAGCTGTTCACCGACATCGACTGGATCAACACCTACCAGTCGATGATCGTGCCGAGCATGGCGCTCGCCCTGCCGCTGGCGGTGTGGAACCTCAACGCTTTCTTCCGGCAGATGCCGGGCGAGCTCGAGGAAGCGGCCATGATCGACGGGTGCACCCGGCTGGGGGCGTTCCGCCGGGTCATCCTGCCGCTGGCCGCGCCCGGAGTGTTCACCACGGCGATCATCACGTTCGTAACCGCGTGGAACGAGTTCATCATCGCGCTGTCGATGGTGAACGACAAGTCGATGCAGACCGCGACCGTGGCGATCTCCCGGTTCACCGGCGCGTACAGCTTCGACCAGCCCTTCGGCACCCAGATGGCAGCCGGCGTCGTCGTCACCGTGCCGCTCGTCGTCCTCGTGCTCGTCTTCCAGCGCCGCATCATCGCCGGCCTCACCGCAGGCGGTCTCAAATGACCGACCGGACGGTGCCCGACGTAACTCTTTGGAGGTAACCCGTGTTGCGCACGCGATTCGGTTTGCTCGCCGCACTCATTCCGCTCTGCCTGACCAGTGTCGCCACCACCGCAGCGGCGGCCACACCAGAGTGGACACGCGCTCTCGACCCTGCTTTGACCGCGGGTCCCGGAGCGAACGAACTGGTCACCACCACCCGCCTCGCCGACCGGCGCTCGTTGGTCACCGGGCCGGGGGCGTACGTGCTGGGCGACGAATCGGGCTTGTACCCGGCCGCCGGCTTCCACATCCGCGGGGAGATGGGCGGGTTCTGGGCGCCGCCGATCAAGCTGCTCGACGGGCTCTGGTTCCGGGTGGGGGATCAGTGGCTGGGCAG